>JADFYO010000047.1 GCA_015233015.1 Nitrospirota bacterium | reverse complement strand
CTGGTAGCATTGGCGGCCTTTCTCAAGAAACTAAAAACATATGCGGAGCATTTGAATACTGCAGAAAAAATGAAGATTATTATCTCTTACGCTTTTAGATTAATTTTGCAAAAACAACCTGCTCAACTATTTTATTTTGCACTTATGCCAACTGCTTTTGATACTTAACTGCCGTTTTTAGGTTTAAAACTTATTTCTACCGGTACCTTTTTACCCTCGATTTCCTGCCAGGCTATTGGCGCTGATTCCTGCATTGTGCCTGTGTCGTATTTGAGTACAAGGTTTCCCTTGCCGTCTATCGATAGCGGTACGTTGTATTTCAATCTAATTTGTCCGGGATCTGAACCTGCTTTCAGATTATATGTACTTACCAGTAGCCCCTTTTGTCCAGACTCGTAGGATAACGTTATTCCATCCCATAGATTGTCATACCTTACTTTACCTAATGCCGGAGCCTTTCCTTCTGTTGTCTGTCCACTATTAGCCTGAGGCGTTACTTTGTTTGCTCCCATAAATTCCACTGTCAGCGCATGATCCATTGAGGCTACATATACCTTGTCTTCCTTAAAGCCTATTATGTGATTGCCGGATGTAAACTGAATGAATGCTTTCTCCTGGTCTTTATTGATATTACTTCGAATATCTGGTCTTTTTACGGTTTGTGCGTACGCATTTAAACTACTTATAAAAATCGGGCTAAATAAATACGTTATAACGTAACTTATTAGAACAAATAGAGATACCTTGCTGCTTCCTTTCGGATTGTTACTTTTTACTGTAAACATTTTCTTTTCCCCCTCCCGCCATAATTGCTTAAAAATATGGTGTATTATGGGAGGGGGGTAGAAAAAAGTCAAGCAAATTATTTCATTATTTTAAAATAAATTGTGTAAGTTATCTCACTCCGCGACAAAAAATGTATCCACGACAAAAATTGTCGCCATACGGCTTGTCCAGAATGACAAAAATAAGGGAGGCAATTTCTAATGCGTCTGCCCCAATTGTAAACCGATGTTTTTTCTGTAACGATAAAGTTAAAATATACCGTTGATGGAAGACTTGAAAACTGCCTATATTCAGTGCGCCTCAGGGGTCAGCGGGGATATGCTCGTTGGGGCGCTCCTTGACGCCGGGGTTTCGCTTGAGTACCTAAGGGAGAAACTTTTCCTTCTGCTGAATCACAAAGCAGGGGGCGGTCACCTGCGCCTGGACAGCTTTGATATAACCTCTGAGACGGTCTCTAAAAACGGTTTCAGTGCGATTAAGTTCGATGTGAAGACCGCTGAAAGCCATGAGCACAGGTCATGGCACGATATAATGGAGATAATAAACGGCACTGAGTTCGACGACGATATAAAAACTAAGGGCCTGAGGATATTTCGCCGAATATTCGAGGCCGAGTCCCGTGCGCATGGACAGTCGTTAGAGCTTACGCACCTCCACGAACTCGGCGGCGTCGATTGTCTGGTCGATGTGTTTGGATTTTTATTTGGCATTAAATACCTTGGTATAGCTAAAATTGTCATCTCGCCCATAAACGTTGGCGGCGGCAGCGTAAAGACCGCACATGGAACGCTCCCCGTGCCAGCACCGGCAACGGCTCATCTGTTAAGAGGGATTCCCGTTTACTCAAGCGGGGTGGATTTTGAGCTGACTACGCCCACGGGAGCTGCCATTATGAAGGAGATGGCGAATGGTTTCGGGGCGTTTCCGGAAATGGCCGTTACAACCATAGGCACGGGGGCAGGAAGCCGCGACATTGCTGATGCGCCAAATATTCTCAGGGTTTTCATAGGCGCGGCGGCAGGGCCATCCTCCCAGGGCAAGGGCACGCAAGACGCCGCCTTCGCCGTCATTGAGACAAACATCGACGACATGTCACCGCAGTTATACGGCGCTGTCATGGATAAACTATTTCAGTTCGGCGCGCTCGATGTATATATCACCCCCGTTATAATGAAAAAATGCCGCCCTGCAGCCCTGCTTACCGTGATAGCGGAGGAGGACAGGATAGAGCAGCTTTCAGAGATAATCTTCGAGGAGACTACCACAATAGGGCTGAGATATTACCGCGTGCAGAGGGAGATGCTCCAGAGGGAAGTCAGCGCCGTAAACACCAGATACGGTGAGATAAGAATAAAAACAGCCAGGAGAAACGGTATAGTCCTCAACGTGTCAGCCGAGTATGAGGACTGTAAAAAGGCCGCCGATGTGTTTTCCGTGCCGGTAAAAAAGGTAGTTGACGAGGCGCTAAGACAGGCAAATGATTCCTGATTTTATCAAACGACACAAGAAACTTGCCATAGTGGCAGCATTTCTCATAACTGCCGTCCTGTCAGTCTTCGTTTATAACTTTCTTACAAAGAAACCCCCGTATGAGATAATAGAAACGGCAAAGGTCTCGTACTCTGACCTTGAGAATATCGTTGTAGAGACAGGAATAATCAAGCCCCAGGTCGGCGCTATGATTAAAATCGGGGCAAGGGCAACGGGGGAAATACTGCAAATGCTCGTCCAGGTCGGCGACCCTGTCAAGAAAAATCAGCTGATTGCAAAAATAGATGACCGCGACATTGCCAAAGACATCGAGGAGCTTCGCATTTCTCTGGGTAAGGCAAAGAGTAGTCTGAATAAAATCGTCGTCACCTATCCTCAGAAAATACGGGAGGCAGAGCAGGACCTCATATCAAAACGGGCGAAACTCAAAATCACCTCCCTCGATATGCAAAGAAAAGAGACCCTGCTTCAGAAGGGCTACCTCGCCCAAAATGACTTCGACAAGTCCGCCGCAGACTTTGCTCAGGCAGAGGCCGATGTGAAAAAGAACGAAGAGACGGTAAGCCGCCAGAAAAACGAACTCCTTGACGACAGGAAGATGCAGGAGGCGGAGATTGCCTCAATCAAATCAAACATAGAGAAAAACCAAATAAAGCTTTCCTATACGAATATCGTATCGCCGATAGACGGCGTTGTGTCCGAGATTCAGGGTCAGGCAGGCGAAACAGTGGTAACCGGCCTTCAGGTCGCCAATCTCGTTACGGTAATGATTCCCGACAAACTTGAGATGTGGATATATGTCGATGAAAGCGACATAGGCGCAATCAAAAAGGGACTTGAATGCCTCTACACTGTTGACACATACCCCGATAAGGTCTTCAAGGGTATCATAAACAGGATTGACCCCCATCCCTTTGTCAAGGATAACATCGTTTACTATCAGGCGATAGTGAACATATCGCCTGAAGACGCAAAGACCGTCAGGCCGGAGATGACAACACACGTGCGCATTATAACGCAGAAGAAGAGCCATGTGCTCACTGTCCCAAACGCCGCCGTGAAATTTGAAAATGGCAAATACACGGCCTATAAGATACGCAACGGCGGCAAGGTCGAAAAAACCCCTGTAAAGACAGGCATCAAAGGCGAGGACAAGACAGAGGTACTCACTGGCCTTGCCGAAGGAGACGAAGTGGCCGTTAAACTCGTTATAAATATACGGGACAAGGCCAATGACAAAGCCGGAGATGCCGGAGGGAAACACAAATAATACCGATATGTGAGTTACGTGAGATACGCAAGCAATTTATCGCGGGCGACGTAACCGTCGATGCCCTCCGGGGCGTCAACCTTACGGTCGGCAGGGGGGAGTTCACAGCCATCATGGGTGCCTCCGGCTCAGGCAAGACAACCCTGATGAATATCATAGGATGCCTCGACACACCCTCCTCCGGCACATATATCCTCAATGGCCGGGATGTCTCCCATATGAGCGACGACGAACTCTCCGCAGTCAGAAATGAGACCGTAGGGTTTGTGTTTCAGAGCTTCTTTCTCCTTCACTACGCGTCCATTATAGAAAATATACTCCTGCCAACCCTGTACAGTTCATCCCGCACCCCACGGGACGAGGCAAAGGACAAGGCGATGGAAACACTGCGTGAAGTGGGGCTTGAGGACAGGGCAGACTTCAGGCCGCGCCAGCTCTCCGGGGGGCAGCAGCAGCGCGCCGCCATTGCCCGCGCCCTGATAAACGACCCCGATTTAATCATATGCGACGAACCCACAGGCCAGCTTGACACCACCACCGCCGCCGGGATTATGAAAATATTCACAGAACTCAACAAAAAGGGAAAGACTATAATCATCGTTACCCACGATTCAGCAATCGCCGCATATGCGGGCAATACAGTTCATATAAAAGACGGCCTGACAGACGAGTGATAATGGCGTGAACAGGCTTATCAATAATATAAGAAGCGCTATGTATGCTGTGGTATCGTTTAAGCTGCGAACGTTTTTCTGTCTTTTTAGCGTATCTCTGGGGATAGCCTCGATAACGGTCATTGTGGCGTCTGTTGAGGGGGCATATCAGAAGGCGTATGATTTTGTGGAGAAATTCGGCCCTGAGACGGTGCTTGTCTTTGGCGGGTCTGAGGAGCAGCGGGCAACCGGCGAAAAAATGAAGGCGCTGACACTCAGCGATATAAAGGCAATAGAGGAGGCATTCCCAACGGCGGTTCTCGTTGTTCCTATAGCTATGAAAGGAGGCACCGGCATATCATACAAGGATGTAAAGTCTCAAACCCTGATAATAGGCTCAACAGAAGACTATAGCAGGAGCTGGGCATGGCCGGTCATGGAAGGCTCAGACTTGTCACACGAGGATGTGGCCTTTGGTAAAAATGTGTGCCTGATAGGCAATCAGGTTGCCGTAACACTCTTTAAGGACGCCTCGCCAATAGGAAAGACCATTCTTATAAATACGAAAATCCCATGCAGGGTAACAGGTGTGCTCAGCGACAGGAGCGCTTCGCAGATGGGCTTAAATCTCAACGACAGGATAATCATACCCATAGGCGTGTCGATGAAAAAATTGATGAAAGACACCAAATACATAAGCGCGATAAAGATAAAATACCAGACTGGCCGCTCCCTGAAGCATTGGATAGAGGAGCTGAGGTTGTTTCTCAGAGACAGGCACCAGCTCAAAGAAGGCCAGAGCGACGATTTCACCATTGTCAGCCCTGAAGAGATTATAAGGTTTCTTGCCGCCCTTACCGGTTCGCTCGTAGTATCGCTTGGGATTTCGGGGATAGTGTCGCTTGTGGTGTCGGGATTTGTATTGGCTAATCTTTTTTTGCTGTCCGTAAAGGAACGAACCGGAGAGATTGGGATACGGCGGGCAGTGGGCGCAAAAAAAAGGGATATTTTTAACCAGTTCATCATAGAATCCTCGCTGATAACGTCGGCGGGGGGGGTGTTGGGTTTTCTAATGGGCTATGGGGGGTCAAGACTGCTCGCATCGATAGCCGATTTCCCTATGCACTTTTCGTGGAAGGCCTTTGTTATAGGATTTGCTCTTTCAGTAGTAACGGGGCTTGTGTTTGGAGCTGCCCCGGCACGAGCTGCCGCTAACCTTTCGCCGATAGAGGCAATAAGGTGACAGCGGGAAGGCAGCTGTTTGAGCCGTTCATAAAATTCCTTCCAAAGAACATTTATCTCAATCTAACGATTGCCGTAAAGGCGCTTGGCAGTTTTAAACTCAGGACATCGCTTGCCATAACGGGGGTTGTGCTGGGAACCCTGTCTTTAATCACCGTGGCAAACACGTCGCGTTCGATGGAATTAAAGACGATTACCGACCTCGAGATGTTCGGGAAGAATCTCCTGACCGTTAAAAGCGGCCTCATGCGCGGTCATGGCAGCCCTTCTGACCTTGCACAGAGCAACAGGCTGACCCTTGACGACGCCAGGGCGATAAGGGAGTCCCTCACAGCGGTAAAGACCGTGGCACCGGCGGCAACCCGGACATTCCCGGTAAAATACAGGAACACAACCGTAACCGGTACAATGATGATGGGCATACCGGTGGAGTTTTTTAAGCTCAAGAAAATCCCCGTGAGCCAGGGCAGGCTGTTCACTGAAGAGGATGAAAAGGAGATGAGAAAGACGGTGATTACCGGCTCAAAGGCGGCAGAGAAGCTGTTTAAGGGTGGTGCCCCCGTGGGGAAAATTATATTCGTAAATCAGGCCGCGTGTGAAGTGATTGAAACGCTTCCCCCTATGGCCGTCGATCTTTCGGGGATAGACGAAGACAACATAATTTATGTGCCGCTGAGCACGTTTATGAAGAGACTGGCAAATACAACGGCAACAATCAATCTCATCTATGTGGAAGCAGTCTCGGAAGCGGCGGTAGAAAGATTAAAAGGAGACATAGAGGCGCTGTTGAGAAAAAGACATAACATAAAAAAAGGAGAAAGAGACGACTTCACCGTAACAGACCTCAGGGACATAAACGCCATGCAGACCAAAACAATGAAGATAGTGGTAACGCTTGGGATGATAACCTCTGCCATATCGTTCACTATAAGCTCGATAGGGATATTGTCTGTAATGATATTGATGGTTGACGAGAGAAAGGTTGAAATAGGTATAAGGCGCGCAGCAGGGGCAAAAAAGCGGGACATAGCGCTTCAGTTCTTAACGGAGGTGTCGTTTATATCGCTCATGGGGGCGGCAGTGGGGCTTATAACCGGCATAGGGCTTTCTCTTGGCATATCGGCCATAGCGAAAATACCGTTTGCGGTATCGCTGCCGGGGGTGGTAATATCGCTGGCTGCATCGATTGTGACGGGGATAGCCTCAGGCATATACCCATCGATAAAGGCAATGGAAATACAACCCGCGGGTATATTAAGGAATTGAAAAAAATCCCTGCCGCACGACGTGAATATTTCTGAGGGACTTGAATTATTCATGCTGGAAATGTTAATACTATCAGAATGATAATATTTTTAATAGGGGGATAGATAGATGGACGGGGACAATATTCTTGTTATAGATGACGATAAAAATAACACTCAACAGATAAGCGAAATCCTCCGGAAAGAGGGATATACGACACATATCGCCAAGACAAAGGCCGAAGCCCTGAGGACTGCCCTGGAGATACATCCTGTTTTAGTACTTGTAAAGTCTATGTTAATAGATGCCAGCGGCTATGAGGTAATAAGGGACCTTCGAAACGAAGAGTCTCTAAAAAACCTGCCGTTTATTATGCTCTCTGAGATAGAGAAGAAGTATGATGACAGATACAGAACTATATATAAAATAGTGGATACGGTAAGGCTGCCGGTAGAAAAAGACGACCTGCTTCAAAAGATACGTGAACACACAGAGTGGGGTTTGCCCAAGGAAGAGCTGCCTGACGAGGACATCCAAAATGATGATATCAGGTTTGATCTTGCTGAAAAAGGGGACAGGTTTTCAGACACCCCGCGCCATGCCAGACATATCTCTCTGCGCGAGGAGTCGGAATTCGACGAAAGCCCTTTATCCGATCATACGATAAAGATCAACAGCCCTGAATCTCCACCCCATACAGGGGATACGCTCAGCGATGTCGAATACACCAGCGACGAGGATTTACAAGACCTGATAGGAGAGGATACAACCGCAATGGAATCAGATGAAGACGAGATCCTCAATACCCTGAAGGAAAACCGTGCTAAAAGAAAAAAGTTTTTCGCGATAACGGCCTTCTCCGTGTTTGCAATCTTATTGGCAGTGGTATATCTGCTTTTCTTACGCGACACAAGCCCCGATAGGTCCGACAAAATGCTCGCCAAAGCAGCGGTAAGAAAAACCGCCGCCCCCACTCCGCCACCGTCGCCTACCCTGACTCCAAAACCGGAGCCCTCACCGGTAAAACCAACTGAGGCCATGACAAAACCCGTCGAAAAACCTGCCGCTGAGCCGGCACCAAAGACACCGCTTAAGGCTGAACCTGCCGTAACTCCGGCAGCGGCTGCCCAGACTCAAAAATCTGAGCCGGTTGGCTCCAGACCATCTGGGGACGTCTCACCTGCACAGGAGAAAAAGCAGCCTGTTGCAGCCCCAATCACAAAACCTGTTGAAAGGCCTGTTGCAGAGCCGTCGGCGAAACCTGTTGAAAAACCTGTTGCAGCGCCAATCACAAAACCTGCCGAAAAACCTGTTGCAGAACCTGCGCCAAAGGCAACACCCAAGGCTGAGCCCGCTGTAGCCGCCCACAAAGCCGGGCCTGCCCATAGGGTTGCTCATAGTAATAGGGTCCATAGTAATAGGGTTGCTCATAATAATAAAGTCAGGATTGCCAAAAAAGGAAACGTCCTGCCTGCGAGGCGCAAGGAAGCGACCTCTGCTTCTGGCGCATATGTCATACAGCTGGGTTCATTCAGAGAGTTGGCCAATGCAAAAAAACTCACGGATTCCCTGAGCAGAGAGGGCTATGGCCCCAGCATAATAACGGTGAAAGACCCCCAGGGTACTGCGACTTATAAGGTGCTGGCCGGGAGGTACAAAAATAAGGCAGACGCCATGTCAGCCATGAAAAAACTGAAGGATACCAGGAAAATGGACGTAATACTTCGTAAGCCCTGACGCTAAAATGCGTTCATAATAAAATGCGTTCATAGCAGAAAGATGGGTGTTTCAGGAGTACGGGTAAATATGAATTGGCTAAACAGTTTTAGGAAAAGACCTTCAGGGATTACTTCTCTGACGTGTGCCATAATAGATGCTTCTTATAAATGTGGTCAAGAATTTAAAGAATCTATCGACGAAAGGTTTGGTAACAATACAAAAGAGGCGTCGAGTCATTGGCTTCTAGTGGTGTATGAATATTTATTTTTCTTTATACATTTAGCCGATAGGTCTGCATTTTCAAAATTAGGCAGCAAAAAAAGGAGCAAACTAATGGATGTACTTGCTCCTGTTATAGAAAGTATGACAACAGAAGCATGGTTTGCTTCATGGCCTGCTGAATTTAAGTGTGGAATAAAAAAAGATTTTTTTAATAATCTGAATAATGCCAGTATAGAATATTCACAATACAAAAAACTATTTGCAGAAAAAGGCGAAAATCTAAAAGATACATTATTTTGGGAACTCGGAAAAAATATAGCTCGCCTGTCTGGCTATGAACATAATCCAGTTATTATTATGCAAGCTGTTTTAAATAGTAGCGATAAATTTGCAAATATGAAATTAGATTATTTGATTGAATCCGCAGGAAAGGAGATGTAATTTATGTGGCCATTTAATGAAAAGCCAAACCATCCAGGATTTAAAAATGACAATTTAGGGAATGGGATGTTTGAATTAACAGAAGAAGAAAGGCTTGAAGTAACAAAAACATTCAATAATTTCTTATCTGATGGCCCGCTTTATACCCCTGCTGACTTAGCCGATAATATTTTGACTTCTATTTTGGGTTCAAGCAACCTGATGTCTGATTTCAATGCTTCGATGTCTGCCTTTGTTGCAGTGCCATTACTGTATTCATGACCAAACGTAACGCCGTCTTTAAGCAAGTTATCAATATCTTCTTTTGGCATGGTGAAACTCATAGGGTTATTTCACAATACCCAACAGCTTTGAAAGTAAATCTATGGCTTTCGGGTTAGTCAGCAGAAACAGCAACGCCAGCAACATAAAGTACAACTTTATTTTCCCTTCTAATCGGGTTTCTACAAGAAGCAATTCGGCTTTCGTGGCAACTCTCAAGTTTTCGATATCTGTTTTAAGAGCAGCAACATCGGCTTTCGTGGCAAGCCCTTCAATGTTAGCTACCTGTGTTACCTTCAGAGCTTCAGACAAGCCCTTAGCTTGCTCTTCTGTAAAGCCGGACGATTTCAATGCCTCAAACGCTTTTAACGTATCAAATAACATGGTTGCCATCTATCATGCCCTCCATACCCCTATTATACCGCCCCTAAACCTTATCTGTCAACGCCCTGACTCAGAAAGGGTGAATCTCAGGAAAGGTGAATCATAGAAAGAATCATCCTGAGCAAAGATGAATCATCCTGAGCCTGTCGAAGGATGCTCCTTTTCCGGCCTGAGCTTTGGCATTAATAACTTTGTGACTACCATGCCGGCAAAAGCCCCTGCGATTACGTCGGAGGGAAAATGTGAACCCTCTTTTACTCTGTAAAATCCAGACAGCATGGCAATAGAATAAAATACCGCGCTATATCGCTTAAAGTATGACGACAGTACGAAGGCAATCGAAAACGCCAGAGCGGTGTGTCCTGAGGGAAAGGAATCATAGTCCATATTCAGGGTTGGCCCAATCGCAATAAAGGTATCCGTAATGCGCGGCCTTGCCCTGCCAACGAGGTGTTTTATTATTTGCACTGAAATGCCGGACGCCAGCAGAGTAACAAGAAACGTCTTACCGGGAATAATTAACGGCCTGTATAGGTACTTGCCTGCCATAAATAAGATAAACGCGGCGGAGATTTGAGTGGCGCCGTGAAACAGGAAATTACATATCGGGGCGATTACTATGAGAAACGCGTTTAGAGTGGCGTGTTCGCTCAAAAACGACTTTATCAAATCGACTGTCCACTTATCCATACCGAGGAAGAAAACCGGCAGTATCGCTATTAATACCGCCGCCGGTACTATTTGTCTAACTGATTTTCCCACTAATTGTCCACTAACTTCTCACAAATACGCTCATGTTATCATGCCCCTTTGCAAACCTTCTGCGGTAATTGTAAAATTAATCGCCCGTGTATGGTATAATAGCCGTTTCCGGGTAACCTATGATAAAAATGAATAAACTGAAAACAATAGTTCTGTTATTTATACTGCTGTTACCGGCGGCCGTAACCGCGCAGGAATCCAGTGGCGTGGAGTACGCCGTCTCAGGCAATAACATAACCGTAAGTGTAACACTTTCCATTGACGAAAGCCAAATATCTCTCATTCGCGAAGGGCTGCAAAAAGAATTTGTTTTTTATATAGACATCTTCAGGCGGTGGAGTTTATGGCCGGACGAGTTTGTCAAAGGCAGGAAAATATCGAGGGTCATACATGCCAACTCCGTAAAAGGGGAATACAAGGTCATCTCATCGGATGAAACCTCTGTCCTGGAAAAAAGATTTATGTCCTTTCAATCGATGCTTAAATGGGCGCTGCTGGTGAAGGACGTTAAAATCGATATGAGCGGCCTCGAGGAGGAAGGCCAGTATTTTATAAGAGTGACGATAGAGTCGATAAAGCAAAAACCTCCACAGGTCATCGGATACGTGCTGTTTTTTGTCGATGACAATGACTTCAAAATAAAAAAAGATACCGAGATTTCTGTAAAAGGAAGGTAGATGAAGCTGCAAAAGGCAGTGAAGAGATTACTTCTGACGGTTTTGGCCGTTATTATTTTCCTGACCGCCGGGTTTTCGATACATGAGACGTTTATAAATCCTAAGGGAGACATCACACGCAGACTGATTTTCGGGGCATTTTTTAATATCACACTGTTAGCCCTGCTCACAATTGCATTTTTCGTAGGCAGAAATCTCTTAAAGCTGTATCTCGAGAAAAAAAACAGGGTAGCGGGTTATAAGTTCAAGACGAAAATTGTAACAATATTCGTTGGTATCACCCTGCTGCCGTCCGCGATGCTTTTTATCATTTCAAGCGGCCTTGTCACGAATTACATCGATAAATGGTTTACCCCAACAATAAGCAGACCCATAGACGACGCCAATGCCCTGGCCTCATATACATACGATATGATACGCAAAATGACGCTCGAGGACGCCATCTCTATAAGCAAGGGGGCAGTGCCCTCACCACGGTACAAGACAGAGAAGTTAGGCAGAAAAAAAGAAGACGTATCGGAGACCGTAAAGGACGCCTTTAAGGGAAAACCCGGTATCGAGGTGTTCGCCTTCAACGAGACCGACATAGTGAAGGCCGTCGTCCCGCTGCAGAAAAACGGCCGCATAGACGAAGTCCTGCTGGTCTCCACAGTAGTGCCCGTTGAGATAACAAAAAAGGTCGAAGAGATACAAAAAGCCCGGCAGAACTACATTACGCTTAATGAGTTTAAGGCGCCATTAAAGGGTAACTACCTCCTGATATTGGGATTTTTTACGCTGTTGGTAGTATTTCTCGCCCTCTGGATAGCGCTGAGAATTTCAAGAGGGATTACTGAGCCTATTCAGCATCTCCTTCAGGCAACGGCAGACGTCTCACGGGGCAACTTCAACATTTACGTAAAGGCGGACGCCGAAGACGAAATCGGTATGCTTGTCAAGTCCTTCAACGAAATGATATCAAAAATAAAACAGACCGAGCTGTCTTTACAAAGCGCCTATATCGAATCGGACAGAAGAAGGCTTTTCATGGAAAATATTATCTACAATATAAACTCAGGCGTCATCTATCTCGACGCCGAAAACATGGTGATAACTATAAACGACGCAGCGTGCAGAGTGCTTGGGGTCGAGGCAGAGGACGTTCTGTTCAGGCCATATACCGAGGTTATCAAAAACGTCGTCTCCACCGAGTTCGAGATGTTCATAAGGGGAATAAATTTGTATAATTTTTATAGCAAGAAAGAACAGATAAAGGTCGTGATAAACGGTAAAAACATGGTGTTGAGGGTTTTTGTTATTCAGCTCAAAGACAACTCAAAGACTCCCATTGGGGTGCTGGTGGTATTCGACGATTTGACGGAGTTAATCCTTGCCGAGAAGGCACTGGCGTGGCAGGATGTCGTCAAACGCCTTACTCATGAAATAAAAAACCCGTTAACGCCGATAAAACTCTCGGCCGAGAGGCTCCTGAAACGATGGCGGCGCGCAGATGTACATTTTGGCGAGGTCATTGAAAAATCTACCGCTACGATAATAAGGGAAGTTGACGGACTTCAAAGGCTCGTAAATGAATTTTCGAGACTTGGCAAGATGCCGGACCTGGAGCCCTCCCTGACAGACCTTCAGGCCCTTGTAAACGAAGTGCTTGACCTCTACAGGGAATACGAGCACATTGACATTGTCTTTGAATATAAAACAGCAATTAAGGCCATTAATATCGACGGCGAACATTTTAAGCGTATGCTGATAAATATTCTCGATAACGCGATACAGGCGATAGAAGAAAATGGTAAGATAAGCGTAACAGTTGCAGAGGACGAAATTTCCTCGGACATTACAATCGACATATCAGACAACGGGATAGGTATAAACGAGAAGGATAAGGAGAAATTGTTTCAGCCATATTTTTCAAGGCGAAAAGACGGGACAGGTCTCGGCTTAGCCATAGCCCACAGGATAGCCACAGAACACAAGGGCACAATAACCGTAAGCAATAATGCAGTGAGAGGCTCGACATTCAGGATAACAATCCCGATTACTAAAATTATGAAGAATTCAGAAGGAAATCAGGAGGCAGGGCCAAACATGAGAGAGAAGCTATGAACGAAACCTCGGTACTAATAATAGACGACGAGCAGGGTATAAGAGAAACCCTGTGTTTGATCTTCGAGGACGAGGGGTTTAGCGTCTCTTTGGCGTCGTCTGCCGAAGAGGGACTGGAGTTTCTAAGCAAAAACACCCCTGACGTAATATTTCTCGACATATGGCTGCCCGGCATGGACGGAATAGACGCACTTGAGGAGATTCGGCGGCTCTATGCGAAGATACCGGTAATAATTATCTCGGGGCATGGTAAAATCGAACAGGCCGTTAAGGCCACTAAAATGGGCGCTTATGATTTTCTCGAAAAACCGCTATCTCTGGAAAGGGTCATTCTCAGCGCCAAAAGGGCGGTCGAACATAAAGAGCTTCTCTTGCAAAACGAGATGCTTAAAAAAGATACCATGCAGAAATTCACTATTATCGGGGAGTCCCCCGCGGTAGTAAATCTGAGAAAACAAATCGAGATTGCCGGCAAGAGCAATGCCCGTGTGTTGATAATGGGAGAAAGCGGCGCGGGCAAGGAACTCGTTGCAAGAAATCTCCACCTGCAAAGCGACAGGCTGAACAGACCGTTTATCGAGGTCAACTGCGTGGCCATCCCGCAGGAACTAATCGAAAGCGAGTTGTTTGGTCATGAAAAAGGTTCTTTCACGGGTGCATTTGAAAAGAAAAAAGGCAAGTTCGAGCTGGCCGACGAAGGCACACTGTTTCTGGATGAAATCGGCGATATGTCCATGACTACGCAGGCAAAAGTCCTCAGGGTCATAGAGACGCAGGAGTTTCAGAGGGTAGGCGGCAGTAAGAACATAAAGGTTGACGTCAGGATAATCGCGGCAACGAATAAGGACCTCCAGAAGGAAGTGAAAGAGGGTAAATTCAGAGAGGACCTGTTCTTCCGCCTCAACGTTATCCCGATAATAGTCCCCCAACTGAGGGAAAGAAGAGACGACCTGCCGATCCTTATAGAGCACTTCATGAACATGTTCGCAACCGAATACGGCAAGTCTGGAAAGCACATCGACCCGGACGCGATGAGGATACTGCAGGGGCACGACTGGCCGGGCAATGTCCGGGAGTTAAAAAACACCCTCGAACGGCTTTTCATTATGACCCAGTCAAAAGAGATTAGGGCGGCAGACGTAGCGGCGTTTAACAATTCGACGGTGGATTATTTTGCATTCGAGACCCTGAAAGACGCCCGCGACAGCTTTGAGCGCGATTATATCCTCAAGCAGCTTGAAAAACACAAATGGAATGTCTCCAAGACCGCCGAGACCCTTCAAATAGAAAGAAGCAATCTGCACAGAAAGATAAAGGGCTTTGGGATTGAAATCCCATGAGATATTGTGATAGTATAAGACTAAAGGTGAGCGGGAGGAGATGATGAGTGAAACTGAGAACACCCTTGGAAAAGATGATGCCACGGATATTTATAAAAAAGCGTCAGAATCGGGAGATATTCCAAAAATCTATTTTAACAACCCTGTGGGTTTTGTGAATGCAGGGGATATTTCAATATTGCTGCTAATGAATAATAGTCCTGTTGCAGTCATGAATATGTCTTTTACCGTTGCTAAAACGCTTGCGGCACATCTTGGTTCAATTATTGCCAAAGTTGAGGAGAAGACCGGCAATAAAGTTATGACGATTGACGATATTGGAAAGGCATTAGGTATGATAAAATGAGTTGTTTGTTCTATGGAAACATGGCCCCCCCCGTAAAATATGAGGATTGCGTCGAGAAAGAAATATTGCGATATTCTACATATTCCAAAGGATGGTACTTCGGGGAAGGCAGTCCACCGTCTGCCACGGTTGTGGAACAGGCCATTGAACTGCTTCACACGGCGCAAACATATAGTTTTTTCGTGGATTCTGCGTTAGGTGTCGATGGTGAAATAGAAATAGTGGTTTACCACGATAATGACAGATTACAGTTTATCATTACCGAAAAGAACGGGATAGACTTTGAACTCGAGAGAAAGAGCGACCTGTCGAAACCCTTCCTGCCAGAGGATGAAACCGAAGTGATATGTTATGAAGAGGGTGTTACGTTTGATTATGCGATAACAAAAATTAATAATTTAGGAAGGGGAATATGGACCACCTATACATCCGCCTTATTAAACCCAACTGGATTCACCACAAGGGTGCTTCTCACAGAAGGCTCAGCAGCTGTGCATTCAGGAATTCGTCAAACGGGACAGGTATATCCTGCATATCCGTTAGCTGCATAAAGGAAACGAGCAGCGATATTTGTGAGCACATCAGAAAGTTCTACCCTACTGTTGTGGGTGACCCCATAATGTTCTGGCCCTTTAGCATGAACGATTTACCTGAAGGGGTTTGTTTTAATCAGGAGAAAAGTAATGGTGATGAATGCCATGGCAATGTCAAAAACTTATCTAACGAGGATGCTGAAAAAATTATAAAGAAACAACCCTTAGATAAATTAAGGGTTTGCATTAACTCAAATATCCTTCCTTTTGATTTTGAGGAACACTACTTAAAATACAGAGACCGTGTTAACTAACATGCAGTATCCAGTAAAATAATGTATCAAGCGAGGTATATATGAATACAGGCTCAAAAGTTGGTAAAATTGTCTCTATGGTGCTGGCAATAGGCTTTCTGCTGTTAGCCGGTGTTATTGCCTACAATATATTTGCCGCAAAACCCCCTGTTCTTACCGGAATAGAGGGATTTGAGAAACTGCCGGTAAAGAAAGAAATCTCGTTCACGGCGCAGAGTAACAGGAAAATTAAGTCCATTGAGATAGTGGTAACGCAGGAAGGCAACCCTGTTACGCTCCTCGATGAACACCCTGATAAGCCGGACGCCGAGTTCAAGGTAACCGTAGAGCCAAAGGCCCAGGGTCTCAGCGATGGTCAGGCTGAGGTGACTATCACCGCAAGGGCAGGACTGTTTGCGAAAACGATTAAGACCTTCCCCACGGTCATTCGCTCAGTGTCGCCTTCCATATCTGTTATAGACAGCTCATACATGACCGACCAAGGCTCCGGGTTAGCCGTCCTGATTGACTCCAAAAAGGCAGACAAGGTTTATATAAAGGCACTGGACAGGGAATTTTCAGCGACTAACTCCATGTTCGCAGATAAAAACCGCTATTTTGCAATAATCCCCATAGACATCGAAACACCGGGAACCCCCATAGTCACTGCAACTGCCGAGGATGCCGCCGGCAACTCCGCCTCTGCCCCCGTGCAAACGATTTACAAACCAAAGGTTTACAAAAAAGATACCATCGTCATAACGGACGACTTTATAAGAAAGCACATCTTGCCCCTTCTACAAAAAAATGAAGGAGATATGCCGCTTCTTGACGCCTTTTTGGAGGTAAACGAAAAATGGAGGAAGGAAACGGAGGCCAAAGTCGCCGAAGTAACAAAAAAGAGCGCCGATAAAATCCTCTGGAGCGGGCCATTCGTTCAGATGAAAAACAGCAAGGTATTTGCAGGCTTTGGAGACCAGCGGAGCTACCGCTACGGCGATAAGGAAGTGAGCCGGAGCCGCCACATGGGATTCGACCTTGCCTCGTTAGCCAACAGCCCTGTGTATGCGTCTAACTCCGGAGTGGTTGCATATGCTGGCGCCCTCGGCATATATGGAAACGCCGTTATAATCGACCACGGACTAGGACTAATGACCCTCTACGGACACCTCTCCCTGATAGACGTAAAAGAAGGCGCTGCCGTAGAAAAGACAACCGTAATCGGTAAAAGCGGAATGACCGGTTTCGCAGCAGGCGACCATGTGCACTTTGGTGTCCTGCTCCACGGCGTATATGTATCGCCCGTTCACTGGTGGGACAAACTGTGGATAGATAAACGTGTGCTGGGTGTTTTGAACAACAAGGGATAAGTATATTGGTAATACCAGCAAGCGAAGCGGGCACCGTCGTTTTGTTTGATGTCGCTGTCGTTCGATTTATTATACATATTGTTTAAATCCTGAGCAATCGATTACAATTCGTCTGAAGGCTTTTCCCATGACTAAAGAGGAGGAACGAACCGGTGTTGCATGAAATTGCGAAGTTTTCGGCATGTTCGAACTCGATGGAAGAGGCATTGGACAGTGTATATAATTTGTGCCTGAGTAACGCCGGAGCGTTTAAAACCCTGCATGTTTTTGTTGACAGGGGATTTCCCACATACTGCTATACGAGTAATGATAAGAAGGTGCTTATGAATATCCAGATCCCGTGGGACAGCATTGTCGGGGAGTGCATAAGAGAGAGAAAACAGGTCATAAGCTGCTCGCCTTTCTCTTTGGATACGGACAGAGAACATTCGGGTGCGGAGTTATTGCACAGTCTGACGAAGCCGCTGGTTTGTTTTAATAATACATTTGGCTGCATGGAGTTTAGCTCGGAACAGGCGCTGCAACAGAGTGAAATAGATATGTTTGGAGTTATCGGCGACTATTTCGCTCCAATAATTTACCTTCATGAATGGCATTCAATCGAGAAAAGAATAGCACACGCCATAAAGAATAAGGCATTCATTGGTATTTTAACGCTCTATGACGAAGAGGTGGAAGAGGAGGAAAAACAGTTGACATTAGATGAACAGTTTAGCGAAATAAGCACGTTAAGCGAAGACACGTTAAAACTGATTGGAATTAAATGTGAGCTTCATAAGCATAATATTAACGATATTATCGAAACGGTTATCGAAAAAATAAATAAACTTGCAAAACTGAATAATAAAGATGTAAGAATCATTCAGGAATTAACTCCCGGCCTTCAGGTATATTGTGACGAGTTTTCGATAAGGGAGGAGGTGCTGTTTAACATTGTAAAGAATATATGGGAAGAGTGGCAAAATAAAAACATGGAGGAAAGACAATTAGAATTCAGAACTTATAAAGAGGGCAAATACGCAACAATCGAGATAAAAGACAATGCCGGGGGAATACCCGGAAAAATTGCGTCGCGTCTTTCCCTGCCCTATGAGAGTACCAAGGGTGCCGGGCGCGGCGTCGGGATGAATATAGTTTATCAGATAATAAAACAGCATAACGGTGAAATTTCTTTTCAGACAAAAGAAGGCGAGGGCACGACTTTTTATATTAAACTCTCTATGCTTGAAACAAACAGGAGAGTTCTCTCGCGATATCAGACCGGGGGCGGCACGGGCAATATCAAGGGAGTTATTACCCTTGAATTTGATGAACATAAAACTATCGGACACGTGATAGATTTAAGTTTGGGCGGTCTTTTAGGCGTATTTAAGATAAACCCGCCTTATCCTCAAATTGCGAGCGGCGTTAAAGTTGCTCTCAGTTTTGGCAGCAGCAATAACGTTTCCGGTCTCTCAGGATTGATTGCAAGAATAGAGGTGACTGAACAAACCAGGGATGACGGATATATTAAAGCCGCTGTCAGGTTCTGTGAAAATCAGGACTTACCCGCTAAAGAGAGACTGATGCAAATCCTGTCAATATATACAAGATAGTGTTTGGACTGCCGCAACTTTTTCAGACAAATTAGTTAACGATTTGCATATCGATTTGCTATAATAGGCGTACTATGAATGCCATACCTGTATTAATGTATCATCACGTCAACGCGGAAGGTTCATTTATAACCGTGGGGGTGAGAAATTTTGAAAAGCAGATGGCCTTTCTCAAAGAACAGGGATACAGGACGATTAATACGGCGGACTTCGAGAATATTTTAACAAACCCCGACGCAGCCGCCACCAAAAATACCATCATGATAACGTTTGACGACGGCTGGGCGGATAACTGGCATTATGCCTGGCCTATTCTGAAAAAATACGATTTGAAGGCGGTATTTTTCGTCGTTACCTCGTGGGTGCACGACGGCGGGGTAAGGCCCTCCGGCGGTGTGTTTCCACCTCATAAGAAATGTAAGGCAATGGTTGCCGAAGGCTTGGCCAAAGAGGTGGTAATGTCATGGGATGAACTCCGGGAAATGGAGGCGGACGGACTTATAGACGTCCAATCCCACACGCACATGCACAAGAAAATCGATGGAGACGGCGTTTATGAAAATCTATCGCAATCTAAAGAATTAATCGAGGCGCGGCTCGGGAAAAAGTGTGAGGCCCTGTGCTGGCCCTGGGGTATATATAACGACAGATACATAAGCGACGCACTGAAGGCTGGCTTCAGGCTCCTCTTTACGACTGAATTGGGTACGAACACATTAAAGACCGGCCAGTTAGAGATAAAACGCATTGCCATAGGCGACATAGGGGTGATGAAGTTCAGGAAAAAGCTCTTCATTCATTCCGATGACGGCCTGAGTAAGCTCTACCTCAGGATATTTAAGTAATTCTGTGCGAATACTCCACACAGAGTGGTCGGGGGATTTGGGCGGGCAGGAAAGACGTGTCCTTGCAGAGGTGGCGGGGCTTTCAAAAAGGGGACATCACACAGCCATTGTGTGCCGTGCCGGGACGAGGTTTTGTGAGGAGTGCTTGCGACGCGGCATAGAAGTCCACACGCTTCCCCTGAGAAGTCCGTACGACATTGCCAGTATATCGAGGTTGTCGAAATACATTGGCGCCAACCGCTTTGACGTAGTTAACACACACTCCGGCAAGGACTCATGGATAGCCGGCATGGCCGCGAAGATTGCCGCAACGCCGCTCCTTGTCAGGACGCGCCATCTGAACATCCCCCTTAAGCGCAGCATATTTAATTTTATCCACTACCTGCCGGATGTCTATATCACATGCGGGACGAACATGAGAAAGACACTGGTCGAGGACTGCGGTTTCCCCCCGGACGATGTGGTAAGCATCCCAACCGGCGTCGATGACGAATTCTTTGCCGTAAAAAGGAACCCATCTGCCAAATTGAAATACGTCAGAGCTGACGCGTCCCCAATAATCACAAATGTAGGAATACTAAGGGGCGTAAAGGGACATGAGGTTACGCTGAGGGCTGTGCCTAAGGTCATCGAGGCATTTCCCAACGCGGTATTCCTCCTTGTCGGTGACGGGCCGAAATTAAAGGGATTACAGGGCATGGCGCGGTCACTTGGCATAGACGGCAGCGTGGTGTTTACGGGTTATGTCTCCACGGCCGCCGAAATCGCCGAAATCTATTCCTTTAGCGATGTCTCGGTATTGAGTTCCCATTCGGAGGGGGTGCCGCAGTCGGTGATGCAGGCAATGGCCGCCGGTGTCCCCGTTGTGGCAACGAGGGTCGGGGGAGTGCCGGAGGTAGTTAAACACGAACACACTGGTCTGCTCGTTAACCCATCAGACCACGACGCCCTTGCCGAAGGCGTGATAAGGGTCTTAAGAGACAACGCCCTTTCTGTCGGTATGTCCGAAAGGGCAAAGCAGTTTATCTATGAAAATCACTCTGCCACGGTTATGCTCGATAAAACAGAGGCGTTATATTACAGGCTGCTCGAGGCAAAATTGCTTAATGAAATCAGCGGCCCCCCTACCCGATGAAAAAAATCGCGTTTATCAGAAAGACTTTCGACGCGTTTGGCGGGGCCGAAAACTACATAGAGAGTTTGATAAACAATTTACACGGCTACGAAATCCATATGCTCAGCTCAAAATGGAAAGAAAACCCGCGCATCGTCTTCCATTCAGTAGCCGCGGCCTCTATGAGTTCAGCATATTCTGCGATTAAGTTTAATCATAACGCCGCGCGAATTATAAGCCATATAAGGCCGGACTGCACGGTTAGTTTCGAGCGCACTACGTGTCAGACAATATACAGGGCAGGCGACGGCTGCCACAGGCAGTGGCTGAGGATTCGCCGTCTCACTTCAGGCAGACTGAAGGGCCTGTCTTTTCATTTTAATATGTTACACCGGACACTGTTGTCCCTCGAAAAAGAACTCTTCAGAAACACGCCTGTGATAATAGCAAACTCCAACATGGTAAAGAGAAATATAATTGACCACTATGACGTAAACGAAGCAAAAATCCATGTGTTATATAACGGCGTTGACCTGAGTCGTTTTAGCGCCGCGGCGAGGGAGCAAATCTCACAGGAGTTTCGCAGGGAATTCAAAGTCAAAGACGACGCCGCGGTACTCCTGTTTGTGGGTTCGGGGTTTGAGAGGAAGGGGCTTGGCGTGTTGATTGAGGCGATGAGCCGGGTTAGAAAATCCCCGGCCGTATTGTATATTGCGGGACGCGGCAGGACGGGGAAGTATGAGGCTCAGGCAAGACGCCTGGGTGTGCGGGAGAAGATTGTCTTTGCCGGTGCGGCACTTGAAATAGAGAGATATTACGCCGCCGCCGACGTGTTTATCCTGCCGACGCTCTATGACCCATTTAGTAATGCCACGCTTGAGGCAATGGCCGCGGGGTGTGCCGTGATAACATCGAAAAACAATGGTGCCGCAGAGATAATCGAAGACAACAGAGACGGTGTGCTCCTCAGCGACATGACAGACCCTGATGAACTTGCAGACAAAATAGACAAAACGATACCACAATGCGTGGCGCTCGGACGCATTGCCGCTGAGAAGGCAAAGGGATTTTCCATAGAGCTGGCGGCCAGAGATTTCAGCCGACTGATTGAAGAGCAATGCTAAATCGCAGTTAGCCGGAGTGCTGAAGCCGCCAACGGCGGCAGCCCAAACTCAACTGATCAAGCATGTGCGAGAAACAGGGGTGAAGGGGGATTATCCCCCTTCGCCTTTAATCCCTAAGCTTATTATTTCTCACATTCCGAGGCAACTACAGAGCAGTTGTGATCACAGTCCTCGATGGCCTTAGCATCTGCCGTTGCTTTATCTTTGCCCCAACCAATTCCAAAGTACTTAGTGCTCATAGCAACCGCGCCGCAGGTTTCAAACCACACACGGAACTTACACTCCGTGCCGCCGTGGTCCTTACATGCCTTCATCGCACATGCCTTAGCCTGGTCCTTATCTTCGGCACCGGTACAAACACCATACATCTCCTCTTCTTCAGAAATTGCGATTGCCCCTGTGGCATATACCTTCTGTGAATAACAGAAACTAACAGCCAACACCAGCACCAACACATACATCAACTTTCTCATACAGTCCCCCTGATGATCCATCGATAGAATTTAGACGGTTAAACCGCCGGGTTAGAATTAACCTGGAATCTAAGCTAACAAAATCGCTGCCTGAAAGTCAAATATATTATAGCCAACATGGAAATTCAGCATAGGTAAAATGCTGTACAGTTTACGGAGCTGTAACTGTCTTCTTTGATTCTTGCAGCTGCCTGTCGTTTAGCGGTTGTACTGGTCTGGCGTTTTTGCCAACGACAGAAGTAAATTTATCTATCTGGGCTTTCGACACTTCGATATGGCTCCTGACAATATTCCAACTCACGTCTTCACTGCACGGAGGTGTGGTCAAAGACCCGCTATAAATGAACAGGCTATCCATTTCAGGTAAAAGCTCGGAGGCGTCGATGTTTACCGACGGTACGGACTTTTCCACGTTGACCTTATCGGGCAGATTATCCCAGATTGTCTTGATTGCGGCATTTTCCTTTCCTTCAGACATAAAGACGCCTACGACTGCAAGTTCACCTTTGTCGTTTTTATGCACTAAGTGCAGTTCCATGGGATAGTCCTTCCCGGTAAAGGTGTGCTCGCTTGGATGATGGAAATGAAACTGAATCAGCTGGTAAGTCTTTCCGTTTATGGCGATGGTACTGCCCGGGGCGTAATTAACCTGTATAGTGTGGCCGTTGTTGATAATCTTTAATGGGGACGCCTTATAATCGACCTTGTAGGCAATCTCCTTATCGGCCTTTTTCGATTCTTTGATATCAACGGGAGACTGGTGCCTGCCAGTTTTACATATCACGAACGCAGGTGACAACTCTCCCCAGTGACCAGGTCCGTTGTCTCCTTCATAAGTCCAATGTGCCGTATGATGGTCATTGGCGTGTTCAGCTTCTTTATCACCGGCAAAACCACTGCCGGCAAGCACCGTCAACGTTACAAGTAAAATAAACCCATGCAATCCAAAACTTTTCAGCCTAAATCTGTTTTTCGCCGTCTCTGTCATAGATATGACCCTCCTTCTGGTTTGAAATATAATTCGGGGGAATCCCACGAGTTCTACTGATGTATAGGTTATCACAGGTCTGACATTACGGTCAATAATTCATAGAGGCAGTGTCACAGCAAAGTAGAAATGTCCTACCTGAGTCAGACTAATGCAAAATATAGCATTCAAATGCAATAAATCAGTCATTCCTGCGAAAACAGGAATCCATGGACATCGTTCCACTGTGGATGATATTTTTAAATAAATTATATTACTAATCGGCGTTTCCATTTATTATTATATTGTTCCATGCTTCAAACAACTGGATTCCTGCTTCCGCAGGAATGACAGACAAAGAAAATACATAGTGCGTATGCCCTGTGTTTATGCTAAAATCAGGGAAATTTCTAAGATAATTAAGGTATAATAAATGGAATTATGGCAAATCATGGGATTAATTTAGACAATAGTAAGACATATACATTTAAAGTCGTGGTAGAGCCGGATGAGGACAGATGGTTTGTCTATTGTCCCCTTGCTGCACGCCACGGGAGCCGCTGCATGGGGTTATACTCAGGAAGAATCCCTCAAAAACATACGCGAAGTAGTGGAAATGATGGCTGAAGGCATGATTGAAGACGGCGAGCCTATCCCTGCCCACATAGGTCTAGTGAAACCTTTACCCCTCAAATACTCAGATCTATGATAGAAATACAGACTATGTGGACAGAAGAAGTTTTAAAAGACTTAAAATTATTAAAGTGTGACAGCGATACCAATAACTATATGAGGAGGTCACGTGGCGATAAAATTTGACGTTATAGGTGGTCGTTTAGATCTATCTGGTAGGAAATTAACTGAACTACCGCAAGAGATAGGGCAGTATCAGGAAATAGTGTCATTAAATCTGTCCAATAATCAATTAAAAGAACTGCCGCAGGTCATTGGTAAACTTATTAACTTACAGGGGTTATATCTACGCAATAATAAATTAACAGAACTGCCCCAGGTCATTGGTCAGCTTATTAACTTACACTCGTTAGATCTATCCAATAATCAATTAACGGAACTGCCGCAGGCCATTGGTCAGCTTATTAACTTACAGACGTTATATCTAAACAATAATCAATTAACAGAACTGCCGCAGGTCATCGGTCAGCTTATTAACTTACAGTCGTTATCTCTATTCAATAATCAATTAACAGAAGTGCCATCGGAGTTGATGCTCAATCTTACAAAACTTGGATATTTAGATGTAGATGTAAATCCCCTTGTTAGACCACCCATAGAAATAGCGTCAAAGGGTCTCGACGCCATAAGAAAGTATTGGGGACAGGTGAAAAAAGCAGCAAAACTTTATGAGGCTAAGCTGTTAATTGTCGGACAGGGCGGGGTTGGGAAGACAAGTATTTTAAATAGATTAATCAGTAACAAATATATTGGTGAGAAGGCGGAATCAACAAGAGGAATTCAAATAAAACCTCTGCCGCTCAAAATCAAAGATAAACCGGAGCTAAAATTGAATGTGTGGGACTTCGGGGGTCAGGAGATATATCACGCAACACATCAGTTTTTCCTGACAAAGCGCTCAGTCTATATGCTCGTCTGGGATGCAAAACAGGAAGAGGACTATGGCCAGCTTGAGCATTGGCTAAATACTATCAAGGTATTTGGCGAGGGCAGCCCGGTCATACTGGTTCTGAACAAGTACGATGAATATCCCGGCGATATTGATTTGAAGGATTTAGAAAATAAATTCCCCGGTATGATAAAAGGCTTCTTTCGCGTAAGCTGTAAAACACCAAAGAAAGGCCTGAATAGTTTTAAAGAACTCAAGGCTGCGATAGCTCAAGCAGCAAATGACCTTCCACACATGGGCAGCGTTTGGCCAGATTCGTGGATAAAAATCAGGGAACAGTTTGAAAAGGATAGCAGAAACTGCATTGACTATTCGGAGTTTCACAATGTCTGCGAAGATCATAAAATTGACAAGGAAGGTGAAACACAGCTTGACGGCTATCTTCACGATTTGGGCGTGTTTTTACATTTTAAAGACAATCCCGCACTAAAAGATAAAATAATCATAAAACCGCACTGGGGAACGGGTGCTGTGTATAAGGTAGTCTCATCATGGGATGTTTTAAACAGGAACGGTATCTTAGAAGAAGATGATCAGGCAAGGATATGGCTGAAGAAGGACGACTATCCCGTTGAAATACACCCGACACTCCTTGCCTTGATGGAAAACTTTGAAATATCTTTCCCCATGGCTGGGACGTCAAAGCATGTAATAGCAAGTATTTTATCGAAGAACAGTATAGATATTGACTGGGATTTAAGCGATAGAACCATGATTATCTATAAATATGACTTCCTGCCAAAAAGCATAATCCCGCGATTTATCGTAAAGATTCACAAAAATATCAAAGTAGATACAGGTGTTTATAAATGCTGGAGAAATGGAGCCGTAATAGTTTCCGATGATGAAAAAACAAATGCTTACGTAAAGGCATCGCCAAACGATAAAAAGATTGAGATTACCATCGCCGGCAAAAATAGACGTGAACTGGTTGACCTCATTAGAGGCTATTTTGAAGATATACATGGTCAGATAAAAGAAATAAATCCAAAGTTATGGATAGCATGTAACTGTCAAAGCAGCTGCCCTGAAACCTATGAACACAGTTTGCTTCAACAGATGGAAAAGCGCGGCATGACAGAAATTATGTGTAGAACGACACTGAACCCAATAAAAATAAAGGGTCTGTTCGAAAATATAGGAAAGTATATGTACAAGGTATTTATCTGCCATTCATCAGAGGATAAAGAGCTTATTAATGATAAAATCCTTCCTGATTTAACAAGCAGACACATAACATATTGGATTGACCATAAGCGGATTAAATATGGCGACCGCATTATTCCAAAGATAGAGGCAGGGCTGAATAACAGCGAATGTGTTTTAGCATGTTTTAGTAAAAATCAAATAAAGTCAGGTTGGTGCAGAGCCGAATATGAATCAATTTTACATAGTGAATTTAGCGGTACGTCAGACCAAACAGTTATACCGCTAATACTGGACGACTTAGATAAAAAAGATATTCCTCGCTTCATTTCTGGTATTCTCTGGGTCAAGCATTCCGATAAGGCCGCATACGAAAGGCTGCTGCAACAGCTGTCTGCTTTCTGAGCGCCACATTGTCCCATGTTTCTTTATAGAAAACAAGTAATCAAATCAGTAAATCTAAAAATTCTCTTGGGGTTAGAATCTTTACCATCTCGCCCGAAGGAAAATGTCTTTTATTTCCAGTGATAACTACATCGGCTTTAGCTGATATGGCTGTTGCAAGGTAGATTTCGTCGTCCTTGTCTGCTAAATAAACGGGATCATCGAAATATGGCTCAACCCAAATAGCAACTCGTAATATTTTAGAAAGAACAATCTTAAGCTCGTTAATTTCCTCAGGTTTAAATTTAACCCGTGAAGCTACCTCATAGTACTCATCGACAATCCCCTGAGAAACAAAAAGCTGATGTCCTGAAATAACCTCAGTTAACAATCTTCGGCAAGTATCACTTTTTAATCCGGCGGAAATAAGAACGTTGCAATCAATGACAACCCTCATCTGAGAAACTTAAAATACAGGAGAAGTTTGTGCCTTAGCCAGCTCTTCCTCTCTGTACTTTCTTCTTGCCTCATTTAACATCTCCAGCAGCACCTCCTCCGGCAAATCGGCATATGTGTTATCAGAAAGTTTTGCATAGCTCTCCTGTAGTTCCTCAAGCACCTGCTCTCTCTCAACCAACGGAATTACATCAATGCCCTGATCTACTCTCTGCGGCATAACTGCCTCCTGCCCAAGGGAATTTTGCGCTACAATTATATTGTAGCCAAATGAACCAAATAAATCAAGGCGTCCCTCGTCTTACCAGTGCCTTGACCTCGCCAAGCGCCGTCTCAGGCACTTCGAAAAGCGGCTCAGCGTGAAGCTGCAAGAAGCATCTTTAACCTAAAAACGGCAGTTAAGTATCAAAAGCAGTTGGCATAAGTGCAAAATAAAATGGTTGAGCAGGTTGTTTTTGCAAAATTAATCTAAAAGCGTAAGAGATAATAATCTTCATTTTTTCTG
>JADFYO010000046.1 GCA_015233015.1 Nitrospirota bacterium | reverse complement strand
GGTTTTTTAGGGCGTTAGGGCTAATATAATCCCCTCGCAAAGGGAAATAAACTCTGAACCCCCTCACAAAAATCCCCCACAAACCTGAAACTGAGACCGCGGCTCAATTTGATGGTGGATTTAGGTTCATTTATTTTATTGACAATATGTTAGGATTATGTATAGTATACATATGCAAGAACATTAAAAAACTAACTTCAGGGAGGCGTTATGCAAAAGAGAGTGCAAGTTACGTTGAGTGAGCTTATCTTACAGGATCCAGCCCCGATTAGTGGGGGAACCTCAGTCAATTATTTATTAGTATCTTTTATAAATCCCAATTTTGACAATAACAAAGTAGATGCACAACCAAAGGTTGTAAAGTTAGAGTTCGATAGTAATAGTAAGACATATAAAGTCGATTTAACAACAATAACAAAAGCTACCGATAAAATTCTATTCAAAGGAATTTTGGAAGGTAGTTTTACTGTAAATGTGAAAGTGTCTCAAACTGTTGAAGCCACTCTGGCTCAAAAAATTATAGGAACATTGATTAAAGCTGCTTTTAATGCAGCACTAAGTACATTTACTAAAGGCATAACCAACGTCTTCATGGGAAATTTTGTTTCAAAGGCAGGAGGCTCATTATTGGATGAATTTAACAGTGCCTTAACGGAAAAACAAGTCAATGTAGCTGGTGAGTGGGAAGCAGATTTCGATGCTGCAACATTGGTTACCACAGAAATAGGAGGCAGCCTGAGCGTTCCAGAGAACGTTAAAGATCAAGTAAATGTAGCCTCTACTGGTGTAAGCGTGGTATCACCTATGACATCTAGGGAAGATATGCCGACGGGCAGTTATGAATGGAGGACAATACTAACAAAGGGCACAGTAAATGGGAGCGTTAAATTGGCAATACAATATTTTTAAACGATGCCCGAAATAGAGGAATAGCAAAAGATAATAGTTCTCGTGGTTTAAGGGTTCTCTATATGTCAATATACATAAGAAGGAGCTGCCCGGAAATAAAGTTTGATACCAAGTTGCAGCCATAAGATAGACTATTATCCTGTTAGAAATATCATCCTGTTTTTGTGGAAATGCAAAATGAAGGAGCATTCTTCGACGAATTCAGGATGATTCATATTTGCTTACCTCCATTAACGCATTTTGGTATGAAACCTATATAAGCAGGGGAAAAACAAGAGGAAAAAGGAAATGGAAAGTGGCGGAGCAAAATTCAGGTAAAAATGGGGGAAGTCCAAAGGTTTTGGTTTGCTATAAATCCAGCCATTGATAAAACTCCTCCAATAATGTCAGAATACAACCAATGAAATATATCGTGCTGATAGGCGATGGAATGGCCGACATGCCTCTCGAGGCTCTTGGTGGATTGACGCTGTTACAAAAGGCCGCTACTCCTAATATGGACGCGCTTGCCTCACGTGGAACTGTCGGAATGGTCAGGACTGTTCCAGAGGGGTTTTCTCCGGGGTCTGATGTTGCAAATCTTAGTATTCTGGGCTATGACCCGCGCGATTACTACTCCGGCAGGGCGCCTCTCGAGGCGGCAAGCATGGGTATCCCCCTCGGCGGCAATGACGCCGCGTTCAGGTGTAATCTCGTCAATCTCGATTTCCGCAAGGAAGAAACTATTATGGCCGACTACAGCTCCGGGCATATCACATCGGAAGAGGCCAAAGAATTAATCATGGCCATAAAACATGAATTAGACAGCGATAGTATTCACTTTTACCCGGGCATAAGTTACCGGCACCTGATGGTTAATAGTGACGGTGTTGTTGATATGTCCTGCACCCCGCCGCACGATATATCGGGCAGGCCAATTACGCAATATATGCCGCAGGGAAATGGCGGCGACGTATTGTTGATGCTCATGCGGCGGTCGCAGGAAATCCTGAAGGGCCATCCCGTAAATATTGATAGAATAAAGCACGGGAAACCTCCGGCTAACAGCATATGGCTCTGGGGACAGGGGAAACGCCCTGCCCTGCCGCTTTTTAAGGAAAAATTCGGGATAGAAGGCTCGCTGATAAGCGCCGTTGACCTGACAAAAGGTCTTGGCGTTTGCGCGGGACTGAAAATTATAGACGTTCCCGGAGCAACGGGCTACATCGATACCAATTACAAGGGCAAGGCACAGTATGGCGTTGATTCTCTTTCGGACAGGGATTTTGTCTATATCCATGTCGAGGCCCCTGACGAGGCCGGGCACTCCGGCAAACTGCAAGACAAGCTCCGCGCAATCGAGGACTTCGATTCTCTTGTCGTAGGGGAGGTCATAAGATTGCTGAAAGACACGGGCGATTATAAAATCCTGCTCATGCCAGACCATCCAACCCCAATAGCGCTGAAAACCCACACGAACGCCCCCGTGCCGTTTGTTATATACGACAGCCGCCACATCAAAACAAACAATAGAATTTCATATGACGAAGGGATAGCTTCATTGAAAGACACCGTTTTCATAGAAGAAGGCCACACCCTGATGAGTTACTTTATAAAAGGACAGCGCTGACTCTTCAAGGCACATTTGTAATCACGATTATTGTTATTGGGATTAGCAGACAAAATTGAAAAGCTTGAAAGTGAAAAAAGTGAAATCGCTAAGGATTCTTTTGAATAGTTTTACAAAGCAAGCTCCACAGGCGTATGGCAAGCGTACGTTTTCTGGTGCTGGCTAAGGCAATATCTTCTCGATAAAGTTATCGGCTTCCTTCATGGCTTCTTTGACCAGAGGAACACCTTTAAATAAACCTCTATAATAACCGCCAATATGCAAAGTTTCATACAGGTTTTCAAACTCTCTTAGGAGCTTGCCGTTATTTACTGATACATATTTCTGGAGGGCTACTCTATACCCGTCCACAGACTTAGGCAATTCTTTAGTGGTTAATCCCTTCTTTATCAGGACTTCGTTAATGGCTTCCAGTACAGCAAGGTATGCCGTCCCGAACGCTTCTCTGACAGGCTTCTTGTCGAGGTAGATATTATCCTCAATGACCGCAGCCTTTAACAGACCCTTGGCGTTTTCCATGTACCGCAGTGCTTCCCCTGCTGTGTGTGTCTTAGACGGTCTCATTGTTCCCATGATTAATTATACGCTTTCCATGATGTCCGTGTCAATACACTGGTTGCACACAAGCTCCCATATAGGTAATGAAAGGGACACATCCAATTTATTAACAGTAGGTAAATGGCAAACATAGACAAATAGGATTCTTTTGTCTATTGTTCAGGCAGACTACTCTGTTGTCAGCAACTTCTTATGAAAACCTACTCCCCTCGTATCTTCTAAGACTCTGCGTTGACCTTCCAAAAAAAACCGGACGGCAACCCGTCCGATCTATTTCAGTCATATCTTAGAGACACTTATTTAAGTGCTTTTTGTTATTATCTTTTTACCTTCTTTGATAGTCGAGGAGATAGTGCTTTTTACGTCCGAAAGGTATGAGCCGCTCACTTCAACCGCCTTGTTTATTCTCTCTTCAGTGTCTTTCGATAAACTCAACAGCTCAGATTTTACAGTGCCAGGCACATCCTGAAGCTCTGTTTTTACCCTTGTTACTAAACCCGGCAATGTATCGTCAACCTTCTTTACGATAGCGTTTACGTTTTCTACGACACTGTCATATGATTCGCGAATCTTTGCCCGTGTCTTGTCTCCGGGCTGCGGCGCCAGTACGAGGCCCAAGGCTGCCCCCGCCACACTTCCTATCAACGTCGCCACGGCAATTAATGCCCCCGATACTCCCTTTTTTTCATTTTCACTCACACTTTCACCCATCTGCGCCTCCTTTTTTTATTACACCTTTAGCAAATATGCCTATTGCCGATTTTATCACTGCAATCAGGCCAGATACCTGGCCAAGCAGTCTCGTTACATACTGTGAAGAGTCTTTCAGGGTTTCACCAAGTTTTTTCGCACCTGAGCCAAGCTCTTTTAAAGACGAAACAAGCTCCTTTACCCCTACTATCATATCGTCAACAGTTGCCAATATGCTGTTAGCCGTTTTAACGGTGGTTACCACCTCGTCAGAAAAATCCTTGATTGAGCCACTCGTCGTCCTGATAAGCTGAATTATCGCGCCTATCATTCGCGCCAGCTGAATTAATACCGGCACGCTGCACAGCACCACCACCGCCCACAAGGCAAACAGTTTTATGTCCATTGACCACCCCCACCCATCCTATTAATAAGCCCGCGCAGGATTTACTCCCCCAAATCGGGGTCTTCGTCATCGCCGTAGAGCTTGTTAGCTGAAGTAGCCGCCGCGTCGTCTATCGCCTTTATCAGGGAGTCGCCTATGTGTTCGACCATTTCGTGAAACTTGTTCTTTACCGGCCTGAAAAGGTCGTGTTGTATGCCGGTTATCGTCTTTAATCTATTATCGGCCGACTGTGGGTACAAAAGCAATGCAATGGTAGAGCCGATTAGTCCCCCTAAGAACGAACCAATCAGGACATAGCGTTTTATATCTTTGCCCTGGCCTTCCATTACCGTTAGATCTGCCATAGATATCCCTCCCCATTTTTATAAAGTCATAAAAAATGGCTGTAAAGCCACCTGAAACATTATACCACTTGGGTAATGTTGCTGTCAAGGAAGCCTGTAAATAAAGTTTAGTTTCGGGTATTATCAGGAAAACCGGCCATTTCTGAGAGTTAATATTACGTCGGCGGCTCTGTCTGCGAGTTCTCTGTCGTGCGTGGAGAGGATTATTGCCGCATTCAGGGTATGTGTTATGTTTTGGATTATCTCTTCTATCGCTATGGAGCTTCCAGCATCCACTGCCGCGGTTGGTTCATCGAGAAAGAGGACAGAGGGGGATATGACCAACGCACGCGCCAAGCCCATGCGCTGAGTTTCACCGCTTGAGAGCGTTACCGCCCTACGTCTTAGTTTGTCCTTCAGGCCGACTATTTCAGCGGCGTTTAATACCGTCTCTTCTGTCTCCGCCTTGTTTACTTTCCTCAGTTTAAGCCCATACGCAATGTTTTCATAGACTGATGTGTTAAAGACGCCGACAGCTGGCAGCAACAGGGTAATACAGCGCCTGAGGGAAAGGTCATGTTCCAGACTTACGTCTTCGTCCAGAAAATCTATTTTACCTTCGTCCGGCCTTTCCAGCAAGGCACAAAGCCTGAGAAAAGTTGACTTCCCTGCGCCGTTTGGCCCCATTATGGCATATACCGAGCCGCTTTCAAACCTGTACGAACACCCGTCAAGGACTACCGTACCCGCGTAGGACTTTTTCAATCCGGAAACGTTCAGCGTCAGACCCAATACCGGTACCCCGCAGCATTGCCTCGTCTGGAAAAAAAATACAGGGCGATATTCACACAAAAAGAAATCCCAAGCAGCACAATTCCCAGCGCAATGGCCTGAGAAAAATCCCCCTTGTCCGTCTCCAGCACAATAGCCGACGTAATTACCCTCGTTCGCCCGGCTATGTTGCCGCCAACAATCAGCACCGCCCCTACCTCCGCGCTCAGCCGCCCAAAGGCCGCCATCACTCCGGAGATTATGCCATAACGTGCTTCCTTTACTATCGCCATCGCAGACTGATACGATGTTGCCCCAAGCGTCAGGGCAGCCTGCCGGATTATCGGAGGCACACTGCCGATAGCCGCGTAACTAAGCGACGCAACTATAGGAAAGGCCAATATGCTCTGGGCGATTATCATTGCGGGAGCTGTATAAAGTATCCCCATAAACCCAAGCGGCCCCCTTCGCGACAGCATAAGGTACAGGAATAATCCAACTACAACCGGCGGAAGCCCCATCGCAGTGTTCAATATGTTTAGTACGAAGTGCCTGAGAGGAAATCTATTCTTTAAACATATCAGCGCCCCTGCGGGCACCCCAAGAATGGCGCCAACTGAAAGGGCCGTGAGCGACACCTTAAGAGATAGCAGAACTATCCCCATCAGCTCGGCGTCTAATGTGTAAATCAGTAAAGAAGCCTTTCTGATGCCCTCAATTATTAAATCCATCTCACGCGCTATTTAAAAATTCCATCGATGGGACATTCGGCACAGGCCGGTCTGGGTTTACAGAAATACTTGCCAAGCCTTACGAAAAGGGCGTGGTATTCGTTATAGACATCCTGCTCGATGTGGGCGTGAAAGAGCGCCTGGAAGTCGTCATAGGGGCGCTTATAGTCCATAATTCCGTGTCGCGCAATGACCCGTTTTGTGTAGGCGTCTATGACGAATACCGGCGCCTCGAGGGCATAGAGCAGGATTGAGTCCGCGGTCTCAGGTCCTATGCCGTTTACTTCAAGCAGGGCAGCCCTCAGTGCGGCGGTGTCCTGTCCTTTCATGTTTTCAATAACGCCGTCATAGTTAAGTACGAGGAATTCTATGAATGCCTTCAGCCGCTTGGCCTTTACGTTGTGGTAGCCGGAGGGTCTTACTAACTCCGAGAGCCTTTGTATCTGCATAGAATACATGATAAATGGATCGAGGGCATTGGCGGCCTTCAGATTGAAAATGGCCTTTTCCACGTTAAGCCAATTAGTGTTTTGCGTGAGGATTGCCCCGACTGCCACCTCGAAAGGGGTTTCGCCAGGCCACCAGTGCTGCGGGCCAAAGGCCGCGTAGAGCCTTTCATAGACACGCGCGAGAAAGTTCTCAGGTGAAAAGCCCTTGTCTGTTATGTTATAATGCAAAATGGCATTGGTGTCTTTCATCTCAGTGTATTATAGGACGTTTTAAATGGACAGGGCAATAGTGCTCATGTATCACAACATCGGCAGGCCGCCAAAGGGGGCAAAGCTCCCCGGGCTTTATGTGCCGCCCCAGTCATTTCGTCTTCAAATGAGGTATCTGAAGGGATTAGGATTTAACGTCGTGTCCCTCAATGAGATTGTAGCATTCATAAACGGTAAGAGCAAGGTCAAGCGCCCGGTGGCGCTGACGTTTGACGATGGATTTCAGGATTTCCATGATAATGCGTGGCCGGTGCTCAGGTCCCTGGGGTTTCCGGCAACGGTATTTGTCGTTCCGGGGTGCGCCGGAGGGGATAATCAGTGGGACTACGAGTATCTGAATGTCAGGAAGAAACTGCTCGGCTGGGACACCATAGCAAAACTGAAAGACGAGGGGGTCAGCTTTTCCTCGCACTCCATGACACACGCCTCTTTGCCATCGCTCACAGGGGAGGCGCTGCGTGCCGAGGTCTTTGGTTCTAAGGCCGCCTTAGAGGAAAAGATAAATCGGAGCGTGGATTATTTTTGTTATCCATACGGCGACTATAACGAAGAGACTGTCGAAATGGTAAAGGCCGCGGGCTATAAGGCCGCATTTACGACCCGGCGCGGCTGTATATTCAAGGCAGGCAACCCATTCGAGATACACCGCATATCCATTAAACGCACTACCGGCATGTTAACCTTCGCCTATAAACTCTACATGTATAAGTGCGGCCAGCAATTTCAAAAATAATGCCGAAAAAAGTTAATGTCCTGCTCCTCTATACGAGAAAGGACTGGAGCGGCATAGGCTCGCACGGTGCGGTGCTCGCTGAAGGACTGATGAAAAAAGGCATTAACGTGGTGCTGGGATGCCCTCGCGGGGGGAAACTCTACGACCAGGCCGAGGCGTTGGGGGTTGCGGTCAGAGATATAAGGCTCAAGAACCTGATGGACTTCGCGTCATGGTTTAGGATAATCAGGGTGGTTCGACAGGATAAAATTAATATAATTTGCGCCAATATTGGGAAAGAGTACTGGCCGCTTGCGGTTATCTGCCGTGCAATGGGACTGAAATCCGTAATAATCAGACATCAGATGAATAAGCTCAAGAAGTTGACCAACCGCCTCATCGCAGGCGATATTAATAAAATCATAGCCGTAAGCGCCGCCGTAAAACGCACACTGATTAACAGCGGCATCGCCGAAGGCAAAATAGAGGTTATTTATAACTCGGTTGACATCGGCCGGTTCGACCCGGACAAGGCGCAGCGGACAGACGCACGTGCGTTAGTGCGTGCTGAACTCGGCATTGCCGCCGACGCAATAGTCATTGCCTCAGTGGGCAGAATAACCGAGGACAAGGGCGGCCTTGACCTCTTGTATGCCTTTAGTGACGCCCTCGGGGGATTTCCCAATATGAGACTGGTCTTTGCCGGGGAGGGGACTTTTCAGGCGGTGATTGAGGAACATGCCCGTTCCTTATCGCTCTTGGAGCGCGTCCATTTCACCGGTTACAGGGGCGATGTGCAGCGTATATATGCGGCGGCGGACATTGTGGCAGTGCCTACGAGGGGGTTAGAGTCTTTTGGCATGACGGTAATAGAGGCTATGGCTATGGGAAGACCCGTAATTGCCTCTAACTCCGGCGGAATGCCTGAGATAATCACTCACGGGGTCAACGGCCTGCTGTTTAACCCAACTGACAGGGAGGGTTTGTGCGCGTGCATATGCGAACTTGCCGCTAATCCCTCTTTGGCCTTATGGATTGCCAGAGAAGGCAGGAAAACTGTCATGGAGCGTTTCTCAGACGACGCTTTTTCAGACAAGTTTGCCCGCGTTTTATATAATCTTATGTTATAATAGACAGTTATGATGAAATTTAATCTTATTCGAGACGCAACCCTCGGGATTATTAATATCGGGAGATATAAGATACTTCACGAGCTTGGGCAGGGCGCTATGGGGCTTGTTTACAAGGGCAAGGACACCATAATTGACCGCATTGTGGCAATCAAAACGGTAAAGCTTGGCAAGGCATTCCAGGGGATGGACGAAAAGGATATGCTTAAATTATTCTATCAGGAAGTCAGAATTGCCGGCAGCCTGTCGCATCCCAACATAGCCACTATATACGATGCCGGAGAGCAGTATGACATCCATTATTTTGTTATGGAGTTTGTTGACGGCGTTCCTCTTAAGACAATAATTCAGGACAAGATTTCCCTGCCGCTCATCAGCAAGGTAAAATTGCTGGTACAAGTGGCCTCGGCGCTTAACTACGCCCACCATCGCGGTATTATTCACAGGGATATAAAACCGGCAAACATAATGCTTGTAATTGGCGAGCATACCAAGACGAAGGACTATCAGGCAAAAATAATGGACTTTGGAATAGCAATGCTTTCATCGTCAAAAAGCGCCATAAACAGGGCAGACCGCATACTTGGAACGCCGTCTTATATGTCCCCCGAACAGGTAACGGGCGGAGAGCTGGACAGGCAGACCGACGTGTTCTCTTTAGGGGCAATGTCCTATGAGTTTCTTACCGGCAGGAAACCTTTCCCCGCCGCGGACTTACCGGCGCTGTTTCATAAGATTAAAAATGAGACCCCGGCGCCGCCGCATTCGGTGCTACCCGACATACCGCTTATCATAAGCAATTGCGTAATGAAGGCCATAGAAAAAGACAAGGAGAAGAGACTGCAGTCTGCCGGGGAGTTCGCCGATGAAATGGAGATATTCCTCAGCCGCGCGGAAATGCTGGACACACAAAAACTATCGCTCTCTCTGGATACGTCAGACAGGGAATTTCTCCTGAATTTGAAGAAAAACTACGCATTCTTCGCTGACTTTTCCCTCGAAGAGCTGAACAAGATTTACAACATCAGCAGTAAACACACGTATAAAAAAGACGAGGAGATCTTTAAAGAGGGTACCATCGGCAATAAGATGTTCATAATTATGAGCGGGAAGGTGAAAATAACTAAGATGTCTCAGGGGACGTCGCAGGAAAACGTAACTGAAACCTTGCTAAACGTGCTGAAACAGGGGGACTGCTTTGGGGAAATGTCCCTGATGGATTCCTCGCCGCGCTTTGCCAGCGCCACGGCGGAGAGCGATTGCTCCCTCGTGGCTATTAACGAGGTAGTGCTGAGAAATTCCGAGCCTAAGCTCTGCCTGAAGCTATACAAGAATCTCGCGATTACCCTGTCTGACAGGCTCAGAAAAAGTGACGAGAAGGTCAACGCCCTGCTGTCAAAATATCCGGGCGCCACTATCAATTAATTGGCATATCAACGGGAAAATAAAAAAATGTTATTATATTCGGGCATATTAATGTTTATAAGGAGGAATAGATGTTAAAAAAACAACTAATTGTTTTAGTAACGATTGCCCTTGTTCTGACCGGTGCCGATATCCTATCGGCAAGGGCCGGAAGCTCAGGCGGCTCAAGAAGCAGCGGCGGACATTCATCAAGCAGTAGTTCATCAAGCAAGAGTTCTTACGGCAACTCATCATCATCGCCGGGGAGCAAGACCAGCGGCACTTCCGGCACATCAGGCACAGTCACGGGCACTTCCGGCAATAAATACGGCAACTCGGCGGGAAGCCCTTCCTCAGGCAGTCAATCAGCCGCAACAAGCAAATACGGCAACACCGCGGGTGCTGCCGCAGCCGGCGGCCAGGCAGGCAAACAATCCACATATGACCAGAAACTAAACACCACCGTCTCCAAACAGCAGGCTCAGCAATCCCTCTCAAAGTATGAAGCTGAAAGAAGCAGGTATAAATCAAAAGATACCGCCACCAACTATAGCGGCTACGTAAGCAACCCCGTCGTAAACAGGTCGCGGGGCTATGACCAAGGCACATATGCCTATCGAAGGGATAACTTCTATACGACATATAGTTATCAGCCGCCACATTATGTGTATATGAGCGCGCCCTCTTTTGGCATGTGGGACGCCATGTTCCTGTGGTTCATGCTGGATCACGCCTCAGACAGAAACTATTCGAGAATGTACTATAACCATCAGAATGACCCCGATTTCCAGAGGTGGAGGCAAGAGACCGACAGGCTCTCAGGTGAGAACGCGGAGCTGAAGGTCAAACTCGCAAATCTCGACAAAGAGGTTGCCGGGCTAAAGGGCGAACCAGTTGACCAGACATATGTTCCGCCCGGCGTAGATGCCGATATTGCACTGAACAAAAAAGTACTCGACGCGGCTAATCCCGTGAAAAGTGAATCCCACCTATTGCGCTGGCTGTTGCTTGCCGCGCTGGCTGCTTTTTTAATTTATTATATACGCAATAAGAGAAAAGCGGCTTCGAAGGCAAAATTCAATCTGGACTAATCATTGGATTAATGGAGGAGGACGACTAAATGGGTGCCATGGGAATATTTAAACATATTGTGGAAAGGCAGGCAGAGACGCTATCTCATCTGCTTGAAGGAAAGAAGCAGCGGGTGGATTCTACTATTCCACTTGGCCTGAAGCTCAACAGCATAGTGAAAATAGACGAGACCAAGTTCATCATCAACGAGGGGAATTTAAAGGTGCAATCCCCGGGGGCTGGGGCGCACACGGTAGTTGCCGCCGGTAAATACACCATCGGCTCGATGAGCAATTATAAGGTATATCTCCAGTCAACTATGGACAAGGAGGATGCGTCTATTGTTCAGGTAGTTGTAGAAGGCACGGAGATAATATCGCTGGCGTTCTACAGGGTTATAGATGAAATATTCCCCGCTACAGAGGACGAATGGGGGGTATGGCTTAACTATGACACCGGGCTGATAGGATATAAGGATTTCATAATAGACGGCGAACTGACGTATCAAAGGACGATAGGCAGTCCTCAACTGAATTATGTTGACCCGCTGGAGTTTACCGAGACCGTTGCGTTAGATCCATACGGGATGACCGGCATGAAGGTAGATTGTTTGTCGATGCGGTATGCAAGGGAAGTGAACAAGGCGGTGTCGGAGTATGTAGTTGTGACGATGGAGAAGGTAAAAGATGAATTCGGCGGAGTAAAGGAGGCCGGAATAACAATAATGGTGGGCATAGACCTGCTTGAACCGGAACTTGAAATATCGTAAGATACTGAGGAGGTAAGGGATATGGGGTTTTTTTCGAATTATGGCAAGGTAACGATGGACAAGATTAAAAACTCGGTGATAGAGGGTCTGGTTTCGTTTGACCCTGAGGGGGCTACCGAGGCGGAGATAAACGAGATGGATAAGAAGCTGGAAGAGGTCAGTGTTCAGGCCGCAAAGGCACGCCAAACCATGCTGAAAGAAAAGGACGAGGCCGACAAAATGGCCGCCATCTACAATCAGAGGATAGAGGCCGGAGAGATCTTAAATCAGAAGATAGCCGCTGAAACTGACCCTGCGAAGAAGGCTGCACTGGAGAAAAGCCTCGCGTCGCTGCTCGAAAACATAGAGAAAATGTCCGCCGATGTAGATAAGGAAAGGCAGGCGGCGGCAGAGGCCGAGGATATGTTCAAGTATCTGGAACAGATAACGCAGGATGCGGCAAAGAAGCTCAAAGAGGCAAAATCCCAGTACGCACAGGCGATGAGGGAGATGCAGAAGGCAAAGCTTCAGGAGCAAATGGCCTCGGAAAAAGCGGCAGCAGCCAAGACAGCCGCCGGCCTGGGCACAGATAATTTTAATGTGGCGATGAAGGCAATGAAGCACATCACAGAGGACTCCTCGGCAAAGGCAGAAGCGGCAAAGCTCCGTTCAGACCTCCTGAAACCGGCGTCTCTCGATGACGATGAAAACGTGGCCGCGGCATTAAGAGAAGCAAAGGGAGAGGTTCAGCCGACAAACCTGACAGACAGGCTCAATGCCCTGAAAAAGAAGTAAGAAGAGATTTGAAAAACAGATAAGATAGATAAAGGGGGAGGTCACCGGCCTTCCCCCTTTATTATAATACTGAATTGCAAACGTATGAGTAACAATTCCCCTGTATCCTGTTAAAAGAATCATCCTGTTAATGGAATCATCCTGTTAATGGAATCATCCTGAGCCTGTCGAAGGATTTCCGATTTATTGGGATTCGAGACTTAAAGGAGCATCCTTCGACAGGCTCAGGATAATTCGATTGTTTCAGTACGATTCGATTGTTTCAGGTCATCGCTTATTGAGCTTCTGTGAGGTGAACTGCCGGGTTGCCGCTTTCAATAAATTGCTTTACTTCGAAGAGCAGTTTTCTGGCCTCGCCAAAGGAAATAGTTGCCTCGGCCTCTGAGAGTTCTGCCCATTTATATGCCTTTAACTCTTCGCGTTGTATTGTGACGGCCTTATTTGTGACGTAGCCGATGAAGTATTTGACGGTTTTATAGACGCGGTTGTTTTTTCTTATATATGAATACTTCTCGATAAACGATTTATCCCGCATAATCTCTGCGTCGGCAATGCCTGTCTCTTCTCTGAACTCGCGGCAGGCGGCCTCGTATGGGGTTTCGCTGCCCTCGGCGTGTCCCTTTGGGAATGCCCAGTGCCCCGCGTTATGCTGAACCAGCAGATAATAAATCGTGCCGTGCTCTTCATAAACGGCAACTACACCGTATGACCTGTCCTCTGTCATGTCAACCGGTATAGTACCAGAATGGAGGCAATAATTAAAATACGGCAATTGCATTTCGTTAAAAAAAATTTACCGGCCCTCAATTATTTAACCAAACGATAACAACTCCTTAATACAATTGTAACAATCCATCCTGTATAATAAGCGCGTGGGTTCACTCATAAGCCGCTAAAAAACAAAAGGAGGAAGTAGTTATGAAGAGTTTGCAAGCGTTATTAGTCATGTTGGTAATGTTAGCCGGCGCATATGCATACGCCGAGGAGTCATTAAGGATAGACGGCTCGACGACGGTGCTGCCGATAGCGCAAAAAGCAGCCGAGGACTTTAACAAGAAACACCCCGACATAAAGGTCTCCGTCACAGGAAGCGGGTCAGGCAATGGGATTAAGGCCCTTATGGACGGCACAACAGATATCGCCACAAGTTCGCGCGAGGCAAAAGAAAAAGAAGTCGCAGACGCTAAGGCAAAGGGCATCGAAATGAAGCCTTTTATAGTGGCATACGACGGCATAGTGCCGGTAGTGCATCCTTCGATGAAAATCGAAAAGATTACTATGGAGCAGCTTCGTGACATTTACAACGGCAAGATAAAAAGCTGGAGCGAAATCGGCGGACCAAACAGGCCGATAACCGCCGTATCGAGAGACACAAGCTCCGGCACGTATGAAGTCTGGGAGGAGAAGGTAATGAAGAAAGACCGCGTGCGCGCCGACGCCCTCCTTGTTGCCTCAAACGGCCAGGCCGTTCAGACAGTGGCACAAAACCCATTCGCCATCGGCTATGTTGGCATAGGATACCTGGACAAGACTGTTAAATCTCTGTTAGTCAACGATGTAAAAGACAGCGCCGATACCGTGAGAAACGGCACGTGGCCAATAGCCAGGGGCCTTTACATGTACACAAAGGGCAAGCCCGAGGGAAATATCGCCAAATACATAGAGTTTGTCATGTCTAAAGAGGGTCAGGACATCGTCAATGCCGTAAAATTCGTAAGCCTTAAGTAAGCAATTTCGTAGTAGAGGAGAGCCTGATTTGAAACTGCACTGGAGAAAACAGGAGGAGCTGACTGAAAATGTCCTCAAGATAGTCGGCCTGCTTTCCGTAGTGGTGCTGTTGATGATAGCCTTTTTCCTTTTTAAAGAAGCATTTAATATATTCTATAAAATAGGGGCGTTCAAACTTATAAGCGGAACTCAGTGGTATCCCACAGCCGACACCCCGAGCTTTGGGATGCTGCCGCTTATTATGGGAACTATCAGCACGACTATGTTAACGGCGCTGTTTGCCATTCCTTTGGGGCTTGCAACGGCCGTGTATATCGCCGAGATTGCCTCGCATAGAATAAAGGAATTCCTGAAGCCGATTATAGAGATGCTGGCCAGCTTTCCCTCTGTGGTGTTCGGTTTTTTCGGCATGGTGATAATTGCCCCGATACTGACTACATGGCTTTCGCCGCTGCTGTCAGATAAGCTGCCTACTCTTATCAGAGGCACCGGCATCCCGTTTTTATCCACTGTCGTTGCCGATTTATGTTATGATAAGCTCTTTATAGCGTCGGGGCTTAATATGTTTACGGCATCGATAATGCTGACGGCCAAGTCTATCCCCGTTATTGCCAGCATTGCAGAGGATTCAATCGCCTCAGTACCGCGGACATTCAGGGAGGCCTCATACTCGATAGGCGCTACTAAGTGGGATACGATAAGGCATGTGGTAATCCCATCGTCGCTTTCGGGCATTAGTGTGGCAATCATATTGGGATTTGCCACAATTGTTGGTGAGACGATGATAGTGCTGATGGCAGCCGGTGGGGCGGCTATAATCCCCAACTGGATATTCGACGCCGTAAGGCCGATGCCGGCCGCCATAGCCGCGGAGATGGCCGAGGCCCCTTACAGGTCTCTGCACTACCACGCCCTGTTTGGCGTTGGGGCGTTATTGTTTGTATTTAATTTTATCCTGAGTCTCATATCTGACTTTGTATCGAAGCGTTTCAGGAAGGTAAAGTTAGGAGAGAAACTGTGAAAGGCCAATCGGGAGATATAATAAGGCCGCTCGTGCCGCAGCGCAGAGCCAGCGCCTCCATCAAGGGCAACCTGATTCTTTCCATCATAAGCGTCCTGGGTTACACAGGGGCGGTGGTATTGTTTCTCGTCCTCGCGTTTGTGGCCTATCACGGCGTGGGAGTGCTAAGCTGGGATTTTATAACAAAGAACCCTACGGACGCCATGACAGCGGGCGGCATACTCCCCGCTATTTTAGGCAGCGCCCTGCTGACATTTATATGTATGGTGGTTGTGCTTCCCATTGGGATAATGACGGCGGTGTTTTTGACTGAATATTCAAAGCCAGGCACAGTGCTGAAGCTCGTAAACATGTCTATATACACGCTGGCCGGGGTGCCGTCGGTGGTGTATGGTCTTTTTGGGCTGGCGGTGTTTGTCATAGTATTTAAGTGCGGGATGAGTTTAATAGCGGGTTCGCTGACGCTTGCCATAATGGTGCTGCCGTATATAATATCCACGTCTGAGGAGGCGATTAAGGCAGTGCCGCAGAGTTTTCGCGAGGCCTCGCTTGCCATTGGGGCGACTAAGCTGCATACTATAATAAAGGTCGTCCTGCCGCTGTCTCTGCCGGGAATTCTGACAGGGGCGATGATCGGCACGGCTAAGGTCTCGGGCGAGACTGCCCCGATAATGTTTACGGCCGCGGCATTTTTTACGTCAGGACTTCCCCGTTCACTGTTTGAGCCTGTCATGGCCCTTCCCTATCACATATACGTACTGGCAACGGCGGGGACAAATATAGAAAAGACAAGGCCAATTCAATACGGCACGGCGCTGACCCTGATTGTGCTGGTACTGGGGATGAACCTCGTTGGAATAATCATACGCTCCAGAGAGAGGAGGAAAAAGGCATGGTAATAAATGGGCACGACATAATACCCGGGAGATATAAATGCCGCTAAAGGAAAACGAACTCGAAAAACTGAGGGAGGATATTCTGAAAATGGCCTCTCTGGTGGAGGCTGCCATAGACGGCGCCATAAAGTCGCTTATGAATATGGACATGCCGCTTGCGCAGATGGTGGCGCGTAACGACCACTTTGTAAACACTATGGATGTTCAGATAGACGAGGCCTGCATAGTGCTGATAGCCCTGCGCCAGCCTGTGGCAAAAGACCTCCGGTTTCTCACTACGGCAATGAAGATAACCACAGACCTCGAGCGAATAGCGGACAATGCCGTAAACATAGCAAACCGTGTCATGGAGCTGCCGATGAGAGTCCCTGAGTTCGCGCTTGCCAGCATCCCCAGGATGAAAGAAATTGCCATGGGCATGACGACAGACGCTGTGGCGTCTTTTTTGAGCGGCGATAAAAAGCTTGCCATGGACGTTATTACAAGGGACCAGCTGCTTGACGAGCTGAATGAAAAGCTGCTGAATGAATTGATTGAGCTGATGACAAAGGATGCGGCATTGGTAGTTCCCGCCTCGAAGCTGAGTTCCATATCGAGATATATAGAGAGAATAGGCGACCACGCCACAAACATAGCCGAAATGGTCATCTACATGGTCGAAGGCCAGATGGTCAAACACATGAAAGGCAGCGTATAATAATACTAACAAGAGGAGCATCCTTCGACAGGCTCAGGATGATTCGATTATTTCATTATGATTCAAATCTTCTTTACTTCTATGAACTCATTTCGGCATCAGTACCAGCTCTAAATCGTTCTACACAAACCTGTGCTTTAAATTCATGACATCCCGATAAAGGACAACCCCAAGGATAACGTCGTTATCATTGGTAACGGGAATAGCCCTGAAACTGTAGCGGGAAAACATCTCGGCCGCCTCGATAAGCGTATTTTCCGGTTTAAGGCTGATGACATTTGTCGTCATAATGGCCCCGAGTTTATCCTCTATACTTGCCTGTAACGCCTCTTTAAGGTCAACCACTCCGAGCAGGGTATCCTGTTCGTCAACGACATATAGGTACATTATAACGTCTTTGTCTCTTGCGATTTCACGATATTGCAGGAGTACCTGGGAGACCTGCGTACGCGGGGGAAGTTTTATAAAATGCGACGTAGCGAAATGTACTAGCTCCTCATCATGTTTCTCGAGCAGGAATTCTACCTTCAGGGCATTCTCCTTATCGATTAGTTTCATTATCTCATCCGTCTCTGCCGCCGGCAAGATGGCAAGTATGTCGGCTGCCTGAGCGGGGGTCATATCGTTAATCAATTCGGCAGCCCTCTCCTTCCTGATAGAAAAGATAAGCTCTCTCTGAACGCGCGGCTCGATTTCCTCCAGCGTATCGGAGGCGTGCTCTGTCTCAAGTTCGTTGAATATAGCAAGGCGCTGTTCCGGGTTCAACTCCTCCAGTATGTCTGCCAGGTCAACCGGATGCATGTCGGTAAGTTTCTCTTTCAGGACATTCAGCTTGACATTGCCCTTGAATGCGCCTGTATTTTCAGGCAGCGGCTGGACGTAAGACCATGATACGGTCTCTTTTTTCAGGGAATTTGCCCCGAACAAAAATTTCACTATGGGTGCGAGGCCAAACCTTTTAAGCAGGGCGTATCTGCTGAAATCCACGTCTGTAACATACAGCACCCCGTTACGCAAGGCCAGCTTTATATCATAGACCATGTCTATTTCGTTGTCGTCCATATCGAGGACTTTCTTATCGAGAACGTGGGTATTTAAGAGCACCTGGCCTTCGGACGGCTCCTCTTCATATATGCTCAAAGGCTGAAGTTCAACGGTAATCCTCTCTGTGCTGACCACCATTACCCGTTCCCACGGTACGAGCAGCGCCTTGCTGCCAAATGGACGATGGACGATAAAGTGAGTAACCCGGGGGATTTTCTCTTTTTCGACGATGGCAATATCCCTCAGTTTCCCGATCTTTTGATTTCCATTAAATACCTTCGTACCGATAAGGTCACTCAGGAAAAACACCTCGGCGCCCTTCTCCTGTTCTGTGTCAATTATAGTATTCAAGGCCGTCCTCCATTATCTTATTTTATCTAACTAGTGTGATAAATTTATAACCCAGCAATACCACGAGAAAAATCAGGTAAAGCCGCAGGAGCAGCAGCGAGAACTTCACCCACGCTGACATCTCCACGTTTGGCGTCTTGTATTTCTTATTTATTTCACGAACCTTCGCGTAATTATTTTTGAGAAAACTCCTTATCATAAATTTACCCTCCTTATTGGCCTTCTTCTCTATTTTAGCATATTGGGAAACAGGGTGCTTATCCCGTAGATGCTCGATATGACTATTATAACCACCACTATCCCAACAGTTACGATGTTCTGCATTACAGTATTTGTATATTCCCCCATAGTCTTTTTGTTGTTCAACAGGAGAATCAGAAAGACCAGCGCGGCCGGCAGCAAAGTTACCGCAACAACCTGTACAAACAGGGTGATAAGCACAAGCGGCGCATTCGGAATCAGCACAACAGTCCCCGCCGAGGCTACAAGGCAAAAGAAGAAGGCGTAAAACCATGGGGCCTCCCTTATCTTATAGTTAAGCGAGTGCGCCCAGCCAAATACCTCTCCAAATGCCCATGAACTGGCAAGCGAGATGCATACCGCGCCAAGAAAACCGGCGTCAAACAGGCCAATCGCCATTAAAGCGCCGAGATGCTTGTTGGTCTTCATCAGCATGATAGACGCCTGTGCCGCGTCGTCAACGGCCACCCCTTTTAGCACCGTGCCGGTGACGATAATGATAAACACGGCCACAACCCCAGTAAACATCGAACCCATAAATGTATCGAGCTTACCCCATGGGATGTCCTTTTCCTTCATAGCCTTGTCAACGACGGCACTCTGCTGGAAAAATAGCATCCACGGGGCTATCGTAGTGCCGACATTCGCCATAAGAAAAAAGAACAGGTCGTTATTAAAACCGCCGGGAAAGTTCGGAATCAGTCCATCGTGCAGTATATCCTTGACAGATGGATTAATTAAAAACGCACCTGGTATATAAATCAGGTTCAGCCCACAAAAGACCAGGGTAATCTTCTCCCATGTCCAGTAACTGCCGCTGAGTACCATGCCCACCATTACCACGCACATCACTATGACCGTCAGATAAGGCGATACGCCGAATATTTTAAGGGCTGAGGTCATGCCGATGAACTCCGTCACCATCGTCATCCAGTTTACAATCAGAAGGTCAAGCAGCGAAAACCATCCCCAGAAGGCGCCAAACCCCTCGAAAATTGCCTCCGCGTGTCCCCGTTTTGTTACCGCGCCAAGGCGTACCGTCATCTCCTGCACGTAATAGCAGACGGGGATGAGGATTACGATAACCCATATCAGGTTATAGCCATACTTCGCCCCCGTTGCCGCATATGTAGTGATGCCGCCCGCGTCATTGTCCGCTATCATTACTATTATCCCCGGCCCGGAAATAATAAGAAAGAGTTTTATCGCCTTAATAATCTTGCGATACTGGTAATACAACCGCGTAAATATGTTCATTATAAGTCCTCCATTGCCGTTTTATAATTGCTTAGCTCCTTTAATCAACAACTGGATTCCTGCTTTCGCAGGAATGACACATCTATGTGTTCATTCGCCTTGTCTTGTCTGTCATTCCTGCGAAAGCAGGAATCCAGAGAAGCCTCTGTTAACTGCATAGGCAATTCCCTAATATGTGTATCAGTATGAAACACGCAGCCTCATGGCGATGACGCTTGCCGGGCCGCGGTCACGGTTATATCCCGGATTGGCGATAAACTGATAATCAGGCGTTATCTGCACGAATTTGCCGATTTGCACTCTGTAATATAGTTCGAGAATCTGCTCAGGGCCATAATTCAACGCCCCGTCACCAAGCAACATACCAAGTCCGCCGGCCGCCAGATAATCCCTGTGCTCTTTTGATATACCCTGAACGGCGTAGGCCATGCCCGCGCGGTCTTCGGCTCGTCCCCAGTGCGTGCCGCTTAGCTCGGTGCCAACGCTGAGGTGCTGGTCAACTTCGGCATAACAAAAATTCTCGTTATGCCCGTCGTTCCATCCTAAGCGGCCAAAGAGGCCGGTCTGGCCGTCGTCGGCCAGCGGCTGTTCAAGGTTCACGCCAAACCCGTATTTAGTGCGCTGCCGCTTCTCATCGGCAAAGACATCGGGCGTTGACGCGGTATTTCGACCTACCGCCGCTGCCTCATTATAATTACCCATGCGCGCCCTGTTCAAATAGGTCAGCACTCGTATCACCGTACCGTAATCGTTGGGTTTGAAAGAAAACTCCAGATTGCTTCCCTGTGCCTGAAACACCTGTGTGTCCATTCTCGCGCCGTTTGCGTAGGCCGGCATCATATAAAAGCCAAGGGCAAGTCTCCACTTGGGCTGAACTATGGCCGCCATTACGCCGTAGCTGTAGCCGCGCGTATCGGTTGCCTCATCCCACGCCGGGTTATACATAAATGCGTAGTTAAGAAATTGGGTTCGCGTGTTGTTGGCATAGCGGTTCAGATCAAAATCATCGCTTGGCGACATCTTTCCCAGCTTTATCTCTAATCTATTTATATATTCACTGCCTGCCAGCTGGTCAGGAGCGCGCTCCACCTTTTCGGTCTCATCGCCGAGGGGAACGATATAGCGAAAATATGCCCGCGCTACATAAGGGCCGCTTCCAATGTCCGCAGCGCCGACCCTTATGACATCTCCATTAGTATATCCACCAAGTCCATGCCCCCCGCTGACCCCCTCACCCTTAGCCATCTCGTAGTCGAAATAGAACTGCAGGGCCGGGGCAAGCTGCCCGCCCAGATATATTCCATATATATGCGTGAGGTCATGTCCAAACACCCCGTCGGTATTAAAACTGTTCTGTCCTGCGTAGGGGCTGCGAAGGCCCGGTACGTTTTGATATATGCCATTAAACTGCAACCCAAGCAGTCTGGGAAACCAGAGGGGCAGCTGGTCCTGCCATGTTGTATTATCGGTGCTGAGTTCTGCCGTCAGGTTATCGTTAGCATCGACCGGTTGAGAATCGGCAGGGGCGGCACTCAAACAAACCGCCATAACAACTACAAAATAAAACGTAAATCTTTGCCCAATCAGGGTGATGGTAAAAATACTCTTCATGATACACTCCTGCGCATCTTTTTTTCCGGCATAGCCAATTAACGCCGGTGCTGAGCGAATTCAATAGCGCGTTATAGATGCTTTATCCGGAAAAGAAATGAAGCAGGAGTGCCGATTATCAGAAGGGGGGAATAAAGGCGGTGCATAATGGACAACCCCATCCTGACACGGACAAACGCACTATCGTGTTACCGTTTCTATGTCGTCCGCCGGGGTCTCCGTCCATATAAGAACCACCTCCTTGTTCTCGTCTTTTTTTAAGGATTACAAGCTGCTCATAACTATATCTCCTAATCCTCAACCCCGACAGTCTATCACAGTATATTTGCTTTGTCAAGTTCCGTTTTACAATTAAATTGTTATCAGCCGAACCGGCCTGTTATATAGTCCTCCGTCAGTTTATTGGAAGGAAATGTAAACACCCTGGGAGTTTCGTTAAATTCTATCAGCTCGCCAAGCATAATAAATCCCGTGTAATCGCTCATTCTTGCGGCCTGCTGCATGTTGTGCGTGACAATTATAATCGTTACGGTTGTTTTTAGTTCAATAGTAAGCTCTTCAATTTTGGATGTAGAAATGGGGTCAAGCGCCGAGGTAGGCTCGTCAAAAAGCAGCACTTCCGGCTGAACCGCAAGGGCGCGCGCTATGACGAGGCGCTGCTGCTGTCCGCCTGAGAGCGTATAGGCGCTCTGGTTTAGTTTGTGATTGACCTCATCCCAAATGGCGGCTTGTCTGAGGGCAAACTCGATATGGTCGTCGAGGTCGCCGCGTTTTTTTATCCCCCGGAGGCGCAGCCCATAGGCAACATTTTCATATATCGACATAGGAAACGGCGTAGGTTTTTGAAATACCATCCCTACGCGGCTGCGAAGCTCGATAATATCAACATCGTCAGCGAGAATATTTACGTCATTAAACATGATTTCCCCTTCGTAGCGGTTTCCGGGGTAGAGGTCGTGCATCCGGTTAAAGCTCCTCAGCAGCGTCGTCTTGCCGCAGCCCGACGGCCCTATCAGGGCAGTTATAGCGTGTGTATGTATGGGAATGCTGATATTTTTAAGGGCGTGAGTGCCGCCCGCGTAATAAAAGTTGAGCTTCTTTACCTCATCCATCTAATCTCCCGCTGTTATCAATTCACACTGTTAACGCTGTTATCGACGGCAGGCTCATGCCCGCAATTCATTCTCTTGTCTCTGACAATCGAAAAACCCCGCTCAGACTTAGCGGCCTTTTTGACGTCAGTTGCTAAGGAGGCAAGCTGCGCAAACGACTCTATTTTATATACCTCGGTACTTACCACGCCGATAGATAAGGACAGCAGATCATATCTTTCCGGCTGTCCCTTCCGGTTCACCGATTCGTAGTACCCTGTTGCGTAGTCTGCTTCGCCGTGAAACTCCCTGAGAGTTGCCTTAAAACTGTCTATCAATAAATTACATATTGGCATCGACATATTCGGGTGGGTAAGGAGGATAAAATCGTCCCCTCCGATATGGCCCACGAAATTAAAATCATGGTGCAGCCTCTGCGCGGATTCCTCGATTACCATCCCCAGTGTCTTTATAACCGCGTCGCCTTTCTCGAATCCATAGTTGTCGTTGTATGGTTTAAAATGATCGAGGTCTATGTAGCAGATATCGAAGTGTATGTTTTGGGTAAGCCTCTTGTTTATCTCGTCGAAGATGGATTTATTGCCGGGCAGGCCGGTAAGTGGATTGGCGTTTTTGGCAAGAGATATGGATTTCTCGGTTACGGCCGCTAACAGTTCACTTATAGTTACAGAACCTATATATATTCCGTTTCTGGTAACGCTGATGTCGTCATAAAGATATTCAACCTTTCTTAATTTGATCATATGGGCGGCGTCTTCGATAGAAACATTTCCCTCTACCGTGAGAAACTGAGTTTCCATCAGGTCTTTGACCTTCTTACGGTGGTTGAGGGCGGTGCCATAGCCGCACTTGCCAAGCATCTGATTTTCTAAAAACCTTTGCCTGTTGACCATTCCGATAATCCTTTCACCATCGATAACGGGCATACATCTATAGTCGATATTCCTCATTAAAATATCAAAGGCCCCCATCAAAGAACTGTCTGGAAGGAGGTAGTTTTTCTTTATGGCAATATCGCCGATGAATATAGTGTCAGGAAATTTGCAGTGATTATCCGGTCTCTTCCGGCGCAAGGTACTAATTTCTGTCCTGACCTGACTAACTAAGCCGGGGTCAGGTCTTTGCAGATAAAACCCCTGCAATAACTCTATGTCCATGTTCATAATATGTTTAAGTTCATCTTCGGTTTCTATCCCTTCGGCAATAACCTTTATGCCAAGCCTGTGGCACACAGTTGTTACAGCGTCAACCAGATTATGCTTGATAAGGGCCTTATCCACATCCGATATAAAATGCCTGTCTATTTTTACAAAATCAGGTTCGATGATTGACAGCATCTTCAGCCCGCCATATCCTACCCCAAAATCGTCTATCGCAATTTTATAGCCCGTTTCTCTGAATTTGCTGACAACCTTATTGAACGCGCTGTAGTTTTCGATAGCGCTCTCTTCGGTTATCTCGAGTACAATTTTATCTTTCGACAAACCCCATTCACGTATATAGTGATCCGTAATCTCACACCAACCGGGGTTGTCCATTATAGTCTCAGGGCAGATGTTTATGAATAAGAACGCATTGGTATTGTTGATTCCTACCTGAGACGCCTTGACGAGAGCGTTTTCCTGACACGCCGAGTCCAATAAGGAGAGGGAGCCGGTTGCCTTAGCCCTTTCAAACATCTGGCATATGTTGACCCCTGACGAAGTCCCGATCAGCCGTGTAAGGGCTTCATAGCCATAGACGCTTCCATCTTTCGATGAGTAGATCGGCTGGAAGTGAATGGTTAAGGAATTGGTGTCTATTAACGAGTACAGATGTTCTCTCTCGTCGTCTATGTTGAAATTCTTCTGTTTTCTGGTTAACATATCATCCAGTATCCATTTTGTCTTCATGCGTATGCCTCCTTCAGATGTTTATACCTCTTTACAAACCATGGCAGGTGCTCTGCCTGCCAGTCCCTCTTCGGCAAAATACCAGGTTTTGGGGAAAAAGTACTTGATTCCACAATTTTCACATGAATACATATTCCCTGCGAAATACTCATGTTTAAGGACAAGGGTGGAGTGACATTCATCACAATATCTCATATTCCCTCCATGTTGAACGGTTTACACATAGTCCAAATAACATGCACATATCCTGGAATCTTCGGCTTCCACGTGCTCACTGTAGCTGGCACACACTGTTACATGCTCACATCTCATGCAGTTTCTAATCTCGGAAAGACCTTCATACCGCTCACATACTATTGTGGTGTTGCGCATGTTTCCTCCTCATTTTCGTTAGGAAATAAAGCAGCATAAGCTCAAACAATCTAAAAGCGTATGCCCCCTAATGCTTCATATATAATAAACGATGGGCTGTTACAGGAATATTAAGGAATGATTAAGATTAGATTATATTTAGATTAAACGTGATGATTGCGCCTCATATGCCAAGTTGCAGTCATATGAGTAAAAAAAATCCTGTTAATAGAATCATCCTGAGCTTGTCGAAGGATTTCCGATTTATGGGGAAATGAGACTTAAAGGAGCATCCTTCGACAGGCTCAGGATGATTCCAGTCTTCTTACTTCTATGAACGCAACTTAGTATTATATGTTGTCATAATCGTTTCATTGGCAAAAGGGGGCGCGTTCGTGTCATAATAGGACAGATAGAATTTGCCGGGTTATTTATGAATAACGGTCATTTGCGGAGTTATTAAATGGACAAGGAATTTACAGTAATCATAGAGCAGGATGAGGACGGCCTTTTCATAGCAGATGTTCCAGCGCTCAAAGGATGTCATACACAGGCGAAATCCCTTGACACTCTTATGGAACGTATCAAGGAAGCGATTCAACTCTGCCTGGAAGTCTATGATGAGAAGCAGGCAATAACGCATCTGGTTGGTATCCAAAAAGTCAGGGTATGAGCATCTTGCCGTCGTTAACTGGCAAGGATATTATCGGCATATTGAAAAAAACGGGCTTCAGGATTGAAAGGCAAAGAGGGAGCCATGTTTTTCTCAGAAATCAGAACGGTTTGACAACTGTGGTTCCTGTACATTCTGGTGAAATAATCGGACATGGTCTTTTTGCCAAGATACTGCGGGACGTGGAAATGACCAAAGAAGATTTTCTCAGGCTCCTGTAAAAGTTTCTCCGGTAAGCATATACCAGTCCAATGGACGATAAGGCTGAATCTCCTGCCGCCTGTTAGATGTTGCAGGGCAATCGCATTTGAAAAATAAAGCAGAAGATATCTATGCAATCATTCCGGCTTGTCCCTTGCCGTCATTCCGGCTTGTCTGGAATCTGCCCTTTAGTGGGAGCTTCATGACGATTGCTCATATTCTGAGGCATAAGGACAGATTCTGGACAAGCCGGAATGACAAAAATAGGGGAATGACAAAAATAAGGGAGGCAATTTCAAATGCGTTTGCCCTTTTAGATATTGCCGTAAACCGGCATAAGGGCGAGCGTTTGTGTTATAATAACAGGGATGGAGAGAATTAAGAAACACGTGAAGATAGTCCCTTTGGGGGCAGAGACATCAGACTGCCAGTACTGGCGCAGCAGGCCGCCAAGCGAACGCCTCGAGGCAATTGAGATGCTCCGAAAACAATATTATGGCGATACTATACCAAGACTTCAACCCATTTGCCGGATTATTAACCGTCAGACAGGTTGAATACATCGACAAAGATGGGTTGGCAAACTTGGCTAACCTTGATTGATGCGCGTTGTACGACAAAAGCGGGTGGCGAAATTAAGGTAAAAAGTGACAAATGAGAATAAATCTTGGATATTCTAATTAAATGGATGTATTATCTTTCACCGCTTATGGCTGTGTCAATGTTCCTTATGGCTGTAAAGCTACGTTCAATAACCTGGCATCATAGACGGAGTGAAAGAGGATTCAGTGATTGGATAATAATAAATAGTGAATTCATCAAAGTGGTATCAGCATGGGTTATATTCGCTGGATGTTTAACCCAAATCGTTGTAGATGTTTTGCAAAAAAACGACGCTCTGGAGCACTATCTTAATGTCGGTGGCATAGCAGTTCTCATTTTTTTGTTACAAGTAGTGAGGCTGTACTTTGAGGATAAAGAAAAGGAAGGTTTCGGGAAAGCCCCTTTAATATATGGTATACATAATCTTATCCGTAACGTAATATTGTTATCAATATGTTATGTCTCGACAATGAATTTTGATTATCCTTTCGATTTTTGTTCATTTAAGATTTTCCCACTTGCGTGGGCTGGCAGAATCATTGCTGCCCTCAATGTTGCTATGATTATAAAATACAGAATTTATGACGATGTGTTTAGGTATAGCTTGTATTCAAATAAGTCTGTCCGCTATGTTTCAAGCCATCCAGGTCATACCCTTATGAGAGGATTGTTGGATCATATTTTAAGAGCATATCTTTTTTCGGCTTATTCCTTTGCGATATTACAAATGTCATTGATGAATGAACATAAGGATGCCTACATTGTTGCACATACCTCAAATAATCGTCTTGTAGATTTTTTTTATTTTAATATTGTAACGATGGCAACAGTGGGATATGGAGATATAACACCAGTGTCGGCATTTGCTAAGCTATTAACTATTTTCGAAATTATTTTTTCGTTACTAGTTCTAGCTACAGTTGTAATGCTATTGGTCGCAAGATTCCAGAAAATTTCGTCAACAGGGGACCAATGATTTTGTTCTTGACGGAAATTACTGGTACACAATACCAAATAGATAAAGGAGAACAGTATGCCGAAAACTGCTATGATTAGGTATGGTGGACCCATTTGTCAAGACAGAAAATTGCCTTTTTTAAGTTACAGCAAGTCCATATATTTTTCATAGCCCAAGCCCCAAAGGGGCGGGTGTATGTCCTAAGTCAGTAGTCCTTTTCTCCT
>JADFYO010000045.1 GCA_015233015.1 Nitrospirota bacterium | reverse complement strand
TGACTGCCCTTATTCTTATTTCTTCTAACGTTTTATGATCTATTTTCCTGCCGTCTAATTCTCTCATCCATTATTATAACATTTATCATTATTTTATGTCTACATACTTATGTGCTTATTAGTAGCTGCTCTGAAAGATGGTACAATTACAATTCCTCTGAAGGCTACCATGGACATTCCTGGTTATGATTTAAAGAACAGGGATGGAAGTCACACTGGTATAAGAGGTGTTTTTCCAGTTACTGACGATGATGTAAAGAGGATACAACACCGTGATTATACACCAAGCACTGCTCCTATACTTAAGAAAGGGGATTCTGAAGGAGAAATAGTTTTGTCATTAAAGCTATTTTAATAAAAGGTGCTTCAATAAAAGATGCGAAGACGGCACTGTGCGCACTACCAGTGCCGTCTTTATTTTCACATTAACAAAACCTGATGATTACACTTTGTCCCAGCCCCAGCGTATGTCCTGCATAATGTCTTTGAATTCATATATGCGTATCCTTTTTTGAACTGGGGCAAGGGCGGCGTTTATGAGCCTTTCCGCCTCACTGAACTTCGTGAGGCTTACAGGCGTGCCAGATTCCGGAGGAACGCCGCTGAATGGAGGCCTGCCCTCGAGCATCCAGTACGCCAGAAGGCCTAAGTAATAGACAATGGTCTTTTCTATGGCCTCCTCGCTGCCTAATGTCTTTTCCGGCGATGGCTCTCTGCAGAACTCCGGGGTGACAAAACCGTCTGCTTCGAATGATGTCTTGTATTTCCTGTAGTTAAGGATAATTTCCCTGTCGATATGGAGTTTCGATAAGCCGTTGCCGGCAAGCAGGACCTTCCCTCCGTTCCAAAATACGTGCGATGGGTGCAGGTTGGGTATGAACCTGAGCGGGCGCGCGGTACTTAAAAGCGCGGTAATCGCAGTGAGAATATCCCTTGCCTTGTGCGGCACCATGCCTGTTCGGCAGAGTGTTCTTAACGATGGCACCTTTATAAGGGGTTCCACCTGCACCACCCATTTCTGGCTCCTGTGGACATTTTGTATCCTCGTAAAACCATCGGGCAGGGTGTTAAAGCCGGTGTCGTCGGCGATATTGATATGATTGTGCATTACGGGAATACACCTCAGGACGGTGTCGGTTTTTTTTGCCTGATTGTAGGCGCTTAACGAGATAAACATGCCGTGGTCCCTGAATAACCCCATGAGCGCATAATCGGCAACCACTACCATTGGGAATCCTCTTCGCTGCAGACAGTCCTTGAGCCTCGTGTTAATTATCTGGTCAACTCTGTCCTGAAGCTGTTTACCTCTGTACGCGGTTAATATACCGATTTGGTCTTTTAACTCTGGCACCCTGCTGAAAAAATGTCTGTCAAAGTTTAAGAAATAGTTTTCGATTTTATGATCGGGCAATCTGTCCAGAAAATCCATCTCTTCCTTGCTGCCGCCTTCATATTTCTTCAAAATAAACTTATGTAAATAGTTAAAGGCCGGCTTAAACTCATTGAGATTGAGAAATTCCCTCGCCAGCTCAAATTTCAGGGCGCAAAGCGTCTTGTCGTTCGTTTGAATGTCGTAGTAGTCCCTTTGGAAGACATGCTTTGTCTGGAAAATCAGCCAGTCGAACAGACTGACACGTGCAAGCCGCAGATAAAACATTCGCTTATAGAGATTGAGAAGATACCTGTAAAATCTCCGTTTTTCGGGATCGCTCAGATTCCCGCTCCCCGTGACGTTTGTTTCGTACAGACGCAGTATCTCAAGCCATTCCATCGTACCACGTTTAATCATCTTCGCGAGGAGGATTTTTAAGCTGAAATCCCACGCCTGCGTAGGGGGACTTATAAGAAGGCCGGCCTTATCCAGGTATGCAGTAACCTCTCCCTGGGCCGGGTGGGCGGAGATTATCTTTTTCCATTTGCTTCTTTCCCTCCACCGGAAAAATAACCAATAGAAGATTTTCAGAAACAGCGGGTAGTTAAACACTACTAATACAATGGCCGTTAGAATGAATATCCCGGTTGCCAGAGGAATGAAGGCATTAATTACGGAACGTACCACCTTGACCTTCCCGTAAAAGGCCGCCACCCCCGGTTCTTCCAGAAATTCAGGGTCTTGTATCAGCACATAATCTAATTTTTTCTCCGCGTCTCTGTAGATAACGAACTGAAGCAGCGCCGGATAATCGTATTGGGATACCATTTCCATTATATCCCGTTTTACCGCGGTTAAACTGGACAGGAGCGCTGCCTCTTGTTTGATCTCTTGTTTGAATGTCCTGATAGTTTGCCGGAACAATTGATCTCCGGGGTAAAGCTCTCCGGCAATGGACATGAGGACGTCTGCCCTGTCGTCATTGTGCGACGCGAGGGAGTTTTTTAATTCCGTAAGCAGATATTCCATCTCAGGCGGGGGCAGCACGCCCTGATTAAAATAGTCCGGCACGTTGGGACTATGCAGGGATAATTTGATTACGGGGGCCGGCACAAAGTAGATCTGATTGCCGCCCGTTATGCCGGTCAGGGCGTATTGCGCTCCAGATGTGGGGAAGAGGTATAGTTTATCTAACTGCGGTATGGGTGAGCTGAATTCGGCTAGTTTGTCTTTCCTGCCGTCTTCAATTCGATAAAGTGTATTATTGTCCTGAGATAAAATCATAGGGACGTATGTGCCGTTGTCTGATTTCCCGATGTAAAACGGGATGCTGTCGTAGGGGCTAATCTCGTCGGGAACAGGGAATTTAGCCCCGGTTACGGCATTAATTTTCCAAATTGAGTTGGTCTCTATGATATTAAGGTATAAAAAACAATCGGAGCCGCTGCCGCAGAAGGCCGGAAGCTGGTTCATAAAGCTGTATTGAAGGCCCTGATAGATAAGGTCCTGTTTTATAGACAATGTCTTGCCGGTACCAACTGTAAGCGTATAGAAGTCGACGGTTTTGTTGTGCGTCGGGCAGACAAGCCGCCACGTAATAGCGTCTTTTGATTCACCTCCTTTTATCAGCGTAGGGGCTACCCTGAGTTCGTTTGAAATGGGAAGGGTTACCTGGTCGAATACAAAATCGTTTGCCGTAGAGAGAAACACCTGTAAGTAGTATTTATCTTTATATGTAAAAGGGATAATAAAGTCGTTGATGCCGTCGTCGTTTAAATCTTCTACGACGGGAGATGAAAATATCGTGCCGTTAACGTCAAACTGATAGACATCTAAAGGGGCGTTTTTGGCTAACCCCGCGCCGTCTATGATGAAAAGACCTCTGGCAGCGACAAGGATGTCAACATTGCCGTCATTGTCGAAATCGGCTATTGCCGGCCTCGATACAATGCCGCCGGGGATTGTAACCTCTGTTCTTTTCGTAAACGATCGGCCGTCTATGACCGCGACAATGCTTTTTTCTGCCGGTTTATCATAGTCCGAGAGCTTAGCGAAGGCCAGAATGTCTGGAGTGCCTGATTTCCTGAGGTCGAGAAGTATCGGGTCTGCCTTAATGGATTCGCCGATTTTAATTGCGTGGGGTTTTTTACCGTTTGAATTAATAGCAACGATATAGCCCTTTTTTGTGCCAAAGACGATCTCGTTTTTGCCGTCGCCGTTGATGTCGCCAAAGACGAGGGATGTCGATATCTCGCCATATGTGTCAACCCAGTGTTTGTCGCCGACAGGAGGAAAATACCACGGGCCGGCACATGCCAGAAAGGGGACAAGCAAGACCAGCAGGATTTGAATAGCTAGTCTGATAATTAAGTGATGCCGCATGTGTTAATTATATAAATTTCGGGCAGGTTAATGTTGAAAAATTGATAAGAGAGACAAAAACGTTCGCCGGTGGCAATGCGGCGGCACTGCTATCCCTGAGTGGAGTCCTCGGAGTAGCCGCGATAGTAACTCTCTACCTTGGCGACATAGTCTTTTGTTTGCTGCGGCACTTTGTCAGGCCTTCTGTCCAGATTGCCCATGCCCCAGTTGTAAGCGGCCAGGGCCTGGTGGACATTGCCGTCATACTTATCGAGTAATTGGCGCAGGTAGCGGCTGCCGCCGTCAATGTTCTGTCTTGCGTCATAGGAATCGGTTACGCCAAGGTCTGCCGCCGTTGAGGGCATCAACTGCATCAGTCCTCTGGCGCCTGACCTTGAGCGGGCATATGCGTTACCGCTGCTTTCGGCAACTATCACTGCCTTTATCAATGCCGGGGCTAATCCATAAGTGGATGCCGCTTCGTTTATATAATTTTCATATCTGTCAAGATTTGTGCCTTTGGACTGAGACTGAACTGAATCGTCGCCTAATGAGGAAGAGGCGTTATAGTATGACGCGCTGCCGGGCTGTACCGGCTTATATGAGGCTTGTTTGTAAGACCGTCCGTTGTGCAGCTTATTTGACGCAACAGCGTTGGAATTCCATCTATCTGAACTACCGTGTAGCCTTCCATCTGCCGACATTTTTTGTAACATCGCATTCCTGTCCAAAGTCATAGCGGACATGTCTTTCTTTAATCCGGTACTGGGAAATATATTCTCAGTTTCAGGAAAAAGATTCGTATCGTCTATCTTATCTACCGATAAATAAGTATCCATAGCACTCATTATGGCGTCATTCGCGCCCTTTACAGCTTCTTTTACGCCCGTTACAGCGTCATTTACAGCGGGGGCCGATGGTTTTTTCTTATCGGCGACAACTGTCCTCTGTAAAACTGCCTTAAAACCGCCGCTCAAATCCACCGGCTGCTTCGCATTGGCTGACTGGTTTGTTCCACTATTCTGAGGATCGTTTAATAATCCTTTATCTATTCTTCCAAACATGCTAATTATATAGCAAATACCGTGCCAGTTCTGACTTCAAAAAAAATCAAAACAAGATGAACGTTTATTTTTCCCCTGACGATTCTATAAGGCTTATGGCTTCCTCAAAAAGCCTGCTTATCTTTTTAGTCTCGGCAGATATCCTGTTTAACAGCTCGGGCAGTCCGCCAATGGCTAACGCCGGAGGTTTATTAGCCCACATAGCATACGTATCGGCATGTTCGTCGTTATGCTCCAGCCAATGTTGAAGCATGGTCATGAGTTTACCGGAATCGTCCATTTGTTCTCCTTTAGGTTGCCTTTCTGACCGTCAATGTTTAAATCTCAGGCTTTCGTCCAGATTTATATTATAGAACGGGTCAACATAATTCTCTATTGCCCATCTCTCTCTGAACAGCTCAACCTCCGCCTCGAAAAGACCGGGGCATCGCCCTGTATCCTCGTATGGTTTCCCCACGCTTACCGACTCATGATGGTAGAGTTTCGCGTATGGCGTATAGATTACCTTATACCCTTCCTCTCTCACGCGCAGGCACAGGTCTATGTCATTAAATGCTATCCTGAATTTTATGTCAAAACCATTCATATTATCAAATAGTGCCTTGCGCATCAACAGGCACGCCCCTGTTACCGCCGTTACGTTTCTCACCACATCCTTTGCATGAATATATGGGAAACCCATCAATTTTTTATCGGGATAGCGCCTGCCCACATGCGAGGCAGCACGCTTTAGACCCACGACAACGCCCATGTGCTGAATGCCGTCGTCCGGGTAGAGCAGCTTGGCGCCAACTATGCCAACCTCCGGAAGTTGTCCGTATTCCATCATCGCCGAAAGCCACGCTGGTTCTATCACCTCGGTATCGTTATTTAAAAACAGCAAATACGGCCCTTGCGCACGCGCGGCTGCCCAGTTATTTGCCTCCGCGTAGTTAAACTCAGGATTTGGATAATCAATAATTCTTACTTGCTTAATCTGTCTGATTTCATTGTAAAACTCGTGCGTTACCAGCTCGACACTGCCGGTATCCAATACTATTATCTCTACGTTAGGATATTCCGTTTTTTTGATGAGGGATTTCACGCATTTCTCTAAATATTCCACCTTGTCCTTAGTCGGTATGATAATCGACACGAGAGGGGTTTCCCGCAGCTTTCTCTTAATCCTGTAAAGGCCGGTGTTGTTTTCATTTATCACTTCGCCTTCGATGGAATTCCTGTCTATATAATCTCTCAATGCCTTCATGGCGCTGTCAAAGGCATAGGTCTTATGTTGTGCGTTGCCGCTGGAAGAACCGAATATCTTTCTCCAGTGGTAGAGTGCCTTAGGGATATGGGCTATGCGGCCGGGGGTTGTCTGCTCTGTGAACCTCAGCACCATGTCGTAGTCCTGAGAGCCTTCGTAGCCTTTTCTGAATCCATTGATTTTATCTATTATAGATTTCCTGTAAACGCCGAAATGGCACGTGTACATCATCGAGCAAAAAAGCTCCGGCGACCAGTCCGGCTTAAAAAACGGGTCGCAGAGCGTGCCGTCTTCCTCCATCTTGTCCTCGTCGCTATAGATGAAGTCCAGCTCCGGGTTCATATTCAGCAGCCAGACGTTTTCATAGAGGGCGTCTCTTGTCAGCTCGTCATCGTTATCCAGCAGGGCTATAAACTCTCCTTCGGCCAATTTTAACGCCTCGTTTGTCGCCCCTGAGATGTGCATATTCACTGAGCCGAACGCAATTTTTATACGTGCGTCCACGTTTTTCCACTTATGAAGGCATTCAATGGTCTCCTCGCTCGTTGAAGCGTCATCATAAATACAAAGTTCCCAGTTCTCGTAGTACTGGTCTATTACCGATTGGATGCACTTATCCAGCCATTGGGGGGCAACGTTATATACCGGTGTGACAATGGATATCTTCGGCCTGTACAATAACTCGTCTATAATGTGTTTTATCTTGCTCAGAGGGAGAGGCTCTATCCTTTCCAGATATTTCTCATACGAATCGGCAATATAGTGCATTGTCGACCATTGCCTGACAACTCCGGTTTCGGATGTTATTTTAAGCGTAACCAAATGGTTGCCGGGGGTAAAGTTATTCTCATATGCGTTATAAAGTACAAAGGCGGAATATGAGCTGTTCTTATAACAGGGAAGAAGCCTCCCAATCTCCTGTGTGCTGATGCCGTGAAAGGCCTTATCGATATACACGTCATCGACGTAAAACTCCACACTGCTTATACCGTCCGGGGAGGATGTCCATCCCTCTGCCTCTACAACGTCAGGGGTTATCAGGAGCTTGTCGCAGCTTAGAATGATTGCCGGTACGTCAGGACACTGTTGTCTATAGAGCCTGGTTATAAAGTTGTATTCGTACTTTGCCTTAGTAAGGCCGGTAACTGAAATGGCAATTACTTTAAGCGTGTGATAACCTGCAGGGAGTGGTTCGTCTAACTTTTCATATAAGCAGAACCCGCAATTTATCCCGTCTTTGAAGGCCTTGTATAACGTGAATGTCTCTGCCATCTCCCCGCGTTCAAATCCATAATATGCCGTGTCAATGAACCTGTTATCCAGATACACTTCCACCCTGTCTATACCGTCAGGCGACAGCGCCCATCCCCTTACCTCGATAAAGTCCAGCGACATCCTCGCTATATCCAGTTCAATAAGGGCTTCAGGGTTAGTCCTCATAAGAAAAATGGCATATTCTTCGACATTTTCATACTCGTAATCCCACGACATCGTCTGCCTGTCCAGTGCATTTGCCTTTATAGTAAGCACATGTCTGCCCGTAGATAACGGGGTCTCAAATATTTGGTCTAAATAAAAGAATACCCTTTCAGTATGTTTATAACATGGATAAAGCGGTGTAATATCGTTTCTTATGTCTATTTTGGCGCTACCGGCGTAATGGCCATCAACGAAAATCTTGACTGAGGTTAGCCCCGCCGGTGTAACAATCCATCCCCTTACTTTAGTTATTTCACATGTCAGAAGCAGCATGTCAAATGATTTAAAAAACGTTGGATTTAATTTCGAGTGTGACTTATAACTTTCAACGGTTTTACAAACGATTTCAAGAGCGTCCTCCAGGCCGTTGTTTGTTTGTACCCTGAGGTTAAGGGTATGCTGCCCTTGGGACAGGGGAGTTTTCAGCGTCTTATAGAGACAAAACCCGGCGTTAGCGCTGCCTTTGTAACATGGGTGTATCGCGCCTACGGCCTCTCTTGACGCCCCGCAAACCGCGTTGTCTATAAAGATGCCATCTATATAAATGCCAATCTCCTTAATCCCATCGGGGGATACCGCCCAGCCGGAACAATCTAATACGTCAAATGTTAACAGCGCTGTGTCACAGCGTATAGATATATTGGGGGTTTTACGGGTAAGTTTCTCGTAAGAAGGGGCAAATTCCACCTGCTTTTGCCACTGCTTAAGATGTCCTCCTTCAGTTGTAGCATTGACGGCAACTGTATGAATGCCGGGCGAAACCGGTTTATCATAAGCCCTGTAGAAACAGAACCCTGATTTACCGCTGCCTTTATAACATGGATATGACTTTGCAACGTCTGCTCTTTCAAGTCCATATGAAGCGGCTCCATCAAACACATCGTCTATATATACTTCTATTTTGGCAATTTTTTCGGAGGACACCACAAAACCTCTGATTTCAACGGCGTCAGAGGCAAGATTAGTCTCGTCACACTTAATAACGATAACGGGCGGAATATCCCTCACGGCGTCGAAGGTGAATTGGCGGCTTCCCTTAATGCCGGTTTCTGTTGCCGCTGCAACCGTAATTGTATGAGGACCTTCGGACAGGGGGTTGTCCAATGTCTTATACAGACAAAACCCCGCATTAGCGCTGTCTTTGTAACAGGGATGCACCATGCCTATTTCCTCTCTTTTTACCCCGTAAACCGCTTTGTCTATAAATATGTCGTCTATATATATTTCAACCTCTTTAATCCCTTCCGGAGATGCCGCCCAACCGGTTATCTCTATAACATCGACAGCTGACAGCTCTGTGTCACAGCGTATTAGTATATTGGGTTTTTTGCGGGTAAGGTCTTCATAAGAAGGGGCAAATTCTGCCTGTTTCAGCCACTGCTTAAGATGTCCTCCCTCCGTCAGTACTTTGACGGCAACAGTATGAATGCCTGCCGAACCCGGCATTTTTACGGCAACCGTATGAATTCCTGCTAAAACCGGCATTTTGTACGCCTTATAGAAACAGAATCCAGATTTATCGCTGTCTTCGTAACATGGATAAGCCTTAGCTACATCAGCCCTGTCGAGCTTATACGAGGCGTCCCCCTCAAACACATCGTCTATATATACTTCTATGTGAGCAATTTTTTCGGAAGACACCGCGAAACCTTTAATCTCAACGGCATCGACGGCAAGGTTAGTCTCATCACATTTAATAAAGATAGAGGGTGTTGTATCCTCCACGGCGTCGAAGGTGAATTGGCGGCTTCCCTGAATTCCGGGTTCTGCTGTTGCCTGAAGCGTAATAGTATGTGGCCCTTCGGCGATCGGCTCGTCGAATTTACAATAGAGACAAAACCCGGCATTTACGGAATCTTTATAACAGGGATACATCTGCTCAACATCTAAACGGCTGATGCCGATGTTCGCTTTTTTTATAAATATGTCGTCAATTGATAAATCTACCCTGGTTATGGGGTACGCTGATATAGCGAAACCAGTTATATCTATGGATTTCAGGCCTAAAGATACATTGTCACAACTGAGAATCATCGCGGGATGGTTATATGAAAATGCCTCGAATGTCTCGGTTACGTCGAACTGTAACTGTATTATCTCGATATGGCCGTCGTTTGAGGTTATTTTTGTTTCGAGCTGGTGATTTCCTTCAGTTAACGGCGGCTCAAGTGTCTTAAAAAGACAAAATCCCGAATTTAAGGCGTTTTCTGATTCAGGGAAGGCCGCCCTTATATCAGGTCTTGCGCTGCCATAAACGGCTTGCCCTATGGGTGTGCCGTCAATTGAAACCTCTACCGTCTTTATCCCGTCTTCTGAAAGTGCCCAGCCCCTGATGTCTATCGCGTCGAGGGCCAAAACGGCCGTGTCGCAGTAGGCAGAAATCGGCGGTGGCGGCGGCGGCTCCGGCGGCGGCTCCGGTTTAGTGGGTTTTGAGCCGTTTGCTAACAAATCGATTATTTTTTGTTTTAAATTCATCTGTTTAGAATCCGCGATACCAATCTTTTTATCCATACCGCCATATTATAAAGGTAAAACGACCTGTGAGCCAGATACGCCGCCGCTATCTGCATGAAAGCAGGGTAGTGCTCCATGTAACAATATCTCTTTAAAAACAATATCTTGTGAAGCATGGCTATTAAAACTACCTGCCCGATACCGCATCTTTTGAGGTCAAGGTCCCTTGTTAAATATAAATTATCCTTCATAGCCCCCTGATTATATCATAATATCTCAAAAGCAGGTTAACACCGGGTATCCCCATGGACTTTACCGTGCCATATCTCCAGTTCGATTTCTTTACCACCGCCTTAAACCCTGCGGGATTGAATATGATGGCGGGGTTGTTTATTCTGTCACTGCTGAAATCGGTAACGCTTTTAGAGCCGAAGTCCTCAGCGTGCTTAATCTTAAAGAGGAAATTCATCTCTTCTTTTGTAGGGAAGGCAACCCCTCTTTCGGCAATAGTCATTATAAACGGTTTAATATCGTCAAAGGTGCAGCCGGTCAGTAGCACCGACCTCAGAAACTCCCTGGAGAAATCTAAAACGCCTTCCTTCATCGCCCTTATCAGGTCGTTATTCAGAAGTTCAACTTCCCTGCCGGGATCTTTGTCGTTCTTAAAGACCGGCTCCGCCCTGCCTGTTTTCGAATTTATTTTATATCCGGTTGTGGTAGCATGAAGGGATCTTGCGCCCTCCTCGAACAATTCCTCGAAACGGGCAAATATCTGCTCCACAACGGAACCGCGCCTCTGGTCGAGCAGCACTCCAACGACGGTGTTCCTTGTTTCGTCAAAGGCGTATTGGGCGAGATTGCTGAAGCCGAAATACAGGCCATAGACATGGGGATAGTCATGACGGTCTGTAAAGGCGTCCTGCAGGAATTTTTGTATCGAGGCGCTCCATCCAATATCGATGAAGGCCGTCTTGCCTGAGCCAAAAAAATTCAGCTGATTCAGGTATCTTTCCAGTATTTTTTTATCGGCGGCGGCATATTTGCGGACGAGTTCCTGAAATTTTTCATCGGCTGTGAAAGCGGCAAGCCGCGGGTCGTTGAAATTCCATATAGGCTCTTCAGCGTTTTTAAAACCATGTTTACCCGAAAGCGCTACAATATCTTTATGATATAACCCAAAGATGTTCAAAATAGAGTAGATGCCCTTTTGGTTAGGGCTGCAAAGCCCAAGCAGTGCCTTGTCCAGGGTAAGGCCATTGCATAAGGAGGCCAGAACTGTCGATTTTCTCGTTAAATAGACATAATCCGCCGCTGGGATTTCATTTTTCGTCAATAACGCCGGAGCAAATATTTTAAAAATGTCTAAGAAGAGTTCCCCTTCTCTGGCGATGAAAAATGTCTTTTTTATCTCATGCCTCTTAATCTCCCCGATAGCGCCATAGACAAAGGCTGCGTATATGGGGCCTAAGAAGGAGTATCCATAGTTGTAGTAAAAATTGCCGCTCCCGGCCTCGGCAGTTTTGGGACGAATGAGCTGCAGCACATAACGCCCCCTCCAGTATGGATTTTTAGAGGCAAGGGAGTTGTAGGTAAGCAGGATATTTTTCCTTTTAAGGTGTGATACATCGTAAAGTCTTATGGCCCTTATGCCCATCCGAATGGGAAGCCGGTAGTCCGCCTCTATATGGTCGCCAATGTGCAGCATTCGTTGCGGCGGGACATGTTCTTTCGTTAACACATAGTCAAACAGCTTGCCTGAGTGCTTGCCCAGTCCGTTTTCCGAGGAGACATAGATATTATCAAAATAACAGTCTATGGCCTTATCTTTGAAAATCTCACGGAAATGTTCCTTATCGAGATACATGTTAGAGACGGCAATTACTCTCTTATTCAGAGATTTAAGCCACTGAAGAATTTCTTTGATGCCTTCTTTTACAAAGATAACGTCTTTTTCAATGTCAAGGTCGAACTTAATAATTTGTCTCTGAAGCGGTTCATTTGTTTCGCCTGATACCGCGCGTGCCATTTCACCGGCTATAGCTGTAAAGGAGCATTCGGTGTCTTTGCCTTCGGTGCCGTTTTTTTGTCTTAACTTCGCCTCTGTCAGATTTCTGAGGGAGTACACCGCAGAGGAACTGTAATTTATGCCGCAGGATTCGTTCAGATATTGTGACAAAGCACGGGCGGCGGCCTCTTTTACCTTTTCGGGCGGTTCAATTTCTCTTTCAAACAGCGTATCGAAGACATCGAAGGAAACAATGTCCACATCGCCGATTATCTTTTCTATGGCAGTCTTTAAGGCGCTGAGCGTCTTAACCTGCCGTCCATTCGAGCGTAACATCTTTTAAGATTCAAAAACCTTTATATAAATCCGTGTCAATACTTTATGATAAACACCTAAGCCGCGCTTAGACTCTTCAATACTACTTCAATACTATCGGGAGTGTAAGCATCCATAACACTTGTTGAACAACCCTAATTCTAAATAAAGAAGCATCTGTTTGTCAACACGGGGTGTCTTTCAGATGAAAAAAAGCAACCTCAAAGCATCCAGAGGCAGGCATTGGCAATATTAAACACCTTGTTTTAGTTCTTTGAATTCCGGCCTTTGAATTCCGTCGAGTTTGTTAAGCGCATTGATATATGCCTTTGCGCTGGCAACGATAATATCCGGGTCTGAGGCGGTTCCACGCACTACGCGGTCATTTTCTTCCAGCATCACTACCACTTCGCCAAGGGCGTCCGTGCCTCCGGTTATACTTTTTATCTCATATTTTTTTAATTCGCTCTGTGTCCCCGTCAATTCTCTTATGGCGTTATACACGGCGTCAACCGGGCCGTCCCCGGTGCCTTCCTTTTCCTTTTCCCGACCCTTGACAGAGAGTTTTATTTTAGCCAGCGGCTTTTGCTCCGTACCGGTTATAACGTGTAGTGATGAGAGAGAGTATGTGTTGTTTTCTTTCGTTATCTCATTCGTTATAAGGGCTTCGATGTCCTCGTCGAATATGTGTTTCTTCTGGTCGGAGAGGGTCTTAAAACGCTCGAAGGCCTTATTTACCTCCTCTTCGGTCAATGACTGAAACCCAAGTGTGGATAGCCTGTCCTTAAACGCGTGCCGCCCGGAGTGCTTGCCAAGTATGAGCTTGCTTTTGGAGATGCCTATATCTTCGGGGTTAAGAATCTCGTATGTGGAACGTTCCTTCAAAATACCATCCTGATGTATGCCCGATTCGTGGGCGAAGGCATTATCTCCTATGATAGCCTTATTTGGCTGTACAGTGATACCCGTTATTCTGGACACCATTTTGCTTGTTTTATATATCTCACGGGTATTTATCCTCGTGCCGGCGTCAAAATACTTTGACCGTGTCTTTAATGTCATTACTACTTCCTCTAAAGCCGCGTTGCCAGCGCGTTCTCCTATCCCATTTATCGTACACTCTACCTGCCCCGCACCTTTCAGGACTGCGGAGAGGGAGTTTGCCACGGCATGGCCAAGGTCGTTGTGGCAGTGGATTGAAATCACAGCCTTATCGATGTTTGGCACCTTATTCATCAAATATTCTATCAATTCACCGTATTCATGAGGAAGCGTGTAACCTACCGTATCCGGTATATTTACTGTCGTTGCCCCCGCCTTAACGACATCTTCTGTAACGCGGCAGAGATAGTCCCAGTCTGAGCGCGTGGCGTCCTCGGCAGAAAACTCTATGTCGTCCGTATATTGACGCGCGTGCTTTACTGCCCTCACCGACATCGCAAGCACCGCCTCTCTGTCCATATTCAGCTTATGCTTCAGATGAATGTCGCTTGTGGCGATGACTATATGAATCCTCCCGCTCTCTGCGCCTTTTACCGCCTCTGCCACGCGGTCTATGTCCTTATCGACTGCCCGTGCAAGGCCGCATACGGTAATGCCTTTGACCTCGTCGGCTATTCTTTTAACAGCCTCGAAATCCCCCTGGCTCGTTATAGGAAAACCGGCCTCGATTATATCTACGTTGAGCCTTGCGAGCTGCCTCGCAATCTTAAGTTTTTCCTCCACATTCATCGTAGCACCCGGACACTGCTCACCGTCTCTGAGCGTCGTATCGAATATCTTAATTATCCTCACGTGGTCTCCTTATGAAGATTGTCGTGCTGCTTCGGCTCTTTTAACCTGCCCTTTTTTCTCGCGTACAGCAAATAACAATTTTCCACTATACCCGCTGTCAGATATAAAATTGCAAGCACAAACAGTGTAATCGGCGGATGCATCACAACAACCGACAGTAGTATTATGAGAAGGACTAAGAAAATAAACGGTTTTCTCGTCTTTAGATTCAGCTCCTTAGCGCCGTGAAACCTGAGCGTACTTATCATAAACACGGCAAGCACAACGGTCAGAATCAATACGAAAACACTCTTGCCGGGTGAACTTCCCCATATTGAATGGTAAAATATAACATATGTGACCAAAATCGTCGCCGCCGCCGGTATCGGCATCCCTGTAAAATGCTTACTTTCTGTGGAGACCATCTGAACATTATATCTGGCAAGCCTGAGCGCGCCGCAGCTTGCATAGAGAAACGCCGCAGCCCAGCCAATACGCCCAAACGGGGCAAGCGCCCAGCTGAATATCATCACCGCCGGGGCTACCCCAAAGGCAACCATATCGGAAAGTGAATCCAGCTCGATGCCGAATCTCGACGTACTGTTGGTAATCCGTGCCGTCCAGCCGTCAAGGCCGTCGAATATATTCGCTATCATTATAGCCCAGCCGGCATAGACAAACTCCCCCTTGAGCGATGAGATTATTGAGTAGAAACCAAAAAACATCCCGCAAAGTGTAAGTGCATTGGGCAATATATAAACACCACGCTTCATTTTACGCCGCCTCCGTACCGGTTATTTCTGCCGCAGCAGCTTCAACGCCGTCCCATCTGGCTATTATCGTCTCACCGGAGAGTACCCTGTCCCCGGGCTTTACAATCACTTTCGCTGCAAGCGGCAGGTAAATATCCACCCTTGAGCTGAACTTTATGATGCCGTAGCGCTGCCCCTGTTTGAGTGTATCGCCCGGTCTTACACGACACACGGCGCGGCGGGCTATGGAGCCTGCTATCTGTCTCAGCAGGATGTCTCCTTTTATAGTTTTCATGACCATTGCGATGTTGTCGTTGTTGAGAGACGCCTCATCCAGAAAGGCCTTTTTAAAACTCCCCGGCGTGTGCTTTACGCTCATAACCGCTCCGTCACAGGGGGCGCGGTTGACGTGCACGTTTAACGGCGACATGAATATACTTATCTTCCTGACTTTCATTCTGAGAAACTCCTCTTCTTTCACCTCAGAGACAAGGAGAATTCTCCCGTCTGCAGGTGAAATCACAGCCCCGGCATCGACTGGCGTCAGACGTTCGGGGTCCCTGAAGAAGTAGAACATAAACAGGGTTAGAATAAACGGTATGGCTGCCGTCCAGTTCCTCGCCGCTGCAAACACTGCAACGGTAACCGCGGCGGCACCTATTATGAACGGCCACCCTTCAGGAGCGAATTTAATCACAAATTCCCTTGTATCTTATTTGCCTGCTTCTTATTTGAATATTTCTCACTTCGTATATTATATTATATAAGTGTGCTTAAATGCCAGACGCTAATATATCGATACAGTATCTATAAGGAGAACCCATGAAATATTCAAAGTTATTAATCCCCACGCTCAAAGAAACCCCGTCCGAGGCCGAGGCCGTAAGCCATATACTGATGATTCGCGGCGGCTACATCAGGCAGCTTGCCGCGGGGCTATATATATCGCTGCCGCTGTTTCTGCGTGTGATGGAAAAGATAAACACTATAATCCGGCAGGAAATGAACAGAATTGGGGCGCAGGAGCTGTCCCTGCCCGTACTGCACCCGGCCGAGGTGTGGCAGAAAACAGGCAGATGGGACGCAATAGGCGACGAGATGTTCCGCCTCAGAGACAGGACAGGCCGCGATATGTGCCTCGCTATGACGCACGAAGAGATAATGACGTGGCTTGCCGCGAAGGAACTCCGTTCATACCGCGACTTGCCCCAGATGTGGTATCAGATTCAGACGAAGCTGCGTGACGAGGCGCGCCCAAAAAGCGGCATACTGCGTACAAGGGAATTCATAATGAAAGACAGTTACAGCTTCGACGCCGATCTTGATGGGCTTAATAAGAGTTATGAGCTGCACGCTCAGGCCTATCACAGGATATTTACACGCTGCGGCTTATTATTTTATCAGGTAGAGTCTGACCCCGGCATGATGGGTGGTTCTACTGCACACGAGTTTATGGCCCCAAGCGACGCAGGTGAGGACGAGATTGCCCTCTGCGGCAGGTGCGGCTATTCGGCAAACGTCGAGCTTGCCGTCTCTCAGCCGCCGGAATATCCCACTATCGATATGCCCTTTGAAGAGGTCCACACGCCGGAGGTAAAGACCGTTGCCGAGGTCTCGAAGTTTCTTGGACTGCCGTCCCATTGTTTTATTAAAAGCCTGCTTCTCATAGCGAAAGACGGCGCGGTACTTGCCCTTTTACGGGGAGACGAGGAACTGCACGAAGATAAAACTAAGCGCATCATAGGCCAATACAGGCCGGCGCACAAAGACGAAATCCGGGAAATCCTCGGCGTTGAGGCGGGGTTCATTGGTCCTATAAATATGATAAATAAAGAAATCAGGGTAATCGCATCCAATTCTCTGAAAAGCGGCCTCTACGTAAGCGGCGCCAATAAAAAGGACTATCATATTAAGGGCATCAATCCAGAGATACATTTCAGCACTAATAATAAGGAGCATAAGACGTTAAAACTAAGCGGTAAAATGCCGGAGGTTCATTGTCTTGTAGTGTGGCGCGACATCCGCGTGATAAGAGAAGACGAAAGGTGCGTAACGTGCGGCGCGCCGTTGAAGATAAGGAAGGTAATCGAAATAGGGAATATCTTCAAACTTGGAGTAAAATACTCAGTGCCGTTAAACGCCGTATATCTGAACAAGGAAGGCTCTGAAGTCCCTATCATAATGGGAAGCTACGGCATAGGGCCGGCAAGGGTGGCGGCGGCCGCTATCGAGCAGAATAACGACGAAAACGGCATCATATGGCCGATGTCGATAGCCCCGTTTTCGGTGCTGATACTGCCCCTCAGCGTCAGCGACGATGAGACAACGAAGGCGGCTGATCTGATTTGCACCGCCCTGAATGGCAAGGGTATAGATTTCCTGATAGATGACAGGGACATGCGTCCGGGGATAAAATTTAAAGACGCCGACCTGACCGGCATCCCCTATCAAATAATCATAGGGGCAAAAAACCTCAAAGACGGCCTCATCGAGATAAAAGACAGGCGCACGAAAGAGACGATGAAAATGCCGCCTGACACAACAGTTGATTATATCATCAGATTGATGGTAATGTTATGAAATTATTATAAAACTCAGATTTTTGCAAAAGGGGGGGAAGATGGGTGGTTTTATCTGCAATTCATGGTACCATGGATTTTCGGAAAATCATCGGCGTTTATGTAACGCTATTGAAGCTGTCGGGTGCGAAATAGACTATTTCTATAACCATGTCGAAAGAAAGAAGACCGATTATTCAGCAAAGCCTGATGAGGACATATCTCCTCCCAGTGAGGTCATATGGGAGGACATATCCCCTCGCTGGGATGACAGAAAGAAGTACGATTATTCAGTAAGGCTTGATTCGGCTAAATGTTCTCTTCGTTTGGCAGAACAGGAATTAAAACGCCGGGATTATAAAGGCGGCTGGTTACATCTACACAATGCCAAAAGGGAGTTATTGTTTCTCCTTGACCATGCGGCGCTGCGAGCAAAACTCACTATTCAAAGGCAGGAAGCAGGAGACAAACTTGCCTCATGGCGTCTCCAGGCATACAATGATCTCGACTTGGGAGTTGAGACCTCAGACTCCAATGTTGCAGAGGCACAAAAACTGCTTGATGAATATGCCAATGATCGATGGTTGAAGATTCGGATACTGCAATCTCAAATATGGATTATCTCTTCGGTGATAGTTCTTGTCGTTATTTCTATAATATTTTTGGGACGTTATTTTAATCATAATTTGTTCGTAAAAGAAGATGATATTGGCGTGTCTTTACCTGAGTGGCTATTTCTTCTTGTCGTTGCCCTATTTGGGGTCTTGGGCGCTTCATTTAGCGGAGCTCGCTCTGTTGCAAATGAAAAAGCCAAGGAAAGCATTCCCGACCAAATAGAATCTAACTCAATAATCATTATGAGGCTCATCGTCGGAAGCGCCTCTGCATTGGCGGTACATTGTTTTCTTAGGATGGGTCTTGCTAAGATTTTGACTTCTAATGCGGCATCATATTATGGCGTATCATTCGTGGTTGGTTTTAGTGAACGTTTAGTAGTGAGAGCAGTGGAGAAAATATCCGACAAACTGGGTCCTGACGCTAAAGACAAAACTAAAAAGGGAACTTGATGACAGCAATGTAATGTGCCGGATTGGCTGTAACATAAAATTATCGTTAATCCAACGCCTCGGGGTTATGTCAGAATAAATTCAGTGCCGGCAACGGGAGTAACAGTATGGATGGGTTACTTAACTACCAACAATTTAATAATGGCAACCATGGTTACCGTTTGGCCTATCCAGAAAAGGAACATCCATTTTATTATCTCAGCCTTAGTACTGGCAATATCAGTCCGCAATTTACCGGTTTCCTCCGTTATGCGCTCGTTGAGTTTGCCCATTTCTATCCGCAGCTTACCGTTTTCTTCTGTTATGCGCTCGTTGAGTTTACCCATTTCTATCCGCAGCTTACCGTTTTCTTCGACAAGGCGGCGCTCAAACTTCTCTTCGGCTATTGCGATAGCATCTTTCCTTGCCCCTAAGTCGATATCATTGATAAGCGAGGCAAAGTCCTCGCTGGCCTCATCGCCAAGACGCTCTCTGATAGAACGGGGTATTGCTATCACACTCATGCCTTTAGAGTATCATATTAAGAAAATTCTGTCAATCTCCCTGACAACGGCTGCCGGTATGAACATGTTCCGGCATTAGTCGATTTGCAATGCGGGCATAGACTTTCGGTAACCGATTATTGTTATTATATCCCTATGCACTTGTCGCAGGCAGACATAGTAATAATATTAGGTTACTTTGCCATATCGCTGGTACTTGGGCTTTACTTCACAAAGAGGGCGTCAAGCTCGACCGAAGAGTTTTTTCTCTCCGGCAGGCGCCTGCCGTGGTGGCTTGCCGGGACTTCGATGGTTGCCACTACGTTTTCCTCCGACACGCCTCTTTATATCACCGCACTGATACGTTCAAACGGCGTATATGAAAACTGGCAGTGGTGGTGCTTCTTAATGACCGGAATGCTCTCTGTAACCGTATTTGCCAAACTCTGGAAAAACGCCGGCGTTATGACCGACGTCGAGTTGACAGAAATGCGCTACTCAGGGAAATCGGCCTCGTTTTTGCGGGGGTTTAAGGCGATTTATTTTTCTATGTTCCTGCACACTATCATCAAGGCACAGATAATCCTCGCGATGGTGAAAATACTCGACGCCGGCCTTGGGTGGGATAAATGGACGGCAATTCTCATCTCGAGCGGAGTTACCATCATATACTCCCTGTCTGCGGGTTACTGGGGCGTTATAATCACTGATTTCTTTCAGTTCATTCTGGCGATGGCCGGCTCAATCATGCTTGCCGTTATAGCTGTCAACAGGGTGGGTGGGCTTGCCGCCCTGACAAGCAAGGTTGCGGCTATCGGCAGCCACCACTATCTGGATTTCTTTCCATCGTTTGAGGACGGCCTTCTGGGCATCCCCGTGCTGACTTTTGCCGCCTACATAGGGCTTAGCTGGTGGGCTAAATACTCCTCTGACGGTGGAGGCGTGGTAGTGCAGCGAATGGCCTCCTGCAGGAGCGAACGGGACGCCGTTGGGGCGACTTTATTTTTCAATGTTGCCAACTATGCCCTGCGCTCGTGGCCCTGGATACTGGCCGCACTGGCGTCTTTAATCCTCTACCCAGACGTGAAAGACAACGAGGCCGTCTATCCCGCAATGGCCGTGGAGCTGCTTCCCAACGGGTTACGGGGGTTGATGTTCGCGTCTTTTTTTGCCGCGTTTATGTCGTCTATCGCAACGTATTTGAATCTCTCCTCTGCTTATTTTATTAAGGATTTCTATATGCGTTTTCTCGTCCCCAAGGCCACGGAAAGGCACTATCTGGCGGCAACGCGGGTTTCTATGCTGGGCCTCAGTGTGCTGACAGCCGTTGTTACATATTTTTCTGAGTCCATAGTGGGGACGTTTAAGTTTCTCATAGCCTTTGGAAGCGGCACAGGGCTGGTGTTTCTTATGAGATGGTACTGGTGGCGCGTCAATCCGTGGAGCGAAATCTCTGCCATGCTGGCCTCGACGGTTGTTTCGTCGGTGATTTTCATCAAATTTCCACAGATGCCGTATTACGAAAAGCTGTTTCTTATAATTGTCCTCTCAACCGCCGCATGGGTCATAGTTACGCTCCTTACGAGGCCGTCGGATGAGAATAAACTTATTGAATTCTATAAACGCGTCTCAGCGGGCGGCATAGGCTGGAGGGCTATCGAGAAGAAACTGCCCGCCTCGAGCGTCCGGTCAATCGGCTATCGCTCGCCGATATTGCAGTGGCTAACTGGTACGGCCTTTGTCTATGCCCTTACGCTGAGTGTGGGGATGCTGCTATTGCAAAGATTTGCAGAGGGAGTGATGTATGCGGCGGTTGGTTTGGTGTCAGGGATTTTGCTTTACAGGAGGCTTTATGGACAGCAGAGGCAGAGCCGATGAAAACGATAGATATTCACATTCACGGTATCGGAGGGCTTGATACAAGGACATCCAGCGAAGCTCATATCCTGAAAATCGCCGAAATTCAGATGAAGGCCGGCGTCAACGAGATAGTCCCAACCGTTTATGCCGACGATATCCAGACTATGCGCCTTCACATGGCTGCCATAAAAAAGGCGATGACTTTGCAGCGCCAATCAAACGGCGGCCTTACCGGCCAGTCAGCCATTATCGGGGTACATCTCGAGGGGCCTTTTCTGAATCCCGATAAATGCGGCGCCCAGAAGCGCTCCGCACTGATTAACCCCACAGAGCGCGCCCTTAAGCAGCTCATAGAAGGCTTCGAGGACATGATAAAAATTATCACGGCAGCCCCGGAGCTTGACGGCGCCCCCGATATAATATCGCGGATTACGAAACGGGGGATAATCGTCAGCATGGGACACTCGGCGGCGTCCTATGCGGAGGCTGAGGCCGGGTTTAAGGCCGGTGCGCGCGGCATTACCCACTTGTTTAACGCCGCCGCCCCATTTCATCACAGGGAGCCGGGCCTTGTTGGCTTTGCCCTTACAAACAAGGACATTTATGTCGAGCTGATAGCCGACCCCTTTCATCTTCATCCCGCCACTACTGAGCTTATTTTTGCCGCTAAACCCCAGGATAAGATAATCATAGTCTCGGATTCGGTTAGGCAGACAGGGACTAATCCAGATACCGGTTCGGGAATTACCGACGAAAAACACACCCTGCTTGGCGGTGCCGCAACCATAACAGATGCCGCCAGTCGCCTGATACGGCTTGGATTTGACGAAGATAAAATAATGAGATGTATTACAGAAAACCCCGCGCGGTATTTGTCGTCCCTGAGTTGACGGGTTGTTAAACAGACTTAATATAAAACTGTCTGAGCTTTCCCCGCGTTTTGACAGATGCAGGGGAGCGATTTCCTTCGCGGTTGTCATCGTGCCTTTTTTGCTGACGCGGCTGCCGTTTTATCTTTATTATCCTATTGTAACGCTGACGCCTGACAGCTGGACGTATGCAAGGCCGGCTTATCAGATGCTCCACGGCGTGCTGCCGCAGTTTGACCACCGCACACCCGGATATCCTCTGTTCATTGTCCTGTTATTCAAGCTGTTTAAAAACCCTTCTAATCTGACTATTGTTTTGACGCAGGGCGTTTTAAGCATTGCCTCGCTGCTTTTTTTGCTCTATGTTATATATAAAAAATATCCTGAGCAAGCGCTTTTCGCGGCCATAGCACTTGCTGGTTATTCGACATCCATAACCTTTCTCTGGTATGAGCTGAACTATATGACAGAGAGCCTTTATGTCAGCGCATTGGTATTGTTTTATGCCTTTTTAATCATGGCGGTACACGGAAAAAGGGCGTTAACATGGGCGGTTGTCTCGTTTATAATGGGTTATATGATATGGCTGAGGCCGGCGGGGGTGTTTTCATTATTAATAGCGGCGGCCACCGCGGTATATCTAGTTAAAAACCGTTACCCTAAGAAAACCGCAGCCGCGTTAATCGTCCCCTGTGCCGTGATGCTTGTTGTCCTTGCCGGATATAACCGCTATACGATTGGCTCCTTTACGGTATCGCCATTCGGGGTGCACAATCTCTTCAGCCTGACAATACCCTTTATGGCACCCGATAAAAGTCTCCCCGGCGATGTAAATAAGGCAGTTGCCGAAAGCGTCAACACGCGGGTCTCAGAGGAGCACAGGCGTACGGTGATAAACTCATGGGACATTGCGGCGCTTCACGAGGCATTCGTCACGACATATACATATAATCTTGCCATTACGTTTGAGTTTCTCAAGTCAATTAAGCCGCGGGGAAATAACCCCGCAACGCCCATGATGGGCCTGTATCCCGTATTAAACGATATTGCGATGGTTCAGATTAGAAACCACCCGTCGATATACCTGAAGTTCGCGGGTGTGATGTTTGGGTATTACCTGACAAACATCAGGACTGAGGAGGCGGGTATCGAAGGCGGTGAAAATATCTATAAAAAAATCATTCCCTACGCCGTACACGCCTTAATCGCCTACTATAACACAGTCCGCGCACCGGGTCAGCCCGCCGGAGACAGGGCAGTCGTCGCATGGACGTTAAACGAATACCTTAAACCGTTCCCGCCGGAGATGAAAAACGTCCTATTGTTTCTCAACACGGGTGGGGATAACATAACCAGCGAGATTTTATATGTCAAAGATGTGAAGACCCCGCTGATGGCGGCAAGCACTATGTACCAGATGTACCATCGGCTGATTTTCAGAAATTGCCTGTGGGTAGGGGTGTATGTTGTGGTATTAGCGTATGTGGTGTTTGTGTTATTGCGGCGAAATTATATGGACATGGAGGCGTTTATAATTGCGGCGCTTGCCGGCAGTCCACTGTTGTCGGCGGTTACTACGTCTGCGGTGACAACGTCGCTTGTGCGTTACAGCTATCCAACCGAGATTGGTTATTATCTTACAGCGGCTATGGTCCCGATATTATGGCGCTACCACTCTTTGAACACGAAAAATCCCGCCGCGGCCATAAACAAAAACCCCACGACATAGTTCCACTTCAGCTCTTCCTTCAGATAGACAATGGAAAAGACACAAAATACGGTAAGCGTAATAATTTCCTGAATAGTCTTGAGTTCTGCGGCAGTGAACCTCTCATGTCCCCATCGATTGGCCGGAACCTGAAGACAGTACTCGAAAAACGCGATAGCCCAGCTTATAATGATTACCACAAACAGCGGGGAATTCTTGTATTTAAGATGTCCATACCAGGCAAAGGTCATAAACACGTTGGACATTATCAGCAATATAATAGTTTGCATTATGTAATCCGGCAAAGGCCGCGCCGCTCTGAGTTCCGGCTATTCGAATATATCACTGATAATGGGTGCATTCCACAAATTTCTCGTATCAAGATGGCGGCGTATGATAAAGAAAGGCTTGAAGGTTTCCATACTGATATTATATCGCTGAACTTACGGTTTTGTCTATGTGGTGGTTGAGTTGTTGATTTTAAATCGTATTAATATGTAATATATAGCCTGTGGGGTGGTGGTTTTTAATTATATGAAGAAGATTCTGGTCGATAACATTATTCAGGGCATTCATTCCGGCATCGTTGTGCTGAACCATCAGGGCATGGTCGTTTATGCAAATAACCCCGCCATGAAAATCCTTGGGCTTGAGGAACAGCAGCTCGCCGGCCGGAGATGGTCGGATTTGTTTCTTCACATGGAGGAAAACGACGATTTCAATCAGGTTATTATCGATGTCATTGTCGGGGAGAAGCTAAATCTTCACCGGGAAGTCAGCTATGTCTCCCCTGCCCGCCAATTCTTCCGGCTTTCTGTTACTACGTCATTTCTGCGGGAAAAGAAGACCGTCGCCGGTATTATCGTCCAGCTTGACGACATTACCGAACTCTGGGATTTAAGGCGTCGTGAGCAGCTTGTCAACGCAGAGAGACAGCGCCTTTCGCTTGAGATGGTTAACAGCATGAAAAAAATTTCCCTGTCCGTTGCCCATGTCATTCTCAATCCCGTTGCCAGCATTGGCGGCTTCGTTCGTCTGATGTTGAAGCGAATAGACGAGGAAAATCCACTCAGGCAGTATCTTGAACCTATTGAAGAATGTTCGGGCAGGCTTGAAAACATCGTCAAATCCTTTAAAGAATATGCCGATATCAATGCCGTCAACTGCAAAGATACCCGGCTCTCCACACTCATCGAAGGTGTCCGGCCTAAGATTGAGGAAATTGCCAGAACCCTTGGGAAAGAGATCCGCTGTCATATTGACATCGGAGACCACGTTACGGCTTATATCGACCCCGCTCTTTTTATGATGGCGCTGGATGAAATCATTATGAATTCCATTGAAAGTATCGAAGACGGCCCCGGCGATATAGACATAACCGTCAATAAAACCATGTTCGGCATCATTGTTGAGATTAGAGACACTGGACGTGGTATAGACAACAGACACATTCAATGCGCGTTTGACCCGTTTTTTACTACAAAGACCAGCAACAACGGCATGGGCCTGTTTAAGGTCAAAAAAATAATCACCGAACACCTCGGCACTATAACAATCGAGCACAGGGAGGTGGTGGGAACAAGGGTAACAATACATCTGCCGCTTGGTGATCTCGCGATTTAATAATTGCCGTCAGGATATACACGATACACGGCTGTTGACACGGCCAAGAGATATTAATATCTCATATGAGATAGTCCCCGCCCACTCTGCAAGCTCAGACGCCGTGATTTCTTTGTCGCCCTGGCGACCGATGAGGACGGCCTCGCCATTTTCTTTTGCGCCGTGGCAGTCAGTCAGGTCAACCATCGTTACGTCCATGCAAATCCTCCCAATAACGGGGGCATACTGGCCGTTTATCAGTACATGCGCCTTGTTCGAAAGTGACCGTGGATAACCGTCCGCGTAACCCGTGCCAACAACGCCGACGACGCTCTCTCTCTCAGTTACGAATGTCCTGCCGTAGCTTATGGAACGTCCTGCCGGTACCCTTCTGATATGTAAAAGACGCGCCTTAACCGCCATCGCCGGTCTGAAGGCCGCCGTCTCAGAGCGTGGGCAGCCGGGTTGCAGCGAGTCCGAGCCGTATAATATCAGCCCCGGCCGCACGGCGTCGAGGTGGCTGGCCGGGTATGTCATCACTGCCGCGCTGTTGGCCATGTGCCATATCGCATCTTTAAATATCCCCGACAGCTCTTCCCTTACACGTAGAAATCTCTCTGACTGCAATGCGGCAAAACTCCTGTCCTTTAAATCGGCCTCAGAAAAATGACTCATAAAACCCGTTACCCGCACTCCCCTGAGCCTGCTTATGGCCTTAATCGCGTCTATCTCCCTGTCGTAGAGAAATCCAACCCTGCCCATGCCGGTGTCTATGTCAACGTGAATATCTATTCGATGGTTTTGCCTTAATGCAGCATCCGAAAGGGAATCGGCCGTGCCCGCGCCGTAAACGATAGGGGTCAGGTCATATTTAACTATATCCGCGGCGTCAATATTGTCGAAATAAACAAGGATAGGGGTTTTATTGATTCCACAACGGCGCAACTCCACCGCCTCAGAACCGTAGGCAACCCCGAGGCAATATACGCCTAGTTTTTCAAGCATCAGGGCAGCCTCAACGGCACCGTGACCGTAGGCGTCTGCCTTTACAGTGGCCACGACCCTTCTGTTGCCCGTGAGTACCCTGACTAATTCGTAGTTATGCTTAATGGCAGCGAGGCTTATCTCAACGGCAGGACCCCTTCCCATAGCGGACTATTTTGCTGCCTTTTCTTCCTTCGCCGCACCCTGTGCCGCCTCAGGTTTTTTTGGCGTTACATCGATTTCATCCTGATCACTCATGCCTTTTTTCAGGTTTCTTATAAAAGATCCCATGCCCTTACCCAACTCCGGAAGCCTCTGCCCGCCAAATAACACTATTACCACCACAAGGATGACCAGCAACTCAGGCATACCTAAACCAAACATACACGACCTCCTCACAACCTTCTATAGCTTAATCATAGCTTATTCTGGTGCCTATTATCAATGTTTTGTAAATCTTCGGGCGTGTTAATATTTATAAAACTGCGCCCCTCGGCGTCTGCCTCGCTCACCTGCTCATCTTTGACATACCTTGTATTAATTCTTTTCAATATCTCAGATAGGGACTTAACGCCTTCACTAATAGCATTCTCAAGCACCGGGACTATCCTCTTATGGTAAAGCGCAATAAGCGGCTCCGGCCTTCCCATGTGAAGCGGGACGACGGCGTCATAGTCCCCGGCAAAGGAGACGAGCATCTCTATGAGTTCCTCTTTGATATAGGGCATGTCACATGCAATAAATAGCCCCCTGTCGTTTCGGATATTTAACAGGCAGGAGAGAATTCCGGTTGCCGGTCCCTTTTCGGCTAATACGTCGCCAATTAATATTTCGCATTTCGGGAAATATAGGTCAGGCTGATTTGTGCTGATTATGACCTCGTCAAAGAGCGTTGACATCAGACGCAGCGTCCTGTCAATGATTGCTTCCCCATCTATTTCAATAAACGCCTTCAGTGAGGGAAAGCGCTTGTTTTCCCCGCCAGCAAGTACTACCCCTGAACAATTTTCAACCTTTCCAGACTGTGTCATAATAGTCTAATGATTAAAGACGAAGGGGGATAATCCCCCTTCACCCCTGTTTCTCGCACGCGTTTTATCTATTTAATTTGGGCTGCCGCTCGTTGGCGGCTTCTGAACTCCGGCTAAAGGCTGTTATGTCAGACTGCATCTGAGCCTGTGATATGTTCTTTTATGAATTCGGCCTTATAGTGGTCAGTCACTGAGTCGTTGTACATGACCATGTCCAGTTGTTTTGTGTAAACCGTCAACTTGCCCATGATCTCCATCTTCTGTTCAATAGACTGCCTCTTGTATTTTGAAAGGCGCGCGTCTATTACATCGCCCTTTACGACTATCGAGTCGAAGTCTATCTCTCTGAGTATCTCGGCAATGAGCCGGACGCGCCGAAGCCGCCTGTCTTCCTGCGCCCCGCCGCCCTTAAAGTGGAAAGTTATGTAGTTGTCATTTAAATTGTCGCTCACATAGGCTTCCAC
>JADFYO010000044.1 GCA_015233015.1 Nitrospirota bacterium | reverse complement strand
CTTAGCACCCTACCGATTGATGCTATCAGTTGTTCCTCCTTACCTCACGGTTTGGAGTTAACGGGTTACATTGTCATTCGGGCTTCAAACAGAAGCGTTACCACCTCTGCTTGCCGAACTAAGCTACCGATTACGGAAAACAGGGTAAAGTCCTTATTTTATAAGGCTTTACAGTAATTATAGCGACTTCATGTCGCACCTTTATTAAATCCTTTAGGGTTATATCAAATTTTTTATGCATACTGCCTCTTCACTCAGATATGTTAAATAAACTATGTCGGCCGGCCATTAATAAAGTTCTTCCTTTTGAATAAGCGGCAGGCGTATCGTTACTGAGGTCCCCTGGCCCTCCGTACTTTCTATTGAAATTTTGCCGCCGTGGCGCTTTATTATCCCATCTGCAATCGACAGCCCTAATCCCTTTCCCGAACCCACTGCTTTTGTCGTAAAAAAAGGGACAAACGCGTGTTTCACGGCATTCCCTGACATCCCTATGCCGTTGTCGTCTATATTGATTTGTATTAGCTGCCCTTTGTCTTCACTCAGCTGAGAAGTAACTATTCGTATTTTGCCGGTATCATTAACCGCAACCGCTTGAAAGGCATTCAGCAGTATATGATAGAAACATTGGTTCATCGCCCGCGATTCACAAGGATACAACGGCAGTTCCCCGTATTTTTTAACGATTGTTACCTTGTTGTTTTCATTCAGACATACCGATAATGCCTCGTCGATGCACTTGTTCAGATCCACATCCTCTTCGTTCGTCTTGTTGAGACGTGAAAATGACCTCAGCCCGTTGACAACTTCCATAATTCTCCCGACACCCCTGTCAAACGCGTCTGCTTTCTTATTTATCGACGAAATCATGTTATCTATATCGAATTGAGCCAATAAATCTTTGTAATCGTCTGGAGCCGATTTCAATATGGACAAATTCTTGGTACGTTTTATAATATCGCCCATTTTCCCGATAGTTTTTATAAAGGTGCTTACTGCGGTTTTAACGAAAGATAGCGGATTATTTATCTCATGCGCTATACCCGCGGCGATGGTCGTCAGACCCTCCGTTCTACCCAACTCTATTAGCTGTAGCTCCTGATTACGCAAAATTACACCGGCAAGTATCTGTGCGATATTTTTTAGAAACACTTCATCTTCATCATTACGTTCATATCCCGCGTCTGCATAGATATTGATTACACCCAATAGTCTGTCCGTTTGTTTGTCCGTTGAAGTAACAGGCACACAATATTGCCCGTGTGCCGCCATGCCATCGTATGCAATCGTGTGCCGGTCATCATTACAATACGAGGAAAACACTATTTCCTTCGTAGCAGCTGCCAGCCCGCACATGCATGTACCAAGGGGAACCTCTGAGCACAGCACAAGCTGCTCCTCATTGAATCCCCGATGTGCTGCAATGTTAAGGCAGTTAAGCGTTTCGTTATAAAGGAAGATACACCCTTTCGATTGTGAGAAATGCGATAGAATAACATCTAATTTCCTTTGCAGATGTACCTCGAGAGGATCGGATGACAACGATAATTTCAGGAGAGAGTTTATAGTCTCCTGCTCTTTTGCATGTTTTTCCGCTATAACCTTTTGTTCTAACAAATTTTTATAGCTTTTCTGTAATACTTTTTTTGATTCAGCCCTATAATTCAGAAAAACACCAATCAAATAAAACATAAACATTGATAACAATACAAAGAATACATTCTTCTTCACCTCCATCCCGGCATCGGAAAGCCCGACAAACAAATGCACATTCCAAATAGTAGTATTGTCCTGTGTCCCTAAAATCAGATATTCCGCGTCCCTATATTCATTCCCCGCCTGGCTGGAATTGTCAGAATGGCGGAGTGTGACAAATTTTAGACCATTTTTTTCCGATTGCCTTATAATTGGCAGGGGCATTAAGGGTTCGCCTTCATATTCCTTATTGTCTTTAATCTTTTGTAATGTATTTTCTGGTAATTTGTGTACTGTGTGATAGAGATACCGCGTATCGCTGGTATGAAAAATAACCCCCTTATCGTCCGTGACGAAAAATATATCTTCTTTATCTGTGTTTTGAGGTGTGAATATATTTACATCGTATTTTATCACAACAACTCCGATTATCTCATCGCCATCCCTTACAGGATATGACCTGTAATAACCGAGTTTTTTTGTTACAGTGCCAATGGCTATGTCCTCATCGGGAATCCCTCTTACAGCTTTTCTGAAATATTCTCTGAATGTGAATTTTTTGCCAACGACGCTGTCGGCTCTTTTATAGTTGCTTGCCGCGATTGCGGTACCATTCTTATCCATTATATAAGTCAGGGATGCCCCGATAGATTTATTGAACTGCAACAAATATTCGTTAATGGCAATTTGTTCATTTGGATGCTTGAGGTATCCTGTAACGTAAGGTCTTTCCGATAATATTTTAGTGAAAACGAAAAAGGTGTTCACCTTGTCAAGTAAATAACTGTTATATAGGTGTAAACGCTCCACCGCGTCTCTATGGATTTTCTTTATTGTCCTGTCTTTTGTCCATACGGCTGTAATTACCGGCAATATTATGGCAGCTGTCAATATTGAGGCTATTAAACGCGGAGAATATAAATAACTTATTACACGCTTCCTAAGGCTGTCGAGATCAACCATACCCAATCTTCCCCACTTTTAAATCTTACATCCTATAATATCCGGAGCAAAACGAGCGCACTTAGACAGACAGCATGACGACCGGTATAAAGTTTTACTACACCCTTTATGAGTAAAACATGATAGCCATTCTATCATATGAACACTTTATCATATACAGATTGTTAATGTCAACAGGTAATACTGAAAGTTTGTCCTCATATTGACGGATATTATACATGATATGATGTTACATATCAGTTACCGATTGGCTTTTACTGAAAAAATATTTTCAAGAAATAAAAAAAGCTTCTTACTACAAAGTACGAGACCGTTGCAAAATCTCAGAATTCAGAAGATATTCAGGTCGTTTTGAATAAACGGCAGGCTTATTATTATGGATGTCCCCTTGCCTTCTACACTTCCTATTTTAACTGTGCCGCCGTGGCGCTTTATTATCCCATCGACCATAGACAAACCCAGCCCCTTTCCCGAACCCACTTCTTTTGTCGTAAAAAATGGGACAAACGCGCGTCTCACCGCGTCTTCGGACATCCCTATGCCGTTGTCGTCTATCCTGATGTTTATTCGTTCGCCTTCATGCGACGTAGCTATGCGTATTGTGCCTGTATCAGTCTTAGCCGCCGCAACTGCTTGAAAGGCATTTTGAATGATATGATAGAAACACTGGTTCATCGCCCGCGATTCACAATGATATAACGGGAGTTCCCCGTATTTTTTGACGATTTCCACCTTGTTATTTTCATTCAGACACACCGACAATGCCTCGTCGATGCACTTGTTCAGGTCCACGTCCTCAACGTCCATCTTATTGAGACGTGAAAATGTCCTCAGCCCGTTGACGACTTCCATGATTCTATCGACACCCTTATTGGACGATTCGATTTTAGTGTTCATCGTAGTAATTGCGCTAAGCGTATTGCCAAGCGTATTGTCTTGCCGCAATAATTCTATCTGTTCTTCTGACAAGAGTTCCGGCGCATACAGCAAAATCCCCATAGATGTTTCAATTTTCGATAGATTCCTTTTGATTGAGCCTACAGACGCCTTAATAAAGGATAACGGGTTGTTTATCTCATGCGCTATGCCGGCCGCAAGTGTGGTCAGGCTCTCCGTCCTTGACTGCTCTATGAGCTGCAGTTCCTGTTTGCGCAGTATTACGCCGGCAATGATGCCCGCAATATTTTTTATAAAGACCTCATCTTGTTCATTTTTTACTTTGCCCGCTTCCACATTGCGTCCATAGTCCGCATCCAGCCAGATGTTGATTACACCCAATATCCTGTCTATCTGATGGTCCGATGAAATAATAGGCACACAGAAATGCCCGTGTTCAGCCATGCCGTCATATGTAACGGTGTGTCTTTCGTCTTTGCAAGCAAGGGAAAACACTACTTCCTTCGTGGATGCTGCCAACCCGCACATGCAATGACCATCGGGAACAATCGAACACAGCTCTAACAACTCCTTGTTAAAGCCGCGATGCACTGCAATCTGAAGGACTTTAAGCGTTTCGTCATAAAGGGAAATACACCCTTTTACCTGTGACAAATGCTCCAAAATAATATCTAAATTCCTTTTCAGATGTGCCTCGAGAGGTTCAGAGGACAACGACCCTCTCAGGACGGCGTTTAACACCTCCTGCTCTTCTAAATGCTTGTCAGATTTGGCCTTTTCTTCTGACAACTCACGATAGCTTTTCTGTAATGCCGTTATTGATTTATCCCTGTAATTCATAAAAACTGCAATCAGATAAAATACAAACATCGATAGCCATACATATGCTAAATTCTTTCTGACCTCGCTTCCTACCCCGGAAAGCCCTGCAAGCAAATGCACATTCCAGACAGTGGTATTGTCCTGTGTCCCTAACATAATATATTCTGTGCCGGTATATGTCTTCCGCGGCTGTTTGGGATTGTTAAAATGGCGTAGTGTGACAAATTTGATGCCGTTTCTTTCTGATTCCTTTATAATCGGAAGGGGCGGCAAGGGTTCGCCGGCATATGAATTATCATTATTAATCTTTTGCCGGGTATCTTCCGGCAGTTTGTGCATTGTGTGATAGAGATACCGCGCATCGCCGGTATGAAATATAACCCCGTCATCGTCATCGATTAGAAATATCTCATCTTTTCCGGTGGTTTTAGGAATGAATATGTTTACATCGTATTTTATTACGACAACCCCGATTATCTCACCGCCATCCCTTACCGGATATGACCTGTAATACCCGAGTTTTTTTGATACGGTGCCGATGGCTATGTCCTCATGGGGAATCCCTTTAATAGCCTGTTGAAAATATTCTCTGAATGTATAATCATTGCCGACAAAACTGGTGGCGTCTTTATAGTTGCTTGACGCAATTGCGATACCCTTTTTATCTATTATATAGGTTACGGACGCCCTGATAAATTTATTCCACCGGGACAAATATTCGTTCCTTTCAATTTGTTCACCGGGATGCTTCAGGAATCCTACAATGTGAGATCTTTCCGCTAATAATTGGGGGAAGATGGCATAGTTGTTCACTTTGTCATGCAGATAACCGTTATACGTGTTTAAACGGTCTGCCGCCTCGGCATGGATCTTTTTTACTGTCCTGTCTTTTGTCCAAACGACTGTAACTATTGATAATATCAGAACTATCGAGATGAACGCCGCAAGCTGCGGCATATTTAAACGACTTGCTATGCGCTTACCAATGCCGATGCGATTAACCATATCGTGTTTCAGTTTCCATTTAATGTTTTACTGCGTCCGGTGTGAGACTTACTCCTGTACATATTCTCCGTAGCGTAGTATAGTATCATAATTTATTCCGAAAACTACAATGTATAAATAAAATACACGTGTGTTTGAATCCGCTTGTATATGTTAGAATAGTGGGTGTCTTTACAAGTGTTTGATAAGGCGTATAGCGGGAAGCGGCTCGACAGAGACGACGCGTTGGCGCTGTTTAACTCTGACGACCTGTTTGGCATGGGCAAGGCGGCTTCGTTTATTGCGGAGAACCTCCACGGCAAAAAGGTCTATTACACGCGAAACCGCCACATCAACCCGACTAACGTCTGCGTTAACAGGTGCAAGTTCTGCGCCTTCAGCCGCTCGGCGGGAGAGGACGGCGCATATGCGATGACTATCGGCGAGATACTCGCGCGGCTGGCCGCGACAAGCTCCCCGTTTAGTGAGCTGCACATCGTCGGAGGCCTTCATCCCGACTGGCCGTTCAGTTATTATCTCGATATGATTTCAGAAATAAAAAAGGCCTATCCACGCATACAGATAAAGGCATTTACGGCCGTCGAGATAGACCATTTTACGAAGCTAAGCGGACTAGGGCTTCGCGGCACGCTTTCAGAGTTAAAGTCGCGCGGGCTTGATATGCTTCCAGGCGGCGGGGCGGAGATCTTTGACAGCAATGTCCGCGGCCGCCTCTGTCCGGAGAAAATCCCCGCCGCACGATGGCTTGAAGTTCACGAGGCCGCCCATACGCTTGGCATAAAGACAAACGCCACAATGCTCTACGGGCATATCGAGACATACGAAGACAGGGTTGACCATCTCATGGCCCTGCGCGCACTTCAGGAGCGTACCGGCGGGTTTCAGGCCTTTATCCCCCTTTCGTATCAGCCCATCTCCGGCGCCATAGATGTAACGCGTTATCCATCAGGTATCGACGATCTTAAAACAATGGCGGTAAGCCGCCTCGTCCTCGATAACTTCCCGCACATCAAGGCATACTGGATAATGCTTGGCGAGAAGATTTGCCAGACCGCCCTCTACTTCGGCGCCACCGACATAGACGGCACCGTGGTAGAAGAGAAAATCGCCCACAGCGCAGGGGCGTCCTCTGCCGAAATGCTTACCACCGGGGAGATGATTAATCTGATTACGAAGGCTCAAAAGGAACCGGTTGAGCGTAACGCCACATACGAAGAGGTATCCATCTGAGCACTAAAAAACCGGATAAACAGGCGCAGGCCATCACGCTCCTCACAGAGACGCCGCTGCTTGAGCTTGGGCAGGAGGCCGATGAGATGAGGCTGGCCCTGCATCCTGAGCGAGTTGTTACGTTCATTGTTGACAGAAACATCAACTACACAAACGTCTGTGTCAATAAGTGCAGCTTTTGCGCCTTTTACAAAGACGAAGGCGACGAGGAGGCATATATTATCGATGAGGGCGTTTTGATGGAGAAAATCAGAGAGACAATCTCCCTCGGCGGCACACAGATTTTAATGCAGGGCGGGCTTCACCCGGCCCTTGATCTTTCCTATTACACATCGATGCTGCAAAAGATAAAAAAGGAGTTCACAATAAACGTTCATGGGTTTTCGCCGCCGGAGATTGCCTATATGGCGGCAAAGGCCGGGCTGACGGTACGAGATACCCTGGCCGCGTTAAAAGACGCGGGGCTTGATTCTATTCCCGGCGGCGGGGCGGAGATACTTTCGGACAGGGTCAGGAGCGCTATCAGCCCGCGAAAGATTAACACCGCCGCGTGGCTGCAGGTAATGAGGGAGGCGCACCTGCTTGGGATGAGGACGACGGCGACGATGATGTTCGGCACTATCGAAACACCGGAAGACATTGCGGCGCATCTCGAGGCTGTTTGGCGGCTTCAGGCGGAGACAGGCGGGTTTACCGCGTTTATCCCGTGGACGTTTCAGCCCGGCGGCTCTCCTCTTGGCCGGACAGCTGGCCACGCCACAGCGGCGGATTACCTGCGCGTGCTGGCGCTTTGCCGGCTGTATCTGGATAATGTCGATAACATTCAGGCGTCGTGGGTTACGCAGGGGATAAAGACCGCGCAGGTGGCTCTGAGGTTCGGGGCAAATGACTTCGGCTCTACGATGATAGAAGAAAATGTGGTTAAAGCGGCGGGTGTAGCATTTATGGTAACGAAAAATGATATAATAAACGCCATAAGGTCATCTGGTTTTAAGCCGGCTCAAAGGGACACGTTCTATAATGTGTTAAATTATTTCTGAGCGCGGGAATTTATACTAAATTTAGAGGTGCAATAGCAATGGAAGGGCGGCAACTAATGGAAGGGCAGCAACTATATGACGTGGTGATTGTCGGAGGCGGACCGGCAGGTCTGACCGCGGCACAGTACGCGGCAAGGTTAAATCTGAAGACCGTAGTGCTGGACAAATCAAAGACCGCGGGGGCGCTTGCCTTCACAAGTAAAATAGAGAACTATCCGGGCATCACAAGGCCGGTAACCGGGGCCGAGCTGCTCGATATATTCAGAAATCAGGCCGTTACCTTTGGCGCCGAATACATAGAGACGCAAGTCATAGGCGTAAACATTGAATCCGATCCTAAGGAAATCTACGCAATGGACAACACCTACTACGGCAAGACGGTAATCCTGTCCACGGGTTCGATGGGTAGAAAGCCTGCAATTGCCGGAGAGAAAGAGCTGCTTGGCAAGGGCGTGAGTTACTGCGCCCTCTGTGACGCGGCATTTTATAAGGATAAGAATGTCTGCATCATAGGGGACTCAGAGGAAGCGGTCAAAGAGTCGGAGGTATTAACGAGATTCACAGATAAGGTGATGCTGATAGCCCCGGGTAACAAGCTCAATGGTGTTGACGCGTTGAACGATAAAAAAATTAACATACTCCTAAACCACAGGGTTACAGAGATAAGGGGCGCTGAGTGCGTAGAGAGTATTGTAGTGCTGGACAACGAGACTAAGGCCGAGGCAGTCCTGCCTATGGACGGCGTATTTGTCTATCTGCACGGGAACAGGCCGATTGTGGATTATCTCAACTTTTCGGTGGATATAAGCGACGAGGAGTGCGTCATGACCAACAGGATGATGGAGACAAATGTCGGGGGAGTGTTTGCGGCGGGGGATGTTTCCTGTACGGAGGTCAGGCAGGTTGTAATAGCGGCGGCTAACGGGTGTGTTGCGGCGCTGTCGGCGGAAAAGTATATAAATCACAGAAAGAAAAGAAAATACGCGTGGGGTTAAAGCATTCTTAATAAAATGCAGATAAAATGCTTATGGACTTTGTCGGGTACTGTGGCCTTTGCGATACTGGTTACCGCCGTTGCGGCCGCTGCGGAAGTAGAAAACTGGAAAAGGCTTGACGAGGGGTTGTATATGCGCGAATTTGAATCCCCGCAAAAATCCGGCATGGGCAACTCAAAGATAACGGTGCTGAAGGTAAACCCGGCATACTACGCGTTTAAACTGCTTACGATTTCCGAGCTTGGCGGCAAGGCGATGACCGCAAAGGAATGGGCGAAGAAGTATAACCTTCTGGCCGCTATAAATGCCGGTATGTACCAGGCGGACAGCTCTACGAGCGTGGGATACATGAAAAATTTCAACCACGTAAACAACCCGAAAATATCAAAGGCTTATAAGACAGCCGCCGCGTTTAATCCCGTCGATTCCACCGTCCCCCAAGCGGAGATAATAGACTCGGAGTGCCAGAACTTCGAAGAACTCAGGGGGAAATACAATACGCTTATCCAGAACATCAGAATGATCAGCTGTACTAACAAAAACGTCTGGGCAGAGCAGCAGGGTGCATGGAGCATAGCGGCGATGGGCAAGGATAAAAACGGCAACATTCTCCTGTTATTTTCCCGGTCTCCTTATACCGTTCACAATTTTATCGATATTATCATGTCCCTTCCGATTTCCATTGCCGGCGCGGCCTATCTCGAGGGAGGGAGGCAGGCGTCTCTTTATGTCTCGGTAAAAGACACCGAGATTGAGAAACTCGGCGGCTACGGCACAGACTATGACGAGGACAACGCGCTTCAATCCGCGTGGCCTATACCCAACGTAATCGGTATCGTAAAAAAACCACAGCCGGGCACTTTAACTAAATGAAAAACAGATTATCTGATCTCATAGCCGCGTTAATCATTATTATGATAGCGGCCTTTACAGTATCCTGCAATTCGCGATACACTGTGCCAAAGCAGGAGCCGGAGTCGATGCCGGGCTGCGGCTTTTTTCACTCTGAGGATAATCCCTACGACAACATGACCGATATAGACCTCAAGGCGGAGTATATCGTCGAACAGCTTGCAATCAATGGAGATATTCCCAAATTTACAGATAAAGTAATCGTAACCAGTTTTGTCGATATAAATGATCTCAACAAGACGTCGAAGTTCGGGCGCCTGATAGCCGAACAAATCCTGTCGCAGCTGATTGTGAAGGGTTACAGGGTGACTGACGTCAGAGAGATGAAATCGATAGTCATGTCCGACAAAGTCGGCGAGCTGTATCTAAGTAGAAGCAGTCTGCCTAATCATGACAATAACACAAAAGGCACCAGAGTAATAGACGTGACCCCAAAGAGTTTTAATTTTGATTATACCAACACCCTGATTTTAGCCGGCACGTATCAGCCGGGGCCGTGCGCGTTGTTTGTAAACGTGAGGCTGATAAGCCCGGAGCTTGGCGAGGTTGTCTCAGCGGCCTCCCTTAAGTTTCCCCTGACGAAACTGATAAAATACCTGTTGAGTAGTCCAAGCGAAATGAAGGACGAGACAACACACCCGATGCCGTCAATAGGGTTGCGCCAAAGTGGGATAGTAGCAGCGCCTGAGCCAACCCCTAAAGTGCCTGAAGTCAAAAAGGCCGCGCCAAAAAAATCAAAAAAGCCAAAAAAGCCGAAAAAACCAAAAACACCAAAACCTGAGATTGAAAAAGAAGGACCAGTCGGACCAATAGAACCGATAAGGCCGGAATCAGAAACGCCGGAACCTCCGGCGAAAGAGCCGGCGAAGGCATCGGTAAAAGAGCCTGTGAAACCAAAAGAGCCGGTGAAGCCGGAGGCGGCGGTGAAAGAACCGGCAAAACCAAAAGAACCCGTGAAGCCGGAAGTGAAACATGGCGAGCCGTCGAAAAGTCAATGAAATGATACATATGGCAATATTATTAATGAAGCGAAGGATAACAGGCGCGGCGTTTTTAAAGACGGCGCTGCCGCTTGTTGCGGCCCTGATAATAATCTCCGGGTGCACCGTATATAAGGCAGCCGAGAGAGTGGCGGTCGGCCCGCCAAGCGGCCCGCATTCAGGATATTACAACGGCATGTTCAACGTATATGACGACCTTGACAGCGCGGCAAGGGATATGGCGGACGGCCTTTCCTTCGGCGCCAGAGTTGAGACTGAGCGCGTCTATTCCCCGCAAATATCGCCCATTGTGGTTACGACGTTCGTCGATGTAAACGACCTCAGGCAGACCTCTCCTTTGGGGAGGGCGTTTTCCGAGCTGTTGATGACATATCTTCAGATGAACTATTTCAACGTTATAGAGATGCGCATGGGAAACGTAATAGATATGGATAAAAAGAACGGGGAGTTTGTTCTGACGAGGGATGTCAAAGACCTTGCGGCAAGGGAAAACGCTATGAGCGTTATCACGGGGACATATACCGTTACAGACCAGTCGGTAATATTTAACGGCAGGATTATAAACCTGAAGGACTCAACGCTTTACTCCGCATGGAGCACTCGCATGGTGGCAACAAAAGAGATAAATGCGCTGTTGAAAAATAAAGACGGGAAGGGACAACCGTCTAATACCGCGCCGGTACTGGAAAGGCCGGCCATTACTAATCCAGTCCCTAATAATAATGCTAAATAATATGAGAGATTTCCATAAACTAATCATCATCGATTGCATAGCGGCAGCGCTGCTTCTTATCACGGCGTGCAGCCTGGGGGGGAGACCCGAGGAAACCGTGCTTTCTCCCAACCCTAAGACGCTGACAAGGTCCACCAGCGAGGCGCAGCCATGTAATAGCGAGATTTATATCTCGCCGGAAACCCCCTTGCCGCATGGCAGCCGTGCCGCCGTCTTTCTTTTGAAGTCGTCTAAAGACGCGCAGGAAATCTCCATGTACCTTACCGGCCTCCTGCACAAACTGCTGCTGCAAAAGATGCTGTTTCGTATAATAGAGAAAAACGACGAGATATTCAACGACCTCAGGTCGCAGATGAAATACGCCAGAGACAATAAGTACGACATAATCGTCGTCGGGGAGATAGAAAAGATAGTTATGGGCGGCGAGCTGAGACAGTCCATGATGTCGATAAAAATGCGGGTAATCGATGCTAAGACAGAGGTGACGCTGCTTTATTTTGACAGCTGCCGCACGGCGCTGCCCAAAAGGGGTATTTCGTTTACCGACTTTGACGGATTGAATTTCCCTGTAAAGTTTTTCGATATACAGGCCCCGCTTCCCAAACAGCTTGGGGCGTTGGTCATAGCCGAGATTTCAAACACCCTCGTCCAGTTCAGGGAATAGCTGCGTGGCGATATCGCCGCCGCCGTAAAAAATTCTGAATTTAAAAAAAATTGCTCTAAATCAAAAAAAACGCGCCGAGAAATAAATTATTGCCTTGCAAGGTTGATTTAATATGTTGTATAATCCCAAGCACTATAGCAATGGTAGTCTTAAATTATATTTAGTCACAAAATTTTATAGGAGGAGTGATTATGTCAAAGAAGAAGTATGTGTACTTTTTCGGCGTAGGTAAGACAGAAGGCGACGGTAGTATGAAGGACCTGCTCGGAGGTAAGGGAGCCGGACTTGCGGAGATGACCAAACTGGGCATTCCCGTACCCCCCGGTTTTACAATCACCACCGAGACGTGTAACGACTATTTCAACAACAAAAGCCAGTACCCCGAAGGCATGTGGGACGAGGTACTGAAGAACATGAAGATGGTTGAGGAGATGATGGGGCTGAAGTTTGGCGACGCCGACAAGCCTCTTCTGGTATCTGTCCGCTCAGGTGCGAAGTTCTCGATGCCCGGCATGATGGATACGGTACTGAATCTTGGCCTTTCAGACACCACGATAGCTGGTGTTATCAAGAGGTCAAACAACGAAAAATTTGCCTATGACGCATACAGAAGATTCATCACCATGTTTGCTTCTATTGTCATGGGTGTGGACAGGCTGGAATTTGAGCATGTTCTCGACAAAAAGAAAGAAAAGAACAAGGTAAAATATGACTCGGAGCTTTCGGCCGAGGCGCTGAAAGAACTCGTAAAGGAGTTTAAGGCGCTCTATAAGAAAAAGGTTGGGAATGATTTTCCTCAGGACACAATGGAGCAGTTAAAGCTCGCAATCAACGCGGTGTTCGGCTCATGGTTTGGTGAAAGGGCAAAGACATACAGGAAGTTAAACGGTATAGCCGACGACCTCGGCACGGCGGTTAACATCTGCACGATGGTATTCGGAAACATGGGTGACACCTCCGGCACGGGCGTTGCATTTACAAGAGACCCGTCCACAGGCGAACATAAGTTCTATGGCGAGTGTCTGATTAACGCCCAGGGCGAGGATGTCGTTGCCGGTATCCGCACACCGTTAAAGGTAGAGGAACTCCAAAAGCCTATGCCTGAAGCATACAAACACCTGATGGAAATATATCAGAACCTCGAAAAACACTATAAAGACATGCTCGACCTCGAATTCACTATTGAAGACGGCAAGCTCTACATGCTTCAGGTGAGAGTAGGAAAGAGAACGGCAGCCGCAGCCCTGAAGATAGCCATGGACATGGTAGATGAGGGCGCGATAGACAAGCAGACGGCAGTATTAAGAGTAGAACCTCAGCAGCTCGACCAGTTCCTCCATCCGATGATAGACCCTAAGATGAAGCTGAAGAAGCTCGCCAAGGGACTGCCGGCATCGCCTGGTGCGGCAGTAGGCAAGGCCGTATTCACAGCGAAAGAAGCCGAAGAATGGGCGGAGAAGGGAGAGAAAGTCCTCCTTATCAGGCTTGAAACATCCCCTGAGGACATCGGCGGGATGAACGCGGCAAAGGGAATTCTGACGGCAAGAGGCGGAATGACCTCGCACGCCGCCGTCGTTGCAAGAGGCATGGGCAAGCCCTGCGTAGCCGGCTGCGGTGACCTCGTAATAGACCTGAAGAAAAAGACCTGCACCGTGAAAGACACTGTAATAAAGGAAGGCGACTGGGTAACGATAAACGGCTCGACGGGTGAGTTCATTCTCGGCGAGACCAAGCTAATCGAACCTTCGATATCCGGAGACTTTGCGAAGTTCATGGGCTGGGTAGATGAGTTCAGAGATATGGGCGTAAGGGCGAATGCCGACACGCCGCACGATGCGGAAGTCGCGCTGAAGTTCGGTGCCGAGGGAATAGGCCTCTGCAGGACAGAGCACATGTTCTTCGAGGAAGACAGGATAAAGGCCGTCAGAGAGATGATCCTCGCCGACGACGAGGCCGGAAGAAGAAAGGCCCTCGCCAAGATCCTTCCTATGCAGAAGAAAGACTTCAAGGGCATCTTCAAGGTAATGAAGGGCAAGCCCGTTACAATAAGATTATTGGACCCGCCGCTTCACGAGTTCCTGCCTCACGCAGACAAAGATATAGTCGCGCTGGCCAAGGAAATGGGCGTGCCGGCTTCGAAACTCAGAGAGAGAAACGAGGCCCTGCATGAGTTCAACCCGATGCTGGGACACAGGGGCTGCCGTCTTGGCGTAACCTATCCCGAAATATATGAGATTCAGGTTCAGGCCATCATGGAAGCGGCCGCTGAGCTTCAGAAAGAAGGCACCTCGGTTATTCCCGAGATAATGATCCCTCTCGTTGCAACCGTAACCGAGTTCACTAAGATGAGAGAGATGACCGTAAGGATATGCGACGATGTAATGGCAAAGGGCAAGGTAAAGGTCGAATACATGGTCGGAACGATGATAGAGCTTCCAAGGGCGGCAATCGTGGCAGATAAGATTGTCGAAGGCGGAGCAGAGTTCTTCTCATTCGGTACTAACGACCTAACCCAGACCACATTCGGCTTAAGTCGTGACGACGCCGGAAGGTTCCTGCCGTTTTATGTCGACAACAAGATACTGCCCGAAGACCCATTCGTCAGTATCGATATTGACGGCGTAGGCGAGCTGATAAAGATGGGTATTGCGAAGGGCCGCTCTAAGTCGCCGAAACTGAAGGTCGGCATCTGCGGAGAGCATGGCGGCGAGGCGAAGTCCGTTGAGTTCTGTTACAACGCGGGCATGAACTATGTAAGCTGCTCACCATACAGGGTTCCGCTTGCAAGACTTGCGGCAGCGCACTCGATGTTAAAGAAGAAAGGCAGCAACGCCACAACCACGAAGTAATCACACGTAAATAACCAGAGGGGGAGAGAAATCTCCCCCAAATCAACAGGATGATTAACGACGAAGGGGGATAATCCCCCTTCACCCCTGTTTTTCGCACATGTTTTGTCTATCGATTTCCGGCTGCCGCTCGTTGGCGGCTTCGGTACTCCGTCTAAAGGCTATTATGACACCGTTATGGCAGCTCAACCGGAAGACGCCCCTCATATTTTAGCTGCCCTTTCAAACATTTTAAAACGGCGTTGCTGGCCTGCCTTGACGCCTCGTATGCCGCTATCAGGAAGTCCGCCTCTTTAAACTGGCTTAACAGATAGGGGCTGCCAAAGGATATCACGGCCGACTGCCCAGACTTTGATAAGAGCGCCCTGATAGTGTCTATTTCCTTTTGTGGTATCCCGGAACTTCCCCTCCACGCGGATATGTTCGTATATATGGCAACTATAAGCGTCAGGCCACTGATGTCTCTTATGACACCTCTGCTGCCGCTTGTGATACCTCCGGTGTTACCCTTTGCCGCTTCTTCGTATAAACTCATGTGATTTGTAAAATATTGCGCAAGGCTGGAGCTGCCGTGGAATTTTGCCTCGCCGGCCTCAACCAGGAGCGTGTTTGACGGCTCAGGGATAAACGGGGACTTGCCGCCGCCGGTCACAAGGGTAATAGATTTCTCGGTTATCCTGTTAGATAATGTTAAATGTTTTTCCATTGAATCAGGGTTCAATAAAACTGAGGGATTGATGGGGCGGAGAATCTTTTGTTTTGCCTTCAGCACCCTTTGATAAGACGCGGCAACGCTGTGCTCATCGAGCGTACCGCGGCTAAGACACTCAAAAAGGTTCCGGGCCGTCTCCTCGGCGTTGGCCGGGTGAAGGAGTATATCTGCCCCGGCGTTCAGAGACCTTGCCGCGACATCGTCAATATCCTTCAGGGCGTCCATGTTGAGGGCGTCCGTAAGGATTAAGCCGTCAAAAGAGAGCTGGTTTCTTAGTAAATCTGTCAGGATTTTTTTAGACAGGCTCGCCGGTAAGGCGTCAATCGCAGGAATTGCGATGTGAGCCGCCATAATGCTTGAGACGCCTGCCTTTATGGCCTCCGCAAACGGCACGAAATCAGATTCTCCAAGCTGTCCTTCGGTTTTGGCGATAACCGGAAGGGCTATGTGAGAATCTGTCTCGGTATCGCCGTGCCCAGGGAAGTGCTTGGCGCAGCTTATGAGGCCGGCGGCCTCCATTGTCTCTATATATATCCTTCCAAACAATGCCACGGCGAAATGGTCTCCAGAGAATGCCCTCGTACAGATAATCGGATTGGAAGGGTTTCTGTTTACATCCAGCACGGGCGTCAGCGGCATGTTTATTCCAATGTCTGCGGACTCCTCTGAGATGGCCGTTATCGCCGCTTTATACAGTGCGATATCCTCGGGCAGCTCCATGTTAATCGCCGCCGCCATGGCCATTTGGCACGGGAAATGCGTCGCTCCCTCAATTTGCTGCCCTACGCCGCGCTCTATATCGGACGCGATAAAAAGCCGCTGCTCAGACATTTCCTGTAATTCCTTTATAAAGGGTTTGATCTCTTCCTTAACACCGCCAAATATAATAAAACCGCCAATACCCTTTTGTACCAAATCAAAAATCAACCGGCGATATGACGCGCAGCTTATACTGTGCCCATCAAGCCTGTTAATAATCAACTGGTATAGGGTTTTGTGCTGTATAAAAAATCCGGTGGTTTGCATAGCTTAGCAAGTTTATCAAAAAACACGCGCGCGTTACAACATTTTTTCCGAACTGGGAAAGATTTTCCTTTCAAAAGGGCATTTTTTACATGTCTGCCTCATACAGCCGCCGAAAAATATACAAACAGGCGCTGGCACACTTATTGCTATTATGATACCAGTTGAACAGTTATGCTGGGTTTAAACCGCAGCGGTCAAACACACTGTGTAAGGAGGTATATGTTGAACGCGAAAGAGTTAGTGGTGATGAAGGGGTCGCGTCCGTTAGAATTGATGGACGAAGACGAACAGATATCAACCATAATACAAGCGCTTAAACAGCATGGCAAGATAGATTTGCCGATGAACGCGCAGTTTGAAGAAAGAATAAAGGCAATCAGACAGTTGACAAGTGAAATAAAGCTGCCCTACTACACATAGAGTACTGCTTAGATCCCCCCCCATGGCTGCCAAAAAGCCGACAACCTTTTTGGCAGCCCTCCTCTTTTAGATTAATGTTTGATTAAATGTTTGAATACTGAAGCCGCCAACGGCGGCAGCCCAAACCCGATGATAAAGCATGTGCGAAAACAGGGGTGAAGGGGGATTATCCCCCTTCGTTTTTAATCCCTTTTATCGCACCGGCGATGTCCGCTGATTTCATAAACGCCGTACCAATCAGAATGGCGTCAACCCCCGCATCTTGAAGCCTTTGACATTCGTCGCGGGTCTTAATCCCGCTTTCGCTTACGACTATCTTATTATCGGGGATTTCTTTTACAAGGGTTAAGGTTGTGTTGATGTCTATTGTCATATTAGTTAAATCACGGTTGTTAATGCCGATAATATTGCAGTTGAGCGATAGCGCCGTCTCTAATTCTTTAATGTTATGCACCTCGAAAAGCACATGCAATGAGCATTCGGCCGCGATATTCAAAAGACGGTAAGCCTGTTCTTTAGTCAGAGCGGCGGCAATCAATAAAATGGCGTCGGCCCTGAATGCCCTTGCTTCGTATATCTGATATTCATCGAAGATAAAATCCTTTCTTAAAACAGGACACGTGAGAAATTCCTTCGCTGTTTCGATATACGACAAGTGTCCCCTGAAATAATCCTCCTCTGTAAGAATGGAAACGGCGTTAACTCGGCATTGCTCGTATGTTCGGGCTATATCTTTTACGTTGAAATCGCGGCGGATGATACCTTCAGACGGGGAGGCGTGTTTAATTTCTGCGATTAGTTTTATGGGAGCGCCATTGCTGCGACTGACAGATAACCCGAAATTACCAGGAGATACCGTGGAGGCTGCCTTTTTAATCTCACTAAGCGGGAATATGTTCTTTTGCTCAAGCAGCCGTTGTGCCTTTTTAGCGATGATTTTATCGAGTATATTCATTCTGGCCTGCCATATGGGAGGGGTGTGGTATTGCTTCAGCCGCCGGCAGCTAAATACCGCTTACGGCTGACACAAACGAACCACACCCCATATTGTAGCTATCTATTAACAGGAACCGGTGCTGCAGGAGCCGGTGCTGCCGGTGCTGCCGCAGGTGATGCTGCAGGAGCTGCCGGAGCTGCAGGAGCTGCCGCCGCAGGTGACGCCGCAGGTGCTGCTGCCGCAGGTGATGCCTCAGGTGCAGGTGCCGCAGGTGCTGCCGCTGCAGGCGATGCTTCTGGAGCCGGTGCAGGTGACGCCGCAGGAGCTGCTGCCGCAGGTGATGCCTCAGGTGCCGGTGCTGGTGTTGGCGCAGGTGTTGCCGCCGGTGTCGGCGCAGGTGGCGGTGTCGGCGCTGGTTTACATGCCGCAAATGACATTACGAGCGCCGCAATAAGTGCAACATACAATAGGTGCTTCATTCTTTACTCCTCCTTCTTTTTTTGATCAGGCCCTTCTACTAAAAGGTACTGTAATATAGCATATGAATAAGATAATATACCAGCATTAAATTAAGAATATTTATGAATAGCCATTTACCGCGGAATATTCGGGCAATTATCAGAGATGCCCGTAACAAGCCCCTACCGCACATCTTCTATCAGTCTGTAGTCCCTGAGCAATGTCAAAAGTCTTTTCGTATCGATGGGTTTAACGAGATAATCTGAACAGCCGCCGCTGTAGTATGCCTCGATGATGTCTTTTGGCGAATCCAGCGCAGTGGTCATGATTATCTTTGAAGCGGGATATTTTTTTGCACGGTTCTCCTCTTCTCTCATAGCCCTGAGCGCCTCCATGCCGTTTAACTCCGGCATCATGATGTCCATACAAACAAGGTCGTATGGCACAGCATCGTTTAACGCCCGGATAAAGGCATCGAGGGCTTCTCTGCCGTTTACGGCGACATCGCATTGACCATAGTGAGAGAGCAGTTTCTGGAGCAACCGGCGCGACGTATAATCGTCTTCAGCTATTAATGTCTTCATTATCCCACACTCCTTTATTTCTGGTCATGTGCGTCATCGAGAACTGAATCCCGCGATTTAGCGCCCTCTGCTTGCTTTAGTTTCACCTCGAAGCCGAGGGCCATCGTAATTATCTCCGATGCCTGCGAAGAAAGTGTCCGATATGCCGATTTTATTTCCATTTTATAAGCAAAGCACGGCAAAAGCAAGACTATTAATATAATCGGGATAACAAAATCCTGAGTCTTGCTCGGCACAACGCCCTTTATCGTGTCCATAATGCAGTTATATGCAAATTTAAAGATAAAAAAAACCACGCCGGCTACAAAAACCCCCGATGTCAGCACCCAAAGGATAAATGCGAGCGCCGAGCGGGCGCTGATGCCTTCCTCGTCGCCTTCTTTGAGCTTATAGGCAATTTTCAAACATTTTACTTCTGAACATTCAATGCCCCAAAGGGCATACAACCAGTAAACCACTAGCAGGAGCCATAGGTAAAACATGGCGCGTACCAGCACAAACCTCTTTTCGTATAAATAATGCAGAGGGCTAACCGGCCGTTTATTCATAATTTTTACTCATGCCCCATATAAACCGCTGAGGCGTACCGATATTATAATACATTGAAGTCAATAAATACATAATTTTTTTCCAGCGTCCAATACACTGCGTACAGGCGTATCGGTAAATTTATTTTGCTGTCAAAGCAAATATATTTTGCTTGACATTTCCGCATAGTTTTGATTTAACTAGACTGACGTAGGGACCGAGGCAGTTGTTATTATAACATACCCTCTAAATAACTTAAAGCGAGGTAAATGAAATGAAAAGTATCGTAGTAATTGGAGGCGGCAGCGGCGGAGTAATGTTTTCTAACCGTATGAGAAACGCATTCACTCCGGACGAAGTAGAAATTACAGTCATCGAAAGAAGCGAGAAGCATTTTTACCAGCCGGCCTTCACACTGGTAGTATTTGATCTGGACGACCCTGTAAATCTTATGAGGCCGACCAAAGACCTGTTTTTTGATGGGATTAAGCTCATTCACGACGAGGCAACAAAGATTGACGCCGCAAATAACAAGGTATCGACAACCAAAAGCGGGGATATATCGTATGATTATCTGGTCATAGCAACGGGCGCCAAGCTCATCTTCGACGAAGAGCCGGAGGGTCTGAAAGAGGGCCTTGACAAGGGGTCTAACGTATTTAACTTTTATAAGCTCGACGGGGCGATAAAACTTCGCGACGCTCTGAAGAACCTCGACGGCGGCACAATTGTCTCTTCTGTGTGCTCGATGCCCATAAAGTGCCCGGCCGCTCCTATGAAGTTCATCATGATGGCCGAAGATATGATGAGGGAAAAGGGAATAAGGAATAAGTTCAAGTTTGTATTTACAACGCCGATGCCGGCAGTGTTCAGCAGAGAGCCATACGCCTCGAAGCTGAATTCTATATTCGCGTCGAGGGGAATTGAAACGGTGGCAAACTTTAACCCCTCAGAGGTGGATTACAACAAGGGCGTTTTAAAGGATTTCGGAAAGAAAGAGGTAAGGTTTGACACGCTTACTATAACTCCTCCTCATGGCGGGGAGCAGATAATAGAAGACTCAGAAGGTGTTGGAGACGCAGCCGGCTGGGTAACATGCGACAAGCATCTGATGGTGAGTAAGAAATTCAGCAACATCTATGGCATAGGCGACGCAACAGACTTCCCAACGTCAAAGACGGCCTCAGGCATCAGGAAACAGGCAAAGGTACTGGTAGCGCGCCTCGGTGCAGATATTACCGGCATCCCGACGAAGGCCGCGTATGACGGTGAGATCATCTGCCCTATGCTGACAAGAAATAAACGCGTCATGTTCGCACAGTTCAATTATACCGATCCTATTTCACCGGCGATTGAAAGTTATGCCAATTGGGTCCTCAAAGTTCACATGCTCAGGCCGCTTTACTGGAATCTCATGTTGAACGGGTTAGTTTAAGCTGACGAGTTAGGTTAAACTAACGAGTTAGGTTAATCTATGAAAAACTTTTTTGAGGAGTGAGAGATGGCAAATAAGACCGTACCGACAAACGGCACAGCTGCTGCAGCAACCGAGCAGATGGCTATGCAGATAGACGAGCTATACGGGAAGTTTAAGATCATCGAGAACTTCGCCGGCGATGTTATGCCGGGGATGGAAAAGATGATGAGGGAGATTAACTCGACCTTAAACGACCTGAGGATAAGATTTGAGAGGGACGAGACCCTTCAGCTCCTGAAGAACATTGGAGATAACATCCCGACTTTTATCGAGTTATTAGGCGTAATGAAGGCCTTTAAAGGGTTTACCGAGGATGTCTTCCCTGCTTCGGATAAGATGATGAAGGAACTCACGCCCGCGATTAATACCCTAAGGTATGCCTTCGAGAAAGACGAGACCCTTCAGCTCCTGAAGAACGTTGGAGATAACATCCCGACCTTTATCGAGTTATTAAAAGTTATGAAGGCCTTTAAAGGGTTTGCCGAGGATGTCTTCCCGGCCTCGGATAAGATGATGAAGGAACTCACGCCTGCGATTAATACCCTAAGGTATGCCTACGAGAAAGACGAAACCCTTCAGCTCCTGAAGAACGTTGGAGATAACATCCCGACCTTTATCGAGTTATTAGGCGTAATGAAGGCATTCAAAGGGTTTGCCGAAGATGTTTTCCCTGCTTCGGATAAGATGATGAAGGAACTCACACCGACGATTAATAGCCTCAGATATGCCTACGAGAAAGACGAAACATTGGAATTGCTGCAAAAAACAGGCGACAACATCCCTACTTTTATCAAACTGTTAGACTTTCTGACCGTGTTTGACAAGAGCGGCGACCTTGACTTTACCCTCGCTACCGCGTTTTCAAAAGAGACTGAGTACATGATAAAAGGAATGGAAAAGTGCGCGGTTCGTACAATGCAGCAACTTATAGAAAAACCCCTCAAGCCGGGCTTTATGAACATATTCGCGGCCTTAAAAGACCCTGAAGTCCAGAAGGGGTTTGTCCTGATGACCACGTTCGCAAGAAATATGCCCCAGTGCATGTTAGAGACCATCGAAGAAAGCGGCGCAAGGATCAAGAAGGCAAAAGAAGAGTAGATATAGTGCCTGATTCCCGCTTTGGCGGGAATCAGGTATATCCTGCCGGCTCTCATAACAAATTCTCCTGTCAAATATAGATTTTTACGCACAGTTTATGCTTTACTAATGCCCGTAGTAAGAAATATGATGTGATTGGAGGCATGGCGGTAATAATGCTCGCAAAAAAACTAATAGTACAAAAATATGGAGGCACCTCTGTCGGCACCAAAGAGAGGATTATGGCGGTTGCCGAAAGGGCGGTAAAGACCAAACGGGAAAACAACGGCGTGGTGCTTGTCGTGTCTGCGATGGCTGGCGAGACAGACAGATTGATTCGTATGGCCGGGGAGATACACGAAAATCCCCCTGAGAGGGAGCTTGACATGCTTTTGTCAAGTGGAGAGAGGGTGTCCGCCGCCCTTACAGCGATGGCCATCGAGGCGCTTGGCGAGAGGGCAGTGTCTTTGACCGGACGACAGGTAGGAATAATCACCGACTCTATGCACACTAAGGCGAAGATAGAACAGGTGAGGGCTGACCGCGTGAGGCAGGCCATTGAAGAGGACATGATTGCCGTAATAGCCGGGTTTCAGGGTATAACTGAGGACCTTTCGGATGTTACCACGCTTGGCAGGGGCGGGTCAGACCTTACCGCAGTTGCCGTTGCGGCGGCTCTGAAGGCCGATTTGTGTGAGATATATACCGATGTTGACGGCGTCTATACGGCAGACCCAAACGTTGTAAAAAACGCGAGGAAACTGGATAAAATATCCTATGACGAAATGCTTGAACTTGCAAGTCTCGGCGCTAAGGTGCTGCAGAGCCGCTCAGTGGAATTTGCGAGCAAGTACGAAGTCCCGCTTGTCGTGCGCTCGAGTTTCAGCGGAGAGCCTGGCACGCTTGTTATGAAGGAGGATAGAGATATGGAAAATGTAGTAGTCTCAGGGATTGCCTGCGACAAGAATCAGGTTAAGCTGACGGCCCTTGGGGTACCGGACAAACCCGGCATAGCCGCGACGATTTTTAACGCCATCGCGTCAAAGGGTATCGTTGTGGATATGATAGTGCAAAACGTCAGCGCCGACGGCTCCGTTGCGGATATATCATTTACCGTGCCAATGACCGACAAAAAGAGCGCACTGGAGATAACGCAATCAGTGGCCAACTCCCTCGGCGCCAAAACAGTAGTCGTAAAAGACGACATTGCAAAAATATCCATTGTAGGCGTGGGCATGAGGACACACTCCGGCGCCGCCGCTAAGATGTTCCAAACCCTTTCGGACAACAATATCAATATCATGATGATAAGCACATCGGAAATAAAAATCTCCTGTGTCATCGAAGGCAAATACAGCGAACTTGCCCAGCGCGAACTCCATGAGGTCTTCGGGCTTGGAAAGGCCGGCTGACGTAAATGCCAAAGACGCCAAAAATAAAACCGCATCCTTCGACAGGCTCAGGATGATTCCAAGATTTCCACGGTCTGCTTGTAGGCCGCACCAGCCGGGCTTAGGATGATTCCGAGGCTCAGGATGATTCGATTTTTCTTTCTTCATTTTTGATAATACGATGACGATGGCCGGTTTCCGCCGGTTAAGTACCTGTTTTTCTTTAAAATGTCATTTTTCCCCGGCATGATAGAGACCATCGTGGAAAAGATGAACTCCCTCAGACCCGTTGAAATTGCCAGCTGGGTTAAGGCAAATTATACGCTGGACAGCACCTGGTACGACGGGCAGCTCATGAGGAGGAATTAAATCATTGGCTGAAGACTTAGGAGATATAGTAAAATAAATTAATTTTCAGAGGTTTCTTTACACATTTATTTTAAATATGCTATCATTAATTCAGGTGTCGGCGGATGTCGGCAACAAATGCCGGCAACAAGTGTCGGCAAGTGTCGGCGGATGTCGGCAAGTGCCGTCTGTTCTGTGTATAAAGGCATACATTAAAAGTTGAAAAAAGGGGTGATAACGTGTCTCAAACAAAAGAGACTAAGCATACGATGATTGCTGATTACAAGATCCACGAGAAGGATACTGGCTCACCGGAAGTCCAGATAGCCCTCTTGAGCGACAGAATGAAGTACCTGTCCGAGCATTTCAAGGCACATACGAAAGACCATCATTCGCGGCGTGGACTTTTGAAGATAGTTGCCAGGAGAAAGAAACTCCTTGACTATTTAAAGGTAACAGACGTCAAACGTTATAAATCGCTAATCGAACGGTTAGGAATTAGAAAATAGAGGAGAAAATATTGACATCTACAGAAGTTATAATCAGCGAAAAGAATTTGATATTGGAGACAGGGCTTCTGGCCAAACAAGCGGATGGTTCCGTCGTAGCCAGGTATGGCGAAACGATGGTGCTGGCGACCGCCGTAGCTAATAAGGCAACCGTAGAAGGAAAGGATTTCTTCCCGCTGACGATAGACTATATTGAGAAGGCGTACTCTGCCGGTAAGATACCGGGCGGTTTTTTAAAACGCGAGGGCAGGCTTTCAGAAAAAGAGGTGCTCACATCGCGCCTCATCGACAGGCCGATTAGGCCGCTCTTTAAAAAGGGTTTTAACTCGGAGACGCAGGGCATGGTCTCTGTGCTTTCCTATGGCGATGAGAACATTGCAGACATCCTTGGCATAACGGCAATATCCGCGGCGCTTCTCATATCGGACATCCCGTTTGAGGACGCGGTTGCAGCCGTCAGGGTTGGCAGGCTCGATGGGAATATTGTAATCAACCCGGGTTTTGAGGATATGGCCTCGCTTGATTTGAGCCTGGTCGTTGCCGGGACGGCCGATGCCGTTACGATGGTTGAAGGCGGAGGACTGGAAGTATCCGAGGATGTGCTTATTGCGGCAATAGATGCTGCTCACATAGAGATCAAGAAGATAATCGGAGCGCAGAACGCTTTGCGGGAGAAGGTAGGCAAGCCTAAGCGTGCCGTTGCCGAGGTTAAGGAAAACGACGTCCTTGCCGCAGCCTTAAATGACCTCTGTATTGCGAAGATGAAGGATTCTATCAGAATACCAGACAAGCTGATACGTCAAAAGACCCTCGACGGCATTCTTGACGAGGCAGTTAAACAGCTGTCTGCCTCTGACCCCGATGTCAATGTCAGGGAGATAGCGAAATACTTTGAGCACCTTGAGCAGGGCCTCGTAAGAAACTCAATATTAAACGAAGGCATAAGGGCGGACGGCAGAGGGATGGACGATATCAGGAAAATCGACTGCCATCTGAACATGCTCCCGAGGGCGCACGGCTCGGCACTCTTTGTAAGGGGCGAGACGCAGGCCCTTGTGGCAGTAACGCTGGGGACTTCATCCGACGAGCAAAGGGTGGACTCTCTGGACGGAGACACTTATAAGTCATTTATGCTTCACTATAACTTCCCGCCTTTCAGCGTAGGCGAGGTGAAACCACTACGCTCACCGGGCAGAAGAGAAATAGGACACGGGGTACTTGCGGAGCGCTCCATTAAATCAGTCCTGCCAAGCGCCGATGTATTTCCATATACGATACGTATAGTGTCGGACATACTGGAGTCCAACGGGTCGTCATCGATGGCCTCGGTGTGCGGGGCGACGCTTGCCCTGATGGATGCCGGTGTGCCTATTAAGGCGCCGGTTGCCGGTATTGCGATGGGTCTGATTAAAGAAGGCGACAAAGTGGTGGTGTTGACTGATATTTTAGGCCTCGAGGATCACTTCGGGGATATGGATTTCAAGGTATCCGGCACTAAGACAGGCATAACAGCTTTTCAAATGGACGTAAAGATAAAAGGCGTCAGCAGGGAAATCATGGTTGGAGCCCTTGAAAAGGCAAGACTTGGCCGGCTGCACATACTGGGCAAGATAAGCGAGGCGATAGCTGAGCCGCGCGCAGATCTCTCGAAAAACGCGCCGAGGATATTCCAGATGAAGATAAGAGCTGATAAGATAAAAGACGTAATCGGCTCAGGCGGCAAGGTAATCAAGGGAATAATTGAGCAAACTGGCGTGAAGATTGACATAAACGACGAAGGCATAGTGACCATAGCCTCGAGCGACGAGGCCTCTCTGGCTAAGGCAAGGGCAATCGTTGAGGGCATCGTCGAAGACGCGGTGATAGGGCGCATATACAAGGGCAAGGTAAAGAAGATAATGGACTTCGGTGCATTTGTAGAAATCCTGCCGGGTACGGACGGGCTTCTGCACATATCGCAGATTTCCGACAAGCGCGTCAACAAGGTAACAGATGAGCTGAAAGAGGACGACGAGGTAATGGTAAAGGTTATAGAGATAGACAGGGCAGGGAAGATAAAGCTGAGCCGGAAAGAGGCGATGAAAGACGCCGCTAAGCAAGCTGAGACCTCTGAAGCTTAAAAAGGGCAGATAATTAACCTGAAACTTATAGCGCTTAAGCGGCCAGAATAACATAACTAAAGATAAGGGATAATCTATTATCCCTTTTTTTATTACATATAATGTACGTTAAGAGGGACGAATTTTGAGAAAAAGTTTTTTAGATAATGGTATTCCGGTAGTAATGGAGCGGATGACGGGTGTGCGCTCAGTATCGATAGGCATATGGGTCAAGGTTGGGGCGAGGTATGAGCGGCTGGATAAAAACGGGATCTCCCATTTTGTCGAGCATATGCTGTTTAAGGGCACAAAAAATCGCACTCAAAAGGACATCGCTGTAGAAATAGACTCGATGGGCGGCGACATTAACGCCTTCACTTCCAGGGAAAATACCACATTCTATGTAAAACTCCTGAAGGATTTCACCGCTCAGGGCATAGACATACTCGCCGATATATATCTTAATTCGCTGTTGACGGAGGAGGATATAAAAAAGGAGCAGGAGATAATCGGCGAAGAGATAAAAATGGTGGAGGACACCCCTGACGAATACATTCATGATTTATTTTATGAAGATATATGGGGGAAAGACGGCCTCGGAATGAATATACTGGGAACTCAGGACTCTATTAACCTGCTTGCCCGCGGCGACCTCGTAAGACACATGGACAATCACTATGGGACAAACGATATTGTCATCTCCGCTGCCGGAAATATCGACTATGAACAGATATTGAAGCAATTTAACGAAAGGCTGGGGTTCCAGAAAAAAAAGTCAGTGGAATCTATCACAATCAAAGAGGAGCCGCCGGCAGATTTTAAGAGTAAAGTCAATGTCCATAAAAAAGACCTCTCCGAGGTGCATTTATGTATAGGGGTAAAGGGCGTCAAGCAGGACAGTATGCTGCGCTATCCATTTTTATTGTTAAACACGATATTAGGCGCCAGCGTTAGTTCGCGGCTTTTTCAGGAGATCAGGGAAAACCGGGGGCTGGCCTATACAATATACTCATTTCTGTCGTCGTACCACGACACCGGTGTGTTTGGCGTGTTTGCGGCAACGGGAAAAAAGAAATACGTGGAAGTGATAGAGACGATATTAAACGAAATAAAGACCCTGAAAGATACATTGACAGAGAAAGAACTCCAAAGGGCGAAGAGCCAGCTAAAGGGCAGCATACTGCTGAACATGGAGTCCTCGTCGGGCAGGATGCAAAACATAGCCAGGCAGGAGATATACTATGGAAGACACTACCCTCCGCAGGCAATCATAAGGGGCATTGACAGGGTAAAATTAACCGGTATCCACGACATCATAGACGGCTTCTTGCACCCCGCCCCAAAGGTGATAACCGTGCTCGGGCCGGCGTCGATGAGCGCGCTGAAGGGGATTTGTTAGGATTGCCTTAACAAAATTACAATATTACTAACAAGTACATAAGTATGTAGATATTATTATGCAGCATATTGCAATTTACGGTGCATAAAGAAACTGCGAATTATGTCTGGCAATTTCTGTAATGACTTTAGGAAATACGAGACTTTTTTCT
>JADFYO010000043.1 GCA_015233015.1 Nitrospirota bacterium | reverse complement strand
TAGGTTTTTTAGGGCGTTAGGGCTAATATAATCCCCTCGCAAAGGGAAATAAACTCTGAACCCCCTCACAAAAATCCCCCACAAACCTGAAACTGAGACCGCGGCTCAATTTGATGGTGGATTTAGGTTTACGTGAGGTATTGACTTTTAGGCATATTACAATATACTCTAACTGTGTATGAAATATTATGGTGAAAAAAAAGGAGGATGACCACCACAGCAGAAGATGTTGAAAAAGAAACTATGTAACTAAAATAAAACTATAGGAGGCTATTATGAAAAGAGGATTAATTCATTTGTTGGTTATGGCTGTTATTTTAATAGGTTTCGCTGTCTTTGGTGTCAATAGCGGATTGAGGCATACGGCAGTTGCCAGTGATACCGTAACCTACTGGCTGCCTTATCTTACAACAGACACAACGGCTCCAATATATTGTATGTTATCAAACATGGGGTCGCAACTGGCGTCAGGAAGCAGTAATGACGATAATATAACTTCCGTGACATTTACTGTCATGTCAAATGCAGCAGGAAATTCCAGCCGCTCACCAATCTCTTTTACTTTGGGTAGAACAGGAATACCTTACGGTAAATCAGTTCTGTTGTCATTCAATGGACAGACTGTTTATTCCAGTGGAACATTATCGGGAGATCTTTCCAATGATACCGGCACTGGCACACTGGCATATTACGGTGGTAGGCTTGACATCTTTGGGACTAACACTGCAGGTATTACCCTACCTACGAATTTCACTGCCACTGCCCGTCCTACATTTAACTGCTCGACCATTGGCCTCATGTGCTATCAGGGTACCACTTCACCCAAACGTAATCTTGTCGGCTACTCCTGTTCTGATCGAGGTCTATTTAATCCTTATGGACCTGTTGGTGGTGTTTATACATACTAATAGCACAAGCGCCTGATTAAACCGGTAAAAGGAAACCTCGCGCGCCCCCTGACAGAGGGTGCGCGAGGAAGTATTTCAGAAGTTGACCGCAGGCAGTTGACCACAGGCATATGTTACCAATCCGGCGGCAACTCAGACGACTTTATATATGATTACCGTGAAGTGATTTATATGACTGTATTTGTGTATTAACAGGCCAGAAGAATCTTTCTTTTATCACCGACTCTCATTGTGATTTTTTTCCCGTCAAGGTACTCCAAAAATGGCAGTGCGTATCTTCTTGTCGTACCCAGAATTTCACGAAATTCAGAAACGGTAATTTCCTTCCTGTCCTTTCCGAATTCCCTGACAATCCCTATCATTTTTTCATAATCGCCTTTATCCATATACAAGGAATCGTTTATTCTTACCAGAAGGTCTTCTTTAGCGAGCAGCTTTAATATATCCTCGGCCTGTTTTTCTTTTATCGAAAATGCGGCGGCAAGTTCTTGCCTTGACGGCGGCTGATACTGCGAGGTCCTGAGCATCTCAAGAATTTTTATTTTGATACTCTCATCTGTCTGTGATAAAGACGGTCTGAAATCCTTCAGGCGTATCAATTCTTTATCGGCAATTACTTCGTTAAACGCGTTCAGAATCTTATAAAACACCTTAGCGTCGATTTGTTTAAACAGCCCGCGGAGTTCTTCCTTTGACATGCCAGAATGAAGACGGTTCTTATTATGATATATTTTTAAGTTTGATATTATATCTTCATGTAATTTATTAATATAACTCATGTGAAATAATTGCTCGTTTGCTTCAGTAATCAATCCATTTTTTTTCAGGGTTTCAATGGCCTTATCTATTGCCGTTATGTCCTCTGCGGCCCAGGCATAGAGTTTTTGTTTTGGTATTCCTTTAAGTGCGGCCCCTTTTATTTTCTCGGCAAGCCTTGAGGAGAGACTGCCGGTTAGATAAAGCTCAAAAAAGGAGTCATCTGCTTTTTTTCTCCTTGCAGGCGGGGTCGGGTCAATGACGATACCGCCGCCTATGGTATCGACTGGCGAAAGGCGTCTGATTATAAATCGATCTCCTGCCATTGCGATAACAGGCTGTTTAAGGCGCAGCTGGCAAAATGCGGACTCCCCCGGCATGAGCTTTTCTACGCGATGGACAATCACACGTGCCGTTGTCTCCGACGTACCGATATGCAGATGAACGCTTGACCTGTTTTTTAACGGCTGTGCATTTTTTAGCAGCTGAATTTTGGCATCCAGCCTATCTGTGGCGGCAATCGTTTCGCAGTGTACCACGACGTCGCCTCTTTTTATTGCGTCTTTATCGACGCCCTGCAAATTTACCGCAACACGCTGTCCGGCAATGCCTGATTTCACAACGTGGTTATGGCTGTGAAGCCCGCGCACCTTTGTCTTTATCCCGGAAGGCAGGATTTCAACCGCGTCATCGACCTTAATACTCCCGGAGATAGCCGTGCCTGTTACCACAGTGCCAAACCCTTTGAGCGTAAACACCCTGTCGATGGGCAGACGAAAGATACCGTCCGAAGATTTTACTACTGTCCCAAGTGCAGTTTCCTGAATCTGTTTCTTTAGTTCATCTATATTATGGCCGCTCTTTGAAGACACCGGCACAATCGGCGCACCCTCGAGGAATGTCCCCTTTACAAAATCTCTTACTTCCTCCACAACAACTTCCACGATGTCCGGCTCAACAATGTCTGTCTTAGTAACGGCAACAATGCCTGTCCTTATGCCAAGCAGGTTGCAAATGGCAAGGTGTTCTCTGGACTGGGGCATAACTCCCTCATCGGCGGCTATGGCAAACAGGACAAGGTCTATGCCTCCTGCCCCGGCAAGCATGTTCTTAATCAGCCGCTCATGCCCGGGGACATCCACAATGCCTACTGTGAGCAAATCATATCTGAGGTCGGCAAACCCCAGGTCAATCGTTATGCCTCGTTCTTTTTCCTCTTTCAGCCTGTCAGGGTCTATGCCGGTAAGGGCCATGACAAGCGCGCTCTTACCGTGGTCGATGTGCCCGGCCGTTCCTAAGATAACATGTCTCATATCAGTCTATAGTTGGAAGCCGCAAGAGCGCCTCTTTTATCTTCTCTTCCGGATATGCGCAGTCGATTATCTTACCTTCAATAAAGTCCGAATAGGCAGCCATGTCAAGATAGCCGTGGCCGCTAAGGTTAAACACGATGGTCTTTTCTTTTTCTTCTTCTTTTGCCTGCAAGGCCTCGTCTATGGCACACTTAATGGCGTGCGAACTTTCCGGGGCGGGGATAATCCCTTCGGTTTTGGCAAACAACATGGCCGCGGTAAAGACCTCTGTCTGATGATAGGCGCGCGCCTCGATAAGCCGGTCATGTGTAAGCTGCGAAATAAGCGAGGAATCGGCGTGATAGCGAAGTCCCCCTGCATGAATCCCCGGTGGGACGAAGTCATGCCCAAGCGTGTACATCATAAGAAGCGGCGTCAGCCCGGCGGTGTCGCCAAAATCATACCTGAACTCTCCCTTGGTAAGGGTAGGGCAGGACTTCGGCTCTACGGCTATGACCCTTAGTTCCTTGCCGTGTATCTTGTCACATAGGAATGGAAAACTCACGCCGCCAAGATTGCTTCCCCCGCCGCAGCAGCCTATTACGATATCGGGATAATCACCGGCAATCTCAAACTGTTTCTTTAGCTCAAGCCCTATAACTGTCTGATGAAGCAGGACATGATTAAGAACCGAACCGAGGGCATAATTGGTGTCCCGATGTGTGGCTGCGTCCTCGACGGCCTCGCTGATGGCGATGCCGAGGCTGCCGGGGCTTTCGGGGTCTTTGTCAAGGATTGCCCTGCCGGAGTTTGTCAGATTGCTTGGACTTGGGTGGACAGTGGCCCCCCATGTCTCCATGGATATGCGCCTGTAGGGTTTTTGGTTATAACTTACTCTTACCATATAGACGGTGACCTCAAGACCAAAGAACGTACCGGCCAGAGACATCGCGGCACCCCACTGGCCGGCGCCGGTCTCTGTGGCTATGCGCCTTATTCCGGCCTGCTTGTTGTAGTATGCCTGTGGGATAGAGGTATTGGTCTTATGGCTTCCGGCAGGGCTTACGCCTTCATATTTATAGTAAATTTTTGCCGGCGTTGCGAGAGCCTTTTCAAGCCTGTGTGCGCGGTAAAGCGGAGATGGGCGCCATAGGGTATAGACATCTAAAACCTCTTCGGGGATTTGTATCCAGCGCTCCTGAGTAACCTCCTGCTCGATAAGTGCCATAGGGAAAATCGCCGCAAGGTCGTCCGGCCCAACGGGCTTGTGTGTCGCCGGATGAAGCGGCGGCTTGGGAAGGTTTGGCATATCGGCCATAATGTTATACCACTGACTTGGAATGTCTTTCTCTTCTAAGATAATCTTTGTGCGTTTCATAGAACCTCCAAATAATTTGACACGGCATATCGTCAATCGGGTATCATATAACCACAGAGAGTTTAACCGATTTCATATAATACTGGCAACGATTAACTATGGCAAACAGGATAGATTGTTTTAAGTGCCACCACTTTTTTATCACATGGGACAGAAAATTTCCCTATGGCTGCAAGTTCATGGGCTTTAAGAGTAAAGTGATGCCATCACAGGAGGTCTTCAGTGCGTCGGGCAAGGCCTGTCAGAGTTTCAAAGAAAAGGCAGGCGTCAGCGGCAGGTAATGTACGCATCTAATGGAGATTTGTTTTTTAACCGGTTATTATTGACAAAAAGAAATATTTCTTGATAACATCTATTTAATACTACAAAACTGATTTAGGGTCGTATCCATAGCATTAGCGATAATAGGAGCCTTTTCAGTTGCTCTACAAATTGCAAAGGATTAGAGGTATGTAGTGGAAACGTTAAATGATATAGAAAAGGCTATAACGGCCTTAATGGAAGACGATTTAGTCAGGCTTAGGGACTGGTTTGACGAATTCGACGCAGAGGTTTGGGATAGACAATTTGAGGAAGACGCTAAATCAGACAGGTTGAAAATTGTCTCCGGCATAGCTGTTTTAGAATTTAAACAAGGCCGTTATAAAAGGATATGAAACATTATGCAGGCGCTTCTTATTGGGAGTGCTATGAAAGGCTGCCTTCACATGTCAGGAAATTAGAAGTTATACTAATTTGCAACCCTGTCGGTAACAATCGTCATGTTAAAAGAATCACACTGAGCTTGCCCTGAGCGCGCCGAAGGGTTACCGGTTTATGTGGAAATGTGAAATAAAGGAGCATCCTTCGACAGGCTCAGGATGATTCAAATGTTATTACTTCTATGAACGCTTATTGGTAGCTAATACACATACGGCTTAATCTGCTGTTTCCAATTCAAGTATCCCTGCGGCGTCAGATGTACACCGTCATCGGTAAACATGGGGTTTAGTTTTGATGTGCGGTTCTCGGTGAACGTCCCGTGTATGTCAAGAAATTTTACTTTATCTCTTTTATATTTATTAACGGCTTGTTTAATTCTTTCGTTTGTGGTAATTATAACCGAATTAATGTATGAATTATGGAAGTCCCCTCTAAACTCAAAGTTGACCGGCAATATGCTCATGACGTAGATTTCCACGTTAGGGAGCCTGGTTATCAGGACACTTATTATTTTATTATAGGTCTGGATTAATTCTTCAATGGGTCTTCCCATGAAAATATCGTTTATGCCGGCCATAATGAAAATCCTTTTTGGAGCGTCCTTAATCACATACCCAAGACGATTGTAAATATCGATGGTCGTGTCGCCGCCTATCCCGTGGTTTACTATATTGCCATTGGGAAACAACGCATTCCAATCGGCTTCTGCCGTCAGGCTGTCGCCAAGAAATACGATTTTCTCATTCGAGGCTCCAGCTGTCAGACTTAATAGGATGATAGCCATTAATAAAGCTGCCATGATAACAGATTTAAATATAAAAGTCATAACACCCCTGGTCTTAAATTCTTTGCTAAACCGCCTTCTGCCCTTCATCTGAATCCCTCCTCCTGAAACAATAGACTCTATTTTACCCTATTGTCTCATTCTCGGGGGCCATTATACTGCTCCTTCACTGAGAATTGCTGAGTGACAATTTGAAGCCTTGACAATGATTAAAGCAGTTATTTATTATACCCTCTGGAGAGTATCGAATGGTGATAGCGATTGGGTGTGACCATGCCGGTGTCGAACTTAAAGCTCTGATACACGGGCTGTTAAAGAGTGAAGGCATTGAGGTAAGAGATGTCGGAACGAGCGGTAAGGAGTCTGTGGATTATCCTGATTATGGCTCGAAGGCGGCCGAGGCCGTCTCAAAAGGGCAGGTGGATGGGGCAGTTCTTATCTGTGGCAGCGGGATAGGCATGTCTATAGTAGCGAATAAGTATAAAAACGTTAGGGCGGCTCTCTGTCATGATGTCTTTACTGCGAAAATGAGCAGAGAACACAACAACGCTAACGTATTAGTTATGGGCAGCAGGATAATCACAGAGGAAGCAGCCGCTGAAATATTAAAGGTGTGGCTTCACACGAAATTTGAAGGCGGACGGCATGAGCTGAGACTAAAAAAAATCTCAAAAATAGAGGACTCCATTGAATTCAAAACTTGATGCAATAAAACAGGCCGACCCTGAAATCTATGAAGCAATAATTGGAGAGCTTCAGAGGGAGCAAAATAAACTGGTATTGATAGCGTCTGAAAACTACGCATCCCCTGCCGTTATGGAAGTTCAAGGCTCGGTATTTACGAATAAATACGCAGAGGGCTACCCAAATAAGAGATACTACGGCGGCTGTGAATATGCCGATGTCGTGGAGTCCCTGGCGATAGAAAGGGCAAAGGGGATTTTTGGCGCGGAACATGTCAATGTCCAGGCACACTCCGGTTCACAGGCAAACATGGCGGTTTTTTTCTCGGTACTAAGTCCGGGCGATAAAATATTAGGTATGGACCTGCGCCACGGAGGGCATTTAACCCATGGTGCGGCCGTAAATTTTTCTGGTATGATATATGAAAACGTATTTTATGGCGTTGACAAAGAGACAGGCTATATAGATTATGAATTTGTAAGAGAACAGGCGCTCAGGCACAAGCCAAAGATGATAGTGGCCGGGGCGAGTGCCTATTCGAGAATAATAGACTTTGGGAAATTCTCCGCGGTAGCGGCTGAGATAAACGCGATGTTGTTAGTCGATATAGCGCATATAGCTGGTTTGGTAGCCGCAGGACTTCATCCATCCCCGGTGCCATACGCGGACTTTGTCACATCCTCGACACATAAGACCCTTAGAGGTCCACGCGGCGGGATGATAATGTGCATGGCCAAATATGCCAAAGCGATAGACAAGGCGGTGTTTCCAGGAGTTCAGGGCGGACCGTTGATGCATGTCGTAGCGGCAAAGGCGGTGGCGTTCAAAGAGGTGCTTACCCCCGGGTTTAAGGCATATCAGGAGCAGATAATTAAAAACGCTCAGCGCCTCAGCGAAGAATTAAAAAACAGGGAATATAAAATAATATCCGGTGGAACAGATACACATTTGATGCTGGTTGACCTTAGGAACAAAAACGTAACCGGCAAAGAGGCTGAGGCAGCGCTTGATCTTGCAGATATAACGGTAAATAAGAATTCCATCCCATACGACGATAAACCCGCAACGATAACAAGCGGCATAAGGCTGGGCACACCTGCGCTGACAACCCGCGGCTTCACAGAGGAAGACATGTCCGTGGTGGCCGATATAATAGATAAAGTAATTACCAGCGCTGGTCAGCCGCAAATCATGGATACCCAGCGGCAGCGCGTCAGGGAGCTGTGTGAAAAGAAACCAATTTATGAGTACCCCTTGCCGCAGAATATTTGACAGGAGCGAGGGGGATTAATTAAAATAGCGGTAGAGCACAGTTGGGGAGTCGTCTAATGGCAGGACAGCAGACTCTGGATTTGCCTGTAGGGGTTCGAGTCCTCTCTCCCCAGTATAAGGTCCCATCGTCTAGTGGCCCAGGACGTGGCCCTCTCAAGGCTGAAACACGGGTTCGACTCCCGTTGGGACCACCAATTAACTCAATTAATTCATTGTGATAAAGGATATTTTATTATAACCTGCGTATCAGAGCCTGCCCTTAATGCCCAGCCGCTTTATCATATGGAAGTGTGCCCACAGCAGCGCCGCCATTGTTACCGGCAGCCATAGGACGTGAAAGCTGTAAAACCTTATCAGCGTACTGCCGCCGACATCCATGCCGCCGCGTATGAGGTACATCAGGTCTCTGCCCGCCACGGGTATTGTTGAGGCCATAGAGGTCCCTACTGTCGTTGCCCAGTAGCTCTTTTGGTCCCACGGCAGAAGGTAGCCGGTAAATCCCGACGCAAACGCCGATACCAACGTCAGACAGCCCACAATCCAATTTAACTCTTTCGGCGCTTTGTATGCCCTGGATGCGAACACACGCAGGGTATGACACAAAATAAACACAATTAATAGCGTGGCTGACCACTTGTGGCAGCTGCGAATAAGCCATCCAAGATGTACCTCCCGCTGGATTTTCAAAATGCTCTCATATGCCTCCATTTCAGATGGAACGTAATATAGGGAAAGCATCGAACCGGTTATAAATAAAATCAGGTAAGAAGTAAACGCCGCGCCTCCAAGGCAGTAGAAGTAGTTAAGGTTAGACGGCAGACGTCTCTGCAGAAATTTTTTATGCGGCGCCTTAATTTTAAACTTTTCGTCTAACCAGTTATAAGCCTTGCCCATTATGCCGCCGCCGGTAACACAACACCTATATATACCCTGCCGTTTTCTACCTTCACAGGAAGCCTTGTCAGAGGCCCGGGAGGCGGCCCTGATATGACCTTTCCACTGGTGTCGTATTTCCCCCCGTGGCAGGGACAGATGAATTCATTTTTGTGCCTGTTATAATTTACCAGACACCCCAGGTGGGTACATACAGGGGAAAGTGCATAGATAGTCCCCTCCTGATTTACTATGAATACGCTGGCAGTCATTTCTTTTCCTTTTAGTTTGAAGCGGTATTCGGCGCGCTTAACGCCCTTCTTTGGCAGTGCATTGTCGTCCATACAATCACAATACACCGTTTGCCTTGTCCTTAGTCCTGCCGGATACATAAAATATGCGGCTACGGCACTGACGCCTGTTACAATCGACAATAGGATCGTTTTAACAGTTGCGGTTAAAAATGTTCTCCTTGTCATTAACAATTCAGGGCGGTCATCGCGCTGGGGAGTTACCGCTTGTTTATCAGCTCTCTGAGTTCTTTGCCCATCTTGAAATGGAGTACCTTTTTAGCGGGGACATCGACAATCTCCCCTGTCTTGGGATTTCGCGCCTTGCGCGGGCTTCTCTGTTTCAATCTGAAGTTTCCAAAACCCCTGACTTCAATCTTCTCGCCTCTGTTTAAGGCATCTGCGATACTTTGGAAAAAGGCCTCTACTATTATCTCGGTCTGCACACGCGTCAGCCCCGGCGTCCTTTGCGTTACAAGTTCAATCAATTCTGACCTGGTCATACGCCCCCCTCAGTTCATCAAGTAGTTAAATTTATATAAAGGAAACACCTTCAAAAAAATCTCACTCGCAAATTTATTTGAGAACAATTCCGTAACCGAAAAATCGTCTTTCTTTGTGACTATGTTAGGTTCGCCTTTTATGCCGGCAAGGGCCGCGGTCTCTTTGATTGCGTCTTGCAGGGTGCCGATTTTATCAACAAGGCCGGCCTTCAGCGCCTGGCGCCCGGTGAATATCCTTCCATCGGCGAGGGCCTCCGCCTTCTCTATCGGCATTTTTCTGCCGCTTGCAACGGCCTCGACGAACTGTCTGTGTATGTCGTCAAGCAGTCCCTGGAACATTGCCCTCTCATCTGTCCCAAGCCCGTGGTATAACGAACCCATATCCTTATATTTGGCACTTTTTACTATTTCCCTCTTCACGCCTATCTTGTCCATCAGGGCGCTTATGTTGACAGTCTCCATATAAGCCCCAATCGAGCCTGTTACGGTGGCGGCGTTTGCTATTATCTTCGTTGCGGGGGCGCTGATGTAATATCCACCGCTGGCGGCAACAGAGCCCATCGATACTACCACTTTTTTATTGGCGCTTGTCTTTTTGACCTCTTCATATATCTCCTGCGAGGGCACCACCGCCCCGCCAGGGCTGTCAACACTCAACAATATTGCCTTTATCGAAGGGTCTTCCCTGTATTTCTTCAGTTCTTTTACCGTCTCTTTAGAGGACAGTATAATTCCTTCGACCTTTATCAGCGCTATTTTCTCACCAATAGGTATGCGCTTTCCCATCACCGTCAGCGCGAGACTTACAATGACGAGAATGACAAACAGCCCTATGAAAAACAAGACTACCTTCTTCATTGCTCGTCTGTTGCGGGTGTTGGCTCTGGTTCTTCACGGCGTCTTGTATCACCGGCGGCAACCATGCTCAATCCTATTTTTCTTTGTTCGAAATCCAGCTTGATTATCCTTGCCTTTATCAGAGAGCCTTCCACATAGTTCTCTTCCGTGTTCTTGATTATCTCTGAGGCATAGACAAGACCTTCCACGCTGTCCTCTATCTCTACGAACAGGCCGTATTCACTTACCCTGAGCACCTTGCAGTTGACGTCGCTGCCTATTTTAAATCTTTGCGGTATCTCGTTTATCCATGGATCTGGCTTCAGTTGCTTTACACCAAGCAGCATCCGTTTCTTATCCGGCTCAAGGCTCAACACCACGGCCTCCACTTTTTGTCTTAATTTAAACACCTCAGATGGATGCTTGATATGCTTTGTCCAGAATATATCGGATATGTGAATCAGGGCGTCTATTCCCTCCGGCATTCCGACAAACACGCCGAAATCTGTTATTGTCCTGACTTTGCCCGTGACCTTTTGTCCTACGGCGTATCGCTCTGCGACAAGCTCCCACGGTTTGGGCTTCAACTGTTTAATGCCCAGCGATATCCGCCTTTGATTATTCTCTATTTTTAAGACTGCCACGTCAACTGAGTCGCCGATCTCCAGGTATTTCGACGGATGCCCGGGGCGGGCCGACCAATCTAATTCGGACACATGCACAAGCCCCTCCACACCTTCTTCCAGCTCGATAAATGCGCCGTAGTCCGTTATGCCGACCACTTTGCCGGTTACCATCTTTCCCTCGGTGTATCTGGTTTCTATGTCGAGCCATGGGTCGGACTTTTTCTGTTTATAGCCCAGTGTGACCTTCTCCGACTCCTGGTCATATTTCAGCACGAGCACTTCCACTTCCTCTCCGATGTTGAAGTAATCCGCCGGGTGGTTTATCCTGCCCCACGATATGTCCGATATGTGCAGGAGGCCGTCTATTTCGCCCAAATCGATAAAGACCCCGTAGTCGGTTACGTTTTTCACCGTGCCATTTATTATCACTCCCTCTTTGATATTCGAAAGGGTCTGCGTTTTTTTCTGCTTCTTTTCTTCTTCTATTACCGCGCGTCTCGATACTATTACGTTATTCAGCTTGTTGTTAAGCTTTAGCACCTTGAAGCGGCACTGAAGCCCGACGACATCGTCTGTTGCCCTCAGAGGTTTAACATCATAGTGCGAGCCGGGCAGGAATGCCTTCACTCCTGCGACATCGACAAAGAAACCGCCCTTTGTCCTTTCCACTATCTTGCCGTCTATGATTGCACCCTCATCGAAGGACTGCTGAAGCATTTTTTGTGTCTTGAGTATCTTGGCCCTGCTTTTAGACAGTGTTATGGTCCCTTCAGAGTCCCTTATCGAGGACACCAGAACCTCTATGTCACTGCCTTCTTTCAGCTCCTTAAGTTCTTCCTGAGTGAAATCGTCAATCGGAATAAACCCCTCCGATTTATAGCCTATGTCAACGACAATGGCGTCGGACTTTTTTGATATTACCTTGCCGGTCATTATCATTCCGGCTTCAATACTTCTGAACGTACCTGCGTATAGTTGTTCCAGATCGCTATTTTGAACTTCCATTACCTGTCTTGCCCCCTATATGATTAATTCTTTCTATTATCTCCTGTATTATCCAATCGGGCGTCGATGCGCCCGCGGTTATTCCAACATGTTCGACCCCGTCAAACCAATGCTGCTGCAGTTCTGGAGCCGTCTCTATGTGATATGTACATACCCCAAGAGACACGCAATGGTTAGCCAATTGCGTGGTATTGGCGCTGTTCTTGCCGCCGGCTATTATCATTATATCCACATCGCCTGACATCTCGTTCGTCTCTTTCAATCTCAGTGCCGTTGAGTTACATATAGTATTATACACTTTAATCTCTTTTATTTTATCTACTATGTTTGAAAGCAATCTCTTCAGGGCGTCAACAGGCTGTGTCGTCTGCACTACTACGCCGACGCGGGATTTTAATCCTTCAGGAATTTCCCCGTCTTTCACCACGTAAACATCTGTTCCGGCATAGCTCATTATGGATTTCACCTCAGGGTGGTGCCTGTCGCCCAATATAATCACCTGATAACCTTCTTCTCTTAACAGTTTAGCATATTGCTGTGCCTTTTTGACAAAGGGACATGTCGCGTCTATTATTTCTATTCCCATTTCCTGTATTTTATCGTATGTTTCGACAGGTATGCCGTGCGTCCTTATTATTATCGCCTTCATATCCCCGGACGGCTCTTCCACATCCACTATCCCCCGTTCCTTTAATTTCGCCACTACCTGGGGGTTGTGGATTATCGGGCCTAACGTATAAACGCCGTCCTTGTTGGAGGCCATGTCAAACGCCATATTTACTGCCCTCTTTACGCCGAAACAAAACCCTGCCATTTTAGCCACCGTTATTGTCATATTATAATATTTCGCCAGTTAAATTCGTTAATAAAGAACTGGATTCCTGTCTTCGCAGGAATGACAGACTTTTTTCGGGGAATTTTTCTATTTCTGTCATTCCTGCGAAAGCAGGAATCCAGAAAACTATCCACCGAGGTTAATTTCATAGGCATTCCTTCAGCATCTTCAATATTGTTTCCTCTATCGAGAGGTTCGTTGTGTCTATCTCTATGGCGTCGGCTGCCCTTGTAAGCGGCGCGATTGCCCTTGTCGTGTCGCGTTCATCTCTTGCGGCGATATCCAGACGTGCATTTTCCCGCGTTACGTCAGGATTTTTTTCGCTTAACTGGGCATGTCTTCTTTGGGCGCGCGTATGCTCGTCTGCGGTTATATAAAACTTTTTCAACGCGTCGGGAAACACCACGGTTGCCATGTCCCTGCCTTCGGCAACTATACCGCTTGAACCGTTTGTGCCGCCCGCATTCCTTTGTATCTCAAGCAGATAGTCTCTTACCGGCTTCCTCGCCGAAAACACGCTGGAGTAATGCCCCGCCTCCGGCGTCCTGATTTCCTCAGATACGTCCTTACCGTCAAGGAATACAACTCCATTTTTGAATTCTATTAATGTACGGCGCAAGACAGAGGACAGCAGGTCATCGTCTGCGCCCTCGTTAAGTCCGGCTTGGACCAGTTTCAGCGCCGCTGCCCTGTAAAGGGCGCCGGTATCTAAATAGTCAAACCCGATGTTCACGGCAAGCGCCCGTGCCACTGTGGATTTGCCCGCGCCTGCAGGGCCGTCTATCGCTATCACTTTTCTCCTGCCGTTTCTGTTTGTCACTGCGTAAGCCTCTTAAGTTCATCGTAAAACTCAGGATATGAAATCCCTACGGCGTCAGTACCGTTAATCACAGATTCACCTTCCGCTGAAATGGCAGCAATTGAGAGCGCCATCGCTATTCTGTGATCGCCGTAACTTTGTAGCTGATTGCTGCCTTTAAGGGTAACAGGGCCTTCGATTGCCACACCGTCTTCGTACTCCTCTATCTTTGCGCCCATTTTTCGTAATTCAGTTACAATAGCTTTTATCCTGTCAGATTCCTTTACGCGCAGCTCACCGGCACCGCGTATTTCGGTAACCCCTGATGCACGAGTAGCCAGCACACAGAGAATAGGAAACTCGTCTATCAACGACGGGATGTCCTCTTTTGCCAAAGTTATGGGTTTGAGGTTATTCGTGTATTTGCAGAGCAGGTTGCCAGTCGGCTCCCCTGATACCATTCTCTCATCAAGGATTTCCACATCTGCGCCCATTTTTTTAAGTACGTCAATAAAACCAGCTCTCGTGGGGTTTAGTCCAACATCTTTAATCAATAATTCGGATTTTTCCACCATCAATGCCCCTGCAACGAAGAAGGCCGCCGAAGAAATATCGCAGGGTACTGTGATGTCGCATGGGGTCAGTCTATTAATTGGGCCGGTGACGGTTATTTTTAATTTCTCTACATACATCTTAGCTCCGTACGATTGAAGCATTCTTTCAGTGTGATCGCGGGATTTGATTAGCTCTTCGATTACCGTCTCACCGTCGGCAAAAAGTCCGGCCAATATGATGGCAGATTTAAGCTGTGCCGAGGCTACGGGCATTTTATATTTAATAGCCCTCAGCAACCCTCCAGTTATTGACAGTGGAAAATAGTTGTCGTTTTTTGCAGAAATATTGGCGCCCATTTTTTTAAGAGGCTCAATTACTCTACCCATTGGCCGTCCTGAAAGAGACTCATCACCGATCAGAGAGGAATTAAACTTGCATCCAGCAAGTACACCGCAAAGTAACCTCGCTGTTGTACCAGAGTTACCGCAGTCTATTACGTCTTTCGGTTCTTTGAGACCGTAAAGCCCTTCTCCAGTAATTAACAAATTGCCTTGCGCTTCCTCTATATTGACCCCTAACATTCTAAATGCGTTTATAGTAGAGTAGATGTCCCCGGCCTTTAAATAATTTCGTACCTCCGATTTTCCATAGGCAAGCGACGAAAAAAACACCGCCCTATGGGATATGGACTTATCAGGCGGCGGTATTATCTGCCCCTTGAACGGCCCTGCTTTTTTTAGCGTTTCAGATGTCATTTTCTAATTTCTTCTTCTGCCTTTCAATTTTTTTCGCACTTCACCCGACTTCTCAAACTCTTTTGTGAGCGCTGTCCAGTTTAAATCATTTATATAGGTAGTAATCAGTTCAAGCTCCCGTTTATAGGCATTTAAGTGGTTTAGTATGTTGTCCTTATTTAATATGCAAATATCCCTCCAGATCTCGGCAGAACTCATAGCTATGCGCGTGGTATCCATGAAGCCCGGGCCTGAGTAAGGGAAAAAATCAGGGTTTATCTCCTGCACGGCATTGACGAGGGCATACGCCGCGATATGCGGCAGGTGGCTTACGCAGGATAATATCTCGTCATGCCTTTCCGGTGAGAGTGTCTCTATTTTGCAGCCAAAGCGCTCCCACATGGAGGTTATTGTCTGGCAAGCGGTCTTATCGGTGCGTGGGGTAGGGGTGATGACGCACTTTGCCCCTTTAAAGATATCGGGGTCTGCCGCATCGATGCCGGATTTGTCGTTGCCGGCGATGGGATGTGCCCCTACAAAGGCTGCACCTTCAGGCATTGCCGACTCCATTTCATAGACCAGAGCGCCCTTGACGCTGCCTACGTCTGACACTATCGCCCCAGCCTTCAGATATGGGGCAATGCCGGCGGCTATTGCAGTAAACGCACCGACAGGGGCGGCAAATATAACAAGGTCGGCACCATCGGTCAAATCCTTCAGATTAAGTGCGTAATCGTCTATTATGCCCCTTGCGCAGGCGTTTTTCAGATTCGTTTCATTCCTTCCGAAACCGCATATCCTCTTTGCTATTCCATTCTTTTTCATGGCGAGGGCCACCGCCGCCCCTATCAGGCCTACGCCAATTATCGCCGTTTTTTCAAAAAACAAGACTTCCTCACATATCTATCTATATTTCCCTTCCTACGGCGGCAGCTACCAGCCGTAAACTCTTTACTAAATCGTTAAATACATCGGGCTTCAGCGATTGCTCTCCATCGGAGCACGCCTCTTCGGGCTTAGTATGCACCTCTATTAAAAGACCGTCGGCGCCCGCTGCTACGGCGGCCAGAGACATCGGTTTCACTAAATCCCATCTGCCTACGGCATGTGACGGATCTACTATTACGGGCAGGTGGGTCAGCTCTTTCAGCACGGGAACTGCGCTTAAATCAAGCGTGTTTCTCGTTGTAGTTTCAAACGTCCTTATGCCGCGTTCACAGAGGATTACCTTGTGGTTGCCCCTTGACATTATGTATTCGGCGGCCATCAGCCACTCTTTTATCGTTGCCGCGAGGCCGCGCTTCAGCAGTACCGGTTTATCGACCATGCCGACTTCAAGCAGCAGCCTGAAGTTTTGCATATTGCGCGTCCCTATCTGGATTATGTCTGTGTATTTGAGCATCAGAGTTAAATCCCTCGGGTCCATCAGCTCCGTTACTATGGGCATTCCGGTTAATTTCTTTGCCTCAAGCAGTATTTCAAGTCCCTCTTCCCCCATGCCCTGAAACGTATATGGCGATGTGCGCGGCTTAAACGCCCCGCCTCTGACAAAGGATGCCCCGCCTTCTTTAACCTTCTGCGCTATTGACAGCAGTATATCCCGGCCTTCTATGGCGCATGGCCCGGCTATTATGTGTATCTTGTTTCCCCCGATTTTCAGGCCGTCAACGTCTATTACCGTATTTTCCTTTTTGAAATCCCTGCTTGCCAGCTTGTAAGGCTTTACTATTCTCATTACCTCATCCACTCCGGCCATCGCCCTTACAGAGTCAACCTCCTCCTCCGATATCTTCGATGTATCGCCGATTACGCCGATAATTGTCCTCTCCGTACCCTTCGATATGTTTACAGAAAGCCCCTTTGCCTCAAGCCGCTTTTGTATGTTATCTATCTCGTCCTGCGTAGATGATTTCTTCAACACTACTATATCCATTTACAATACCTCCTTAAGTGTGCGAATGAACTCTTCATTTTCAGGCGGCAGACCTATTGTTACCCTGATAGTGGTAGTGTCTGCCAAACCCATAGGCCGTATAATCATGCCCAGCTTTAATAATCTATTATATATTTCCATTGCATTTTTTTTTAAGTCCATATAAATAAAATTTGTATGAGACGGTAAGAAGTCTATCCCAAGAGCAGTCAGCTCTTTGTAGAGATATTCCTTGCCCTGAGCGTTTATCTCAATGGTACGCCTTACGTGAGCAGTGTCTTTCAGTGCCGCAATGGCGGCCTTTTGAGCCAACGTCGAGGTGTTAAACGGCTCTCGTATCTTGTTCATTGCCCCGGTTATCGTCTTATTCGCGATGCCATAGCCTATTCTCAGGCCGGCAAGCCCATAGGCCTTTGAAAATGTCCTCAGAATAAGTATGTCCCTGCCGTCTCTGAAGTGCTCCATAGAGTCTGGATACGTCTCAACGCCAGCGGCATACTCATAGTATGCCTCGTCCATTATTGTCAGAATATTATCTGGCAGCCACTTAAAAAACTCCCGCAGCTCATCTTTCGTAACAATCGTCCCCGTAGGGTTATTTGGATTGGATATGCAGATTATCTTCGTCTTGTCTGTGATTTTATCTGCCATGCCGTTTAAATCAAGCCGGTAGTCCTTCGTAAGCGGCACCTGAATGGGGACGCCTCCGGCCTTTGCCGATGAGATATAGTAAACGACAAAAGAGGGAGACCCCATTATCGTCTCATCACCGGGCTGCTGAAACGCCCTGATGGCAATATCTATAAGCTCATTGCTGCCTTGTCCTATGATTATCTCTTCGATATCGACGCCGTGCATCTGTGCCAATGCAGACCTGAGCGCATAGGCTGCGCCGTCGGGGTATCTGTGAAGCTCACTCGTATGTTTAACAATCTCCTCGAGCGCCAGAGGCGACGGCCCAAGAGGGTTTTCGTTCGACGCGAGTTTAACTGACCGGCTTATTCCAAGCTCTCTTTCAAGCTCTTCTATGGGCTTGCCAGGTACGTATGGCGCTATTTTATCGACGTACTGTGGAACTTTAAGCAATGTCTTTTCTTACCTCTTTAAGGTTGTTTTCATACCGCCAAAGAATGTTCGGCCAATAGAATGCCTGTGCCCCGGATCTACCTTTCAATCGTTTCCACATGGGGATATGACCCCAGAATCTTAAGATATACGCTGTGCTTTCTAACCTCTTCGAGTGCCTTTTTTACCTTCTTGTCCTCTATATGGCCTTCCATATCGGCAAAGAATATATAATCCCACGCCTTTTTCTTCGACGGCCTGGATTCTATCCTCGTAAGGTTTATCTTTTGTTTCTTAAACGGCGTCAGTATCTCGTGAAGGGCGCCGGGCTGGTCTTTTGCCGTAAACATTATTAATGTCATGTCGTTGCCGGTACTGCCCTGCGCCTCTTTAGAGATCACAAGGAATCTCGTAACGTTGTCTTTTACGTTTTCGATACCTTTCTCGATGACATTCAAATCGTAAATCTTAGCGGCCAGTTCGCTGCCAATGGCTGCCACGCCTTTTTCCTCCGCTGCAATTGCCGCTGCCTGGGCTGTGGAGCCTGCCTCAAATATCGGCACGCCAAGCATATGTCTCTCAAGCCACTTGCGGCACTGAGCTATCACCTGGGGATGGGAGTATATTTTTTTTATCTCTGCGTCGCCGGACTTTGACAGCAGATGGTGATTTATCGATAGTAGTATCTCCGCGTAAACCTTTAAATTGTAGTCAACAAACATATCAAACGTATAGTTAACCGCGCCTTCGTTTGAGTTCTCAATTGGCACAACGCCAAAGCTGGCATTGCCGGATTCCACATTCTCAAAGACCTCCTTAATGCTGTCTGTGGAGATATACTTGCAGGTGGAGCTGAAGTATTTTAGAGCGGCCTGATGGGTGTATGTAGCCTGCGGCCCAAGATAGGCAACGGTCATGGGATGTTCTAACGATAAGGTAGCGCAGAATATCTCTTTAAAAATCGTCTTTATCGCGTCGTTGGGAAATGAGCCTGTATTGAGTTTCTGCAATCTCTCGATTAGTTCCAGCTCTTTGCTTGGGCTGAAGAGTTCAATCTTCGCATCCCCTGCACCGGCTGTAGCGGCATTGGTTATTTCAGTAACCGCTTCGACACGCTTGTTGAGGAGCGAGATTATCTGCTCGTCGATTTCATAGAGCTTTACCTGATTGGGATCAGGTATGACCTGTTCCTTATCCGAATCCGATTTAATTGGCCACATATTCTTTATATCCAAAGTTATTTTATCCTGCCTCGTGCAAAACCTGCTCGTGCAACCCTATCGGAGTGCCGTTCTGAGTGCCGAAAATATATCAGTGGTATAAGCTAACAAATCGTGCAGCTTTTATTCAACTACTTTTTATTACCGCAGGTGAAAAAATTTGCTGCAGAGTGATTTCTTTCCGTCTCCGCGCCGGGCCTACGCCCTGAACTGTGAAATTTACCACAGGGGGGGAATTGTCAATTCCGTGAGAATGGCCTGTTGGAGTACATAGGTGCGTATCATGTTCAGACAAAAAAAAAAATTGAAAATGACTATTTTATATGGTATTATATTTGTCATTTTATGAATAAGGAGGGTCACATATAAGTGGCGGCTGATGGAGATATAAGTCTGAGACAGACAATCGGAGATGGGCAGTTAAGCGAACAAACTGCGAGACTTCAGGCTGAAATAGACGAACAGGCAGGACTAATCAGGCTGATCACTGAAAATATCTCAGAGGCCTTTTGGATAGCAGATGCCGGGATGACGCGGACATTATATGCCAGCCCGGGGTATGAGATTGTTATGGGACTTACCCTTGAGAGCCTGTATGACAACCCGCGTTCTTTTCTTAATGCAATACACCCGGAAGATAAAGGGCGTTTGATAGCCGATATGGAAGTTTTGAAGTCAGGCTTGCCATTTAACCACGACTATCGCGTTGTTCATCCCGACGGGTCTGTCAGATGGGTTTGGAGTAGGGGTTTCCCGGATAAGAAAAGCGGTTTATCCATATACGTCGGGATTGTCGAGGATATCACAGAACGAAAACTCATGGAATATTCGCTGATTGAGGAGAGAAATAAATTCAAATCCATTATAGACGCAATGGAAGACGGCTTAACCATCAGGGATTTGGAATATAACCTTACTTATCAAAGTAAAATGACGTTATCTATGTTTGGGAGTCGGCTGGGAGAGAAATGTTACAAAGTTTTTGCAAACAGTAATACAATATGCGAGGGATGTCCTGTTGAGATGTCATACAAGGATGGGCAATCGCATCCGCTGGTTAAAAAAGTTGTTATCCCAGGCGGAGAAATCAGATATTTTGAAAACACGGCAAATCCCATCAGGGACGCGGGCGGCAATGTGGTTGCATGCTTAGAGATTAACAAAGATATTACCGCCAAACGCATGGCGGCTGAGGCGCTGAAGGCATCGGAGGAAAAATACAGAAACCTGCTGAATGACGCCGTTGACGCTATTATTATTGCCGATTATGAAGGATTTCTTATTGACTTAAACAGGAAGGCAGAGGAGTTGCTTGGATTTACGAATGAGGAATTGGCCGGACGGCATTACATTGAACTTTTACCTGAGCATGAAATAGAAAGATCCCGGATTTTATCCCATGACCTGATAAATGACGGCCATGTATCAGTGTCGAACTTACAGTTAAAACATAGATGCGGTTCTCTTGTCCCCGCTGACATAAATGCCAGGGTAATAGAATATGGCGGTAAGAAGGTTATACAGGGAATTTTCAGGGATATCAGGGAACGGCTGGAGCTTCAAAATATTATCGAACAGGAACACTCGTTTCGTAAGGCAATTGAAGACAGCGCAGCCGCCGGCATTGCCGCCGTGGATTTGGAGGGGAGACAGATATACGCCAATCCATCGTTTTGCAAAATGGTCGGTTGGGTGCCAGAAGAGTTAGTTGGCGCGTTGCCTCCATATATCTATTGGGCGCCGGAGGATTTATGTAATATCGATTCTGCGCTGAAGACAACGCTTGATGGGAATGCCCCGCAAGAGGGATTTGACGCTGTATTCAGAAAAAAGAATGGCGAGCATTTCAATGTGAATATTTTGATTTCCCCGTTAGTTGACGCCAAAGGCGTCAAAGCCGGTTGGCTGGCCTCGGTCTATGATATAACGACCAGAAAAATGATGGAAAATGAACTAAAAACAAAGACCCATATGCTTGGTGAGCTAAACGAAAACCTTGAGTCTCTTGTCAGGGCTAAAGTAGATGAATTAAGCCGTAAAGAGCAGCTCCTTATCCAACAATCGAAGATGGCCGCAATGGGTGAGATGATAGGGGCGATAGCGCACCAATGGAGACAGCCTTTGAATTCTCTTTCTCTTATGATTCAGGACATTAAAGACGCTCATGAATTTGGAGTAGTCAACGACGGGTATATTAACAATACCGTAAAGACTGCGATGAGTCAAATCAATTTCATGTCAACAACGATAGATGTATTCAGGAACTTCTTTAATCCGTCAAAAAATGAGGAGAAATTAGATATAATCGGAGTCTGCTCCGATGTGTTTTCGATGCTTTCGTCGCAGTTGAAAGTCAACTCGATTGCCTACAGGATTTCGTGTAATAAACACAACAGGACATGTCTTAATAATTCTAAGGTAATGCGATGTGACGAATCTGAAATTATGGCAAATAAAAACCACTTGGCCCATGTCTTGTTAAATTTGATAAATAACGCAAAAGACGCAATTCTTATGAGAAGAGAGGATGGGTTGCTAACGGACGATGGCATGATTGCAGTCGATTGCAATAAAGACAACCGAACATTGAAAGTAGAAATAAGCGATAACGGCGGAGGGATTCCCGAAGCAATAATCGATAAGATATTCGATCAATATTTTACCACCAAGGCAGATAAAGGCACGGGGATAGGGCTTTACATGTCAAGGATAATAGTAGAGGAGAGCCTGGGAGGCAGGCTCTATGCAAGAAACACAGACGGCGGTTCAGTCTTCACGATAGAATTATATCTGTAATTACAGGTTCAGGCGAGCTGCCGCTTCTGCCAAATTCACCGCGTTAGTTCATTATTATATCTATCTTATCGAACTCTATTGTCAGGCTGTATTTTGCCGATGTCGCCTGAATCTTTGCGGGAAACCATATCCCTTCGATTTTCTGTGCCTCCTTGTATGTGATGTGTAACCGCTCCCCGCCGGGTAGTGCTATCACCTGTTCGAGGGGTTTCAGGGTTTTTTTATCGAGGGCTATGACTTGCCCGGGCCGCTTGAGATAGAACAGGCAGTCGGTGCTGGTTATGTTAATATCTGTTGAGTTCCACCAGAAAATTCCCTCTTTCAAACATTTAATAATTACGATTTCCTCTTCTTTCCTTAACTGATGGCTGCTTTCAAAGACACCGTTCTGCATCTTAATTTCGCCCGCGGGAAAGCCCATCGAGTATATCTTCACATCAAAACTGTCCGGCCTCACCATTATTGAGGCGTCTCCTGACATACTCCCGCCGGACATCCTCAAATCCACTAAGGCCGACCCCTTAATCTCCTTTATGTGGCTCAATCTTTCCATGAGAGTGGGAAGTGTTATGTCCATGCCTTCCTTGGTTTCCTTCAGTGGCGTTCTTATTGCGCAGGAAATCACAAACACACAAACGCTAAATATCAAGAGCAGCTTTAATGGCCTCATCGATGTCTCTTACTCCTGTTAATTTTATTTCTGGTTTAATATTGGCGTTAAGCCTGCCAAGATTGGAGAAAGGCAGAATTGCCTCCTTAAAGCCTATCTTCGCTCCCTCTCTAATCCTTGCCTCAGCGTGGGACACCCCCCTGATTTCGCCCGAAAGCCCAACCTCTCCAAACACAAACACATGCTGTCTTATCGGCAGCTCCCGAAACGACGACGCTATCGTCGTTATTATCCCAAGGTCGAAGGCCGGTTCGGTTATCCTTAATCCCCCGACTACATTGAGAAATACATCCATCCCGCCAAGGTGCAGTCCAACGGTCTTCTCAAGCACGGCTATCAGCAGATTAACGCGGTTGACATCGACGCCGATAGTGGTGCGCCGCGGCACGCCAAATGTCGATTGGGAGACAAGGGCCTGAAGCTCCACCATTATCGGGCGCGTCCCCTCTACCGTCGATACCACTGTCGTGCCGGAGACACTCAATGGCCTCTCAGAAAGAAATAACTCCGACGGGTTTGTTATCTCAGCAAGGCCGCCGTCTCTCATCTCAAAGACGCCTATTTCGTTAGTCGAGCCGAAACGATTCTTTACCGCCCTCAAAATCCTGTACGCGTGTCCCCTGTCGCCCTCAAAATAGAGCACCGTATCCACTATATGCTCAAGCACTCTGGGGCCGGCAATGGCACCTTCTTTTGTTACATGTCCAACCAGAAATACGGGGGTTTCGGAGCCTTTCGCAAATAGCATTAATTTCAGGGCACACTCCCTTACCTGCCCCACTGAGCCGGGTGCCGATGGAATTTCCTGCGTAAACACCGTTTGAATTGAATCAATAACTATTACCGATGGTTTCATGCGTTTTATGTGATCAAAGATATTCTCCATACATGTCTCTGAGAGGACGCTTACAGACTGCCCTGAGATGTTGAGCCTGTTTGCCCTTAGTCTTATCTGCTTGAGGGACTCCTCGCCGGAGACATAGAGGGCATGGTTTTTTAAGCCGGGATTTTGCACGAACAGGCTTGAGAGCATCTGAAGGACGAGGGTGGATTTGCCGATGCCCGGGTCGCCGCCAATCAATATAAGCGACCCTGCGACAATCCCCCCGCCAAGTACCCTGTCGAGTTCTTCGATGCCTGTGCTCAGGCGGTCTTCGCTTTCGAGGGTTATAGTGGCGAGGGACTGGGGGGCTGAAGAGCTATCTTTTTTGATTGCCTTAATCCTGTCTTGTTTTTCTTCTGTAAGACTGTTCCATGCACCGCAGTCGGGACACTTACCAAGCCACTTTGGTGAGGTTGCCCCGCAGGACTGGCACTCAAATATCGTTTTCACTTTATGCACAGGACACCCATCCCGCTGCCAATATTATATGAACTTTTAATGGCGGCCTCAACGGTTAGTCTGGCCATTTGGACGGCCTCGAGGCAGCCATGCCCAAGTGCGAGATTGGCCGCTATGGCTGCCGAAAACACACAGCCCGTGCCGTGGTAGCTGCCGTTATATAACGGGCCTTCCATTTTTATAAAATCGCTGCCGTCGTAATATGTGTCTGTACACATGCCTGCCGGCGACTGGGTGAGATGTCCTCCGGTTATTACCACTACCTCGCAGCCCATGCCGTGAAGGATTCTCGCTGCATCCATTACGTCTGCTTCCGTATTCACAGGGATGCCGCTAAATAGAGCGGCCTCTGGAATGTTTGGCGTAAATATCCTTGTCAGCGGCAGCAACTTTAGTTTTATCACAGCGACTGCCTCCATGTCGAGCATCTCCTTTCCCGATGACGATACCGCGACGGGATCGACGACGAGGTTCGTTAAGTTATACTGATTAATCATGTCAACTAAGATGCCTGCAAGTTCGGCGTTACAGAGGACGCCGGTCTTGAGGGCGTTTGGGATGATGTCATCAAGTAAGACGGCCAACTGCCGTTCAAAAATGTTTCCACTCACCGCGTAAACTCCTTCAACACCCCGCGAGTTTTGTGCAGTTAGTGAGGACGCCACGGCCATGCCATGTACGCCGAGGGAGTGGAAAACCTTCAAATCAGCCGCAATGCCAGCCCCGCCACACGGGTCAAGCCCTGCCACGGTCAACGCCGTGTGCATCGATTATTTCCCATGCAGGGCGCGCTCCACCGTCTTAATCGCGCAGAAATCGGCGCACATACTGCACACCTCTTTCTGTGATGGCGGCATATGGGCGCGCATTGCCCTTACTTTTTCGGGGTTAAAGGACATCGAAATCTGCCCCTCCCAGTCGAGTGCCTTTCTGTAACGTGCCATCTTTTTGTCTCTCTCAACGGCAGACGGTATCCCCTTTGAAATATCAGCCGCGTGGGCGGCTATCTTCGAGGCTATAACACCTTCTACGACATCGTCAGCGTTTGGAAGCCTGACATGTTCAGACGGCGTAACATAGCATAGAAAGTCAGCCCCGGCAGCCCCGGCGATTGCCCCGCCAATGGCCGCCGATATATGGTCATAGCCCATGCCGCAGTCAGTTACTAATGGCCCGAGGACATAAAACGGCGCGCCGTTACATAGCGATTTCTGAAGTTTTATATTCATCTCCACCTGAGGAAGCGGCACATGCCCCGGGCCCTCGATTATCGCCTGAATACCGGCCTCAAGGGCAATTTTCTGGAGTTTGCCAAGTATTATCAACTCCTCTACCTGCGCCCTGTCAGTAGCGTCGGCAACGCAGCCCGGTCTCATGCCGTCCCCCAAGCTCAGCGTCATGTCATACTTCCGGCATATCTTGATGAGCCTGTCATAATGTTCGAATAAGGGGTTTTCCTTGTTGTTTATGATCATCCACTCAAGCATAATAGACCCGCCGCGGCTGACTATATCGAGAATGCGTCCCTGCGACTTCAGATGATTTACGGCTCCCATCGTTAGTCCCGAATGTACTGTAACGAAATCCACACCCTCTTCGGCATGTGACTCTATTGTCTCAAACAGCTCATCCACAGTCATCTTTAAAACAGAGCCGTGTTTTTCGACCGCCTTTACGGCGGCCTCGTATATTGGAACGGTGCCAATGGAAACAGGGGAATGTTCAGTCAGGGTTCTGCGTAACTCTTTAATCGGGCCGCCGGTGGATAAATCCATCACCGCGTCTGAGCCGTATTTGACCAGCAGGCGGAGTTTCTCAAGTTCCTCGTCGATGGAGATATGGTCTTTTGATGTGCCGATGTTGGCGTTGATTTTTGTACGCATACCGCGGCCTATGCCCAGTGGTGTAATTGCCCGTTTGGTATTTCTCGAGATTACGCTGTAACCGTTTGCGATGTCTGATGAGACAGTCTCGGGAGAGAGGCACTCGGCCACCGCCACCTCTTTTACCTCATCGGTAATGATGCCCTTACGGGCAGTTTCTATTCTTGTCATCTTAGCAGCTCCATATATTTTTCTGTTACGTCAGAGATATTGTCAGAAGACAGTATCCCGGAAATGACGGCTATGCCGTCCGCCCCATTGTCCATGACTTCCTTTACGTTATGCGGTTTAATACCGCCAACGGCAAACACCGGCAACTTCACCCTGTGTCTGACCTTTAAAATAATATCAACCCCTATCGGCTCGCCGTACTTCGCCTTTGACGCGGTTTCATAGACCGGGCCAAGCAAAATGAAATCCGCCCCCTTCTTCCGCGCGTCAAACGCCTCGTCGAGGTCGTGAGTGGATTTTCCTATTAACAATTTATCTCCGGCAATCCTTCGGGCGGCGTCTATCGGGATGCTTAAATCCCCAAGCTGTACGCCGTCGGCCTCTGCACAGAGGGCCACGTCAACCCTGTCGTTGATAAACAGAAGGGCGCCGTATTGACTTGTCAGCCGTCGCAGCTCTACGGCCTTATTCATAAGCTCCCGCGTGGAGAGAGACTTCTCGCGAAGCTGAACGGCCTTAACTCCGGCCTTGAGGGCATCTTCGACTGCCTCAATAAGCGGTCGCGACGAGGCGGCCATGTCTGTTATAAGCATCAGCTTGAAATCAAGTTTTGCCATTATCTTTTCACCATTGGATTACAGCATCCCATCAAAGGGACTGCTTGCGGAGGCGTATAGCCTTCGCTGAATTCTGCCGGCCTTGTAGGCAAATCTTCCCGCGATGACGGCATGCTTCATAGCGGCGGCCATCATTATAGGCTCCGCCGCACCGGCAATCCCCGTATTAATTAAAACAGCGTCACAGCCAAGTTCCATAGCAATCGCCGCGTCTGAGGCCGTCCCCACTCCGGCGTCAACTATGATGGGAACACCCTTGACGGTCTCAAGGATTATCTTAATGTTATATGGGTTTCTGATGCCAAGCCCTGAGCCAATCGGCGCACCCAGCGGCATAACCGCAGCAGCACCGGCATTGACCAGTCTTTGGGCGACAATCAGGTCGTCGGTTGAGTATGGCAGGACGATAAACCCCTCCTTCGCCAGTATCTCTGTAGCCTTGAGAAGGCCGCACACGTCAGGGAATAACGTTTTATCGTCGCCGATGACCTCAAGTTTGACGAAATCTGAAATTCCGGCCTCGCGCCCAAGCCGCGCGTAGCGAAGGGCGTCTTCAACGTTGTAGCACCCGGCCGTATTTGGCAGAATTTTATATATCTTTGGATCGATATAATCGAGCAGGTTCGGCGATTTACTGTCGAAAATATTTACGCGCCTCACGGCCACCGTAACCATGTCCGCACCAGATGCCTCGATGGCCTTTTTCGTCTCTTCGAAATCCTTATATTTACCCGTTCCGACCCACAATCGGGATTTAAACTCCACGCCGTTGATTATCAGTTTGTCTGTTGATGCGCTTTCCATATAGAACAATCCTCCATAATAAGTTACCCGCCGCCGACGAAATTCACGACTTCCACATTGTCGCCGTCTTTGAGGGCGGCGCTGCCGTATTCGGCCTTTTTAACGATGACCATATTAAGCTCGACCGCCACTCGCATGGGATTAATGTTAAGCTCCACGAGAAGCTCAGAGACGGTAGATGCCGCCTTCGTGATATAATCGTCGCCGTTTAGCCGTATTTTCATATTAGTATAACCTTCATGTGGGGCGGGAATATGACCGAATGAAGACATCCGCCCGTTCCCTCCGCCGGAATTACCCGTTTCAGGTTCAAGGGGTCACCAATAAGTCTGGTATCTCAGACTGTGCGCCCACACAAAAACAGGCAGCCAGCCTCCCCCAGGGTATATTGAGTAGATTATATAAAAACGCACGATTATAGGTCAATATGTGTTTTCTTTTGGGGTTAGTCTGGTATAATAAATCATGGTTGGCGATGATATGACGCACAAGATGACAATGATTTACTGGAAGGGGGATAAGTTTTGGCTAGGCAAGCTGTTAGAGCATCCCGATATTATGACACAAGGGGAAACACTTGAGGAGTTAGAGGAGAACATAAAAGACGCATATCGCCTGATGGTTTTGGAGGACATCCCCAGTGATTTTAAGGTAAAAGAAATTGCTGTATGAAGCGAAAGGAGCTGATCAGGGAACTCATAGAGGCGGGATGTATTTTACACCGCAATGGTGCGCGGCACGATTTATACATTAATTCTATCACCGGTAAAAAACAACCAATACCAAGGCATAATGAAATTGATGATAGATTAGCAAACCATATCAAAAGGATGTTGGGGATTTTCTGAGAACCGCGCAGAGTAAGTAAGTTTTTTTTATTTACGAATCAATCTGGTATAATTACTAATAAGTACATTAGTAAGACGACAAGCAAGCCGTATGGGTACTGTATGGTGGACCCATTTGTCAAGACAGAAAATTGCCTTTTTTAAGTTACAGCAAGTCCATATATTTTTCATAGCCCAAGCCCCAAAGGGGCGGGTGTATGTCCTAAGTCAGTAGTCCTTTTCTCCTC
>JADFYO010000042.1 GCA_015233015.1 Nitrospirota bacterium | reverse complement strand
CGTGCTTTGCGGCAAGGCCACAAAACTAACCCCATATCTTGCCACGCTGGACAAAAAATATACCGCCGTCGTAAAACTAGGCGTTCACACAGACACCCTCGACAGAGAAGGGAAAATCATCAGAGAAAACAATATTATCGATATATTCAAAGCAAGGTAAGCAAATTCACTCCACATCAAACGGCTCTCGATGGTAAGAATGCTCTTCACCAATAATGAGTACTTGTCATTTGCTGCCGCGTTTTCAGTCATAGTAATGATATTATAACACAATCATTAAGCATACTGCAATTCCGTGGGGTTGAATTAATCAACCAATGTTTGTTATGATGTTGCAATGCGCTTGAAAGCGCCGGAGGTTGACAAGGATTTGAAAGGTATCAAAGGTTTTTCGTTAATTGAACTTATGGTTGTTATTGCAATCATCAGTCTGTTGACCGCTATCGCTGTGCCAATGTTCCTGGGGCAGAGGGAAAAGGCACGGGTGAGGACAACGGAGTCAAGCGCGAAGGGGGCGGTTTCTGAGCTGCAGGAATTTATCGATTGGTACTCCGCTAGTGAGCCATACATGATTCTCATTGATTCGGCAGGCACACAGGGATGCTTCGAGGCCGATAACGCAGCCGGCTCTGGTAAGGCATGTACCGCCGCTTTCAATCAAACCAGCGCAGGAACATATGCCGCGTTTCCCGGCGGCCTGACCACGGTTATCTCCCATTTCATCTCCCACAGAACGTTTAAGGGAGATGTGAGCGCATATTCCGGTAGTTCATTGTTCGTAACGGCCTCAGCCGCAGACGGTCAGATTCTTTTAAGTACATCGGGAAGCCGCGCAGTTGCTATTCTTGCTTACGCAACAAACTCCACTCTGCCGGTATTCAGCCAAATAGTCTCTACCCGTTGATAAAGACGGCTTACAGCTTAGCCATATCGGTCAACACCCACAACAGGAGCGCTACGTACATAAAAAATATCGCGGATACCATCAACCATGTCAGGAGCCGTGGTTTAGCCGACCCTGCAAACCCATCCATTCTCGTAGCCCCCTTAGATGGATATTCAACTCGTTCTACCTTATCGGCGCTTTCAACATATCCAATGGAAGGGTTGAAGTATAGGGACTCATCTGAAAGGAATGTCTCACCAGTTATTCCTTGTTTCCTCTCCAGAAATCTTGCCTGAAAGTACCGCAGCCTTAACTTCATTTGATGCTTCATCGATGAAATTAACCAGTGTACACATATAAATTCACCAATAACGGAAAGAAATAACACAGACATCTGAACTACATGAGCATCTGCTTTGCCAGCCGCATAAGAGAGTAACCCAATAGAAAACAATATTATCGATATATTTAAAACAAGGTAAGCAAATTCACTCCACATCAAACGGCTCTCGATGGTAAGAATGCTCTTCACCAATAACGAGTACTTGTCATTCGTCTTTTCATTCATAGTAACTGTGTTATAACACAATTATTAAGCATAGGGCAAGTCTCTAAAGAAATCCAGAAGTCCAAGCCGCGCGTTTATGAGGAGTTCCGGAGGGTCCGGCCACTGTTCCATGATAATAAGGCCGTTGAACCGGCGGTCTGTCATTCTTTTTACAAATCCCCTCAGACCAAGGCTGTTCAGCTTTGAAGGGCCGGTAAAAAGCGTCTGATGGTTGTCTATATCGCCGAAGTTTTCGTGGGCGTGGATATGTATTACCGGCACGTCAAGTCTGTCAATAAACCTGAGGAAATCATTTCTGGTTTCGTGGAATATATTAGCGTGGCCGATATCGAGGCACATCCCTACGTGCTTTATCGCGGGAAGGGTTTTATTAATCATAGAAAATAACCGGTTAAAATCATCCGGGCCTGTAATGGTGGTATTCTCGATGGACAGATTAATCTTTGCCTTCGCAGTAATCCCGATTAAGGGAATCAGGGATTTCATATAGCCCTCAATTCCCTGTTCTGTGAAAAGATGAATATTTATATTTGATGCGCCAATGTCGCAGGCGAACTCTATGTGCTTAATAAAGGTGTCTTTAAAATCGTCTGACATGGGGTTAGCCTCAGCGGGGCAATGCACGGACATGGTTATGTTATGACTGATGGCGTCTTCCCTTATGCGGCGTCTGGTCTGCGTGTCCGCATCCATGATGTCCCATCCCTGACCCCATGATTTTTTATCGGAAAACCACTCAAAGGCGTCAAAACCGCTATTGAGCGCGAAGTCAAACGGCAGCTCGGGAGACTGCGCTGAGAAGGCGGTCTGATTGCCTATTCGAACGTACTTATTATTATCGTGTATTGGTGGCATTGGGCACCGGTTGTTATTATAATTGGGCTTTGTGATTTTTGGCAATCATATATGTTAGAATACGGCATTGCAGCGAAAGGAGGTTGTGTGGCTGAGGATGTAAGGGTACGATTTGCGCCAAGCCCGACGGGGTATCTCCATATAGGCGGGGCAAGGACTGCGCTTTTTAATTATTTATTTGCACGGCATCACAATGGAAAATTTATATTACGCATAGAAGACACCGACAGGAGCCGCTCAACGGACGAATACATAGAGGCAATCATCGACGGCATGAAATGGCTTAACCTTGAGCACGACGAGGGACCTTTCAGGCAGACTGACCGCACGGAGCTATACCGGCAGTATGTAAACCGGTTACTGCAACAGGGCAAGGCGTATTACTGTTACTGCTCGCCAGACGAGCTGGAATCAAAGCGAAAACTTGCCGCCGCCGCCGGTAAGCCGCCAAGGTACGGCGGCACGTGCAGAGATTTGAAAAACCCCATAGCGGAGATTAAACCAACCGTCAGATTTAAAATGCCCCAGCATGGCAGCACCGTAGTAGATGATTTAATAAAAGGAAAGATAGTTTACGAAAACTCCGTGTTTGACGATTTCATAATAATGCGCTCCGACGACACGCCGACATATAATTTTGTAGTAGTAGTGGATGACATCGAGATGGGCATAACACATATCATCAGAGGAGACGACCACTTAAATAACACGCCCAAGCAGATGCACATCTATGAAGCCTTTGGAAAAACACCCCCAAAATTTGCCCATCTGCCGATGATCCTCGGCTCAGATAAGGCGCGTCTCAGTAAACGCCACGGGGCAACATCCGTACAGGCATACAGGGACATGGGTTATCTGCCTGAGGCACTTTTAAATTACCTTGTTCGGCTTGGCTGGTCTCACGCAGATCAGGAGATATTTACGCTGGCCGAATTAATAGACAAATTTTCATTAGAGCATGTCGGCTCCTCTGCCGCCGTGTTCAATCCGGAGAAACTCCTGTGGATGAACGGCGAATATATGAAGGCCAAATCGCCTGAGGAGTTGAGTCCCTTGATAACACCGTTTGCCGGGTCTATCGATATGGATAAAACACGGCTTGAAAAGGCAATAGGGACACTTCAGGAACGCTCGAGAACCATTGTCGAGTTGGCAAATTCTATGCGTTATTACATAGAAGAGGATGTCGTAATTGACGAAAAGGCTGGAAAGAAATTCCTTAACAGCGAGACAAAACCGTATCTTACCGCTATATTAGAAAGGCTCACCGCTATAGCTGATAATGATTTTACTGCGAAAGAGATAGAGGCCGTGTTTATGGGGTTGCTGGCTGAGTTTGGCGTGCAGCTTGGCAAAATTGCCCAGCCGGCAAGGGTTGCCCTTACGGGAAATACCGTAAGTCCGGGCATTTTTGAGGTCATAGAAATAGTCGGCAAAGAGTGGACAATTAAAAGGCTGCAGAAGGCATTGGCAGGGATTTAAAAGGATTAAAGACGAAGGGGGATAATCCCCCTTCACCCCTGTTTCTCGCACACGTTTTATCTATCGTATTCCGGCTGCCGCTCGTTGGCGGCTTCTGAACTCCGGCTGCCAGTAATCCGGCTACCAGTCTTCACAGCTTCTGCGCCTTAAATACCGTTATAAGGTTCAGCACTTCAAGTAGATTATAGAGCTTCTGTTCCTTGACGAAGAGCTTTAAGTCAACCTTGTTTTCAAAAACCAGCTTTAATAAATACCCGATGACAGAGGATGTAATTGAAATCGAATCGGGGATTTTAACAGTAATAGAGCAGCCTTCACCGCTAAGCATCGAGTTTATTACCTGCTTAATCTTCGTGTAGTCTTCTATGGTCTTTACGTGACCGCTGATGATGGCTTCGGTATCTGTAGTTTTTTCAATTTCCATTGTTTTCCACCTGAGTGTCAGAGTATTTTCTTATAATAGGTATCTCCTTAATCAATATAACTTCGTTTCCCTGCTTGTTATATAATAGACAATCTGAAAGTGTTTTTGCAATTTTAATTCCCCTGCCGGTAAACATATGGTCATCAATATTAATCCCGCTTATTTTGGCTGGATTGAACCCGCTTCCATCATCTTTGACCGTTGCTGTCAGAAAATCTTTACCGTCTTTTGTATATCTGCCTAGTGAGACGTAGATGTTTCCATTCACTTGTTTTTCCCGCTCGATGAGATAGTCGTCGTAAGTGCCCTTAGAAGTCATGGCTTGTTTCGTCGCGGAGTTGATGCCGAGAATGCCATGCTCATAGGCATTGACCATCAGCTCTGTTACTGAGCTTAAAAAATGGGCGATGAACCCGGGGTCCAGTCCCATATCGACGAGCCTGTGGTGCAAGAGTGAGGCAGCGGCGTCGATATCCGCAAGTCTGGCCGGGGCGGTGAACTCCCACAGTGTATGCCAGTTAGTATCTAGGCGCTGTATGAATATAAACGTAACGTCGTCCTCAGGGGTTGCCGCCTGTTCTGTAAAGCGTTGGTAGAGGCCGTTTTTGAATGATGAGCGTCTGAAATCCTCGTCAATGCGGTCCTCATACAGGGCTGCCTCCGCCGCGGCTAACGGGCTTTCATTTAAGCCGTCGCTGTATATAAGAATTTTCCCGAACCCTGACATATCGTACGAACAGACAGCGGTGTCATCGAGGTATTTCATAATAGGGAGATTGTTGCTTTTAATTTTCAGGAGCTGTCCGTCGGACTTGAGTACCAGAATAGGAGGCATAGAAAATATTGCCGCCTCGAGCAGCTCGCCCTGAAAGTCGATATACACGAATGCAGCGCAGATTATCTCCTCGGCGAGGAGTTCTTTTTTTATGAAACTTGTGTAAGATTTAAGGAACTTCTTGAAATCGAAATCCCCTGTGGAGATGGCCTCGTCTATCAGGTGGTTTACAAACGATGTGGTTAGTATGGACGTTACCGACGCCGAAAGGCCCTTGCCCATCGCGTCCGATATAAAGAATATGACCTTTCCCTCCGTTATCTCTCTGATTGAATAGCTGTCGCCGCTTAGTATGTCCAAGGGGACGTAGCAAATCTCAGAGTGCCATATAGTTTTCCCCGCGTTTGTTTCTAATTTAATATGGTTGAGGTCGTTTCTGATAATCTTCAGTTCCTTCATAAATGCCAGTTCCTGTTGAGTGGAATGGTATTTTTCTCTGTACCGCAGGAGTTCGAGTTCCTGCTGCCGGCTTTTTTCTGCAAGGTTGTCAAGTACAAAGCCCTGAATGGCAATGCCGACGGCCTTCATCAGGTTTTGAATGATTATGGGTTTCGTGATAAACTGGTTGACGCCAAGATTAATCGCCTCAATCAGAAATTCCGTATCGACATATCCTGTTATCATAATAATGGGAACCCTGGGGTCTTTTTCTCTGATGAGAGTGATAAACTCCAGGCCGTTTAACTCCGGCATGAGATAGTCGGTCATAACGAGGTCAACCTGATCTTCATCGAACAGCCTGACGCCGTCTAAACCATTTTCGGCAACGATGACGCTTTTAAATATCCTGCGCAGCCTGGACGTGAGCCGTACAGACTCCTCGTCCTCGACATAAAGCAGGGTCAGATTCCTCGTTATTTCGGTAAAGTCTTTTATGTCGAACATATATCTCTGCTCATTTATCTCTGCTCATTATAAATTATCGGGAGGACAAATGAAAATAGCGGCGGGTTGACGCACTATAAGCTTAATGTCAACAACATCTGTTTTCTTTATGCGCAGCGTCTTTGCCTTGTGAGCTAAGTGGCAGTTCAATAGTAAATACCGCACCCCTTTCGCCGTTTGAGGCATAAATCCTGCCGCCCATCTTCCGCTCTATGATGATTTTAGACATATGCAGCCCTATTCCCGTGCCTTCGTCCCCTTTCGTAGTGAAATAAGGAACAAAAATATTGTCTATGACATCCTCCGGTATGCCTCCACCGTTATCCCTGATTATTAGTATGACCAGGGCGTCTGTCATGGTCAACTCAACGAGTATCTCTCCTTTTGCCTGGTCATCCATAGCACCACTTTGTCTGTTTTTAACGATGGCGTCTCTGGCATTGCCGAAGATGTTTATGAGCGCCTGCTTCAATTCATTAGGGCAGCCGTAACACATAAGTTCAGGCTCGCATGTACATATCTCTGCATCTCTCCCCTCAGGTGGTTTACGTTCGGCGTCGTATTTACACACCAGCGAGACAGTTACATTGGCCCTGGTCAACTGAGCAGACATCAGATTAATTACCTCTTTGACGGCGGTGTTGATTTTGAAAAATACCTTTTCCTTGCCCGGTTTGAAAAAGTTCTTGAAGTCGTCGATGGTGCCGGCCATGTGCTTTATCTGCTCTTTAGTCTTTTTCACCGAATTATAAAGATATTCTTTAGTGAATTCGCCAAAATCATAAGCGTCTTTTAAATCCGCAACTAAAATTGAGATGATGTTGAGGGGCTGCCTCCACTGATGTGCTATTGCCCCGATCATCTCGCCCATAGCAGCTAACCTGGACTGCTGAATAAGCATCTGCTCCTGCATCGCACGCGCATTCTGTTCCTGCATCAGGCGCTCATTCTGAGCCTGCTTGAGTTCCTCTCCCCGTTGTTCCAGTGAATCTAACATAATATCGAAGTCTTTACTCAGTGCACCAAGTTCATCTATGCGATTTAGCCGGCTGCGCAGATGTATTTCTCCATGTGATACACGTTCGGCGATATTAACGATATGCTTTAGCCCGCCCGTCAAACGCCTTGCCATAAACAAGGCAAAGATGGTGCCTGCAACTATGGCAACCACGGTATAAATTATACCGTGGCGGGTGATAACCCTAAGATTGCCTGATAACCTCTTATGGCTTAACCCTACGCGTGCCCAGCCGATGTGCTGCCCGTCGATTAAGAGCGGCGCGGCTGCATCTACTTGTTTAGAACTGTTGAGCAGGATGATATTCCCCGGCTGTGAGTGCAGCATTCTGACGCTTATGGGGTCATTCAGATACTTCCTCACCAGATTGGCCTCGGTGTACCCCAATATACATCCATCTTTGTCTGTCACCATAGCGTAGAGCAGACCAGGATACTTAGATTGTGATTGGACTACTTCATCCAGTCCTATGACATCGGAGGCCAAAACCCAGGATATACTGTTGGCTGCCAATGTTTCGGCAAGGCTTGTGGCCTGGGCGGCGGTCTGTTCCTTTAAAAAGGCACGCTGGCGTTCTACCATGTCAAAGACAAAAATGGTCATAAGAATAGCGTGCACAAGGGCAATGCCAAAAACAAGCTGCGTACGTATGCTGCCACCCAAAAGGCGCCTGAACAGCCTCGTACGTTCATGATTATTTTGTTGCATTGTCACCTGAGTATTCGACAGGGCGTACTGTTTTAATAAAAGTGGCAATAAACCCGGCAACCTTTTGATAGGTCTCATCAGTGGCCGGCTCAAACCTGGTCAACTCAATACGTTGAAGTATCTGCCGGCCTTCTTCATTTGTATGCAGGTTGAATAACAAGCCAGCAACTTTACTGACCAGTTCCGCGGGCACATCCTTGCGCACTACCAGGGCGTTATTAGGAAGGCTGTCTGTCTGCCACATTATTTCGAGAGCCTCTTTCAATTCCGGCTTCTGTTTAATAATAGCGCGCCAGGGCGGCGGCCATGTGGCGCCTGCCGCAGTGGTGCCCAGATAGACACTCATAATCGAAGAGTCTTGTGAGCCGACATAGCGTGTTTCAGTATCATGCATCACATCCAGTCCATGAGTATGGAGATAGTATTGAGGCATCATGGTGGCAGCTAACGCAGTGGGTGCGGGGTAGCTGATGGCCTTACCTTTGAGTTGTGCTATTTCTTTTATGCCGCTGTCCTTTCGTACCAGTATGATACCTCTAAAGCTGTCGTCATCACCCATCTTGCCAAAGACACGATAGCCGTGTTTGAGTGAGTTAATAGTCTGAAACGGATTGGATAAGGAGAAGTGCGCTTTACCGTCATATAGCTTGGCTTCATAGGCAGCATAGCTGCGCGATGCTTCCAGTTTAAATTGCGCATTATGTATATTGCGGTTCAGATAGTCTATCATCGGCTGAAAGACTTCGTGCAATCGGGTTGGATTGTACAAGGGATGGATGCTGAAAATGTAAACCTGCACACCGCTGCGTTCCTGAAAATCACTGACAGTTGGCGTATATGTATTTTCCTTTTCCTGACTACAGCCGGTTATTATCAGCACAGAGACCATTAATACAAGCAGTATATTTTGTCTGGCGAATGCTTTCACCGCTATCACCTCATTCTATACGCCGGTTAGTGTGCTATACGCCGGTTAGTGTATTGACCCTGTACTGTTTAATCATAACACAAACGACTAAATAAAGGATATGTCAGAAAGTAAGAAATGTGGGTGGCGGCGTCTGTGGACAGCGGCTTTCGCTGCCGGAGACGCCCGTAGTGGTGCGATTTAAGGACTTACTCTATAGAACCTGTCAGCTTATAGTGTTTGATACAGAGATTGGTATATTTAGTAGTCGTATTTCTTAGTCTATCGACAAGTGCCCTGAGGATTATACGAAAATCCTCGGAGGTCTTGTTTATTTCCGAGTCGAGATAGTCCTTGTCAAAAAGCCCCACCTTTACCTGACCTATGGCCACAGCCGAAGCGGAACGCGGCTGTCTGTCAATTAAACTCATGTGCCCGAAGATGTCCCCTTTTTCTAACTCCGTTATCGTTATAACCACATTGTCAACTTTGACCTTTATGGCCACCTGCCCGGACATTATCACGTAGGTGCCTTCGCCGTGCGTGCCCTCTTTTATTATAGACTGCCCATCTTCATAGGTTTCGGTTACCGCGATCTTTTTCATTGCCTCCTCCCTGTGCTGTCTCCGTAGAAATGGGGCTGACTGCCCCCGGGTCTGACTGTCCCATGGTAAAATATCAGCTTTTTAGATTATAACCGAATACAGTCCTTTCTTTCCACTAATTCTGCTTTGTCAGATAGTGTTTTCTATAAAAATTGAAAAGGCCCTTGTAAAAGTTTATCTTCTTTTTAAATCCAAGCCGGTTTACAGATACGCCTTCATGGTGAACTGCCTTTGCGGCATGGCAGATGGCGATTGTAAAGTTCGTATCTCTGTAGAGACGATAACACCAATCGACATCGTTAAAAAATATTGGGAAACTCTCATCCAGGACGCCAACCTCATCCCAGCATTCCCTTTTAATAAGAAGCGCCGAAGCCATAGGCTGGAGCACTTGGGTTGAGCAGAGATGTTCCTCTTGCGTCAGTTTCCATTTCTTAAACCGTCCGAGGCTAAATACCCTAAACTGCTCTAAAGCCAGTGCCGCGGGTGTAGGAAAACGCCGGCATGAGATCTGAAATCTGCCGTCCGGATAGTATAAAAGCGGAACGGCGGCACCTGCGCGCGGGTTGTCATTCAGGCAGTCAAGGAGCCTCTGCAGGCAGTCCGGGGAAAGCCTTACGTCGTTGTTTAATAAAAACAGCATCTGCCCGCTGGCCTTGGATACCCCCAGATTGGTTGCCTTTGCATAACCAACGTTTTCCTTGCCGCAATGGCAAATCACGTCGGGATGGGTGTTTTTAACATGTGCCGCGCTGCCGTCTTCCGAGGCATTGTCAACTACAATTATTTCCTTTTCAAAATCGCCCGTTAACGCCTTTATCGATAGGATACATTCGTCGAGGAGTTGTTTCCAGTTCCAGTTTGGGATAATAAAGGATACTCGCACAGTGTCTTACACCTTCCTCGTATTCAACTGTATCGCCGGGCGGTTTCGTATCGCCGGGCGGCTGCGGCTTTTTAAAATTATCTCAATAAAATATACACTTATTGACGCGGCGTTGTCAAGCATTAAGAAAACGCTGCTATTAAGAACCCTGGTTTATAAATATTATTATTTTTTGTTTTCAATTTTCTTGAAAATACATTATAATAGAAACATATGACAATAGTAATTAATATTACTGTAAAAAATGAAACCTCTATGGCTGCTTATGTAAGGAGATGATTTGATGAAATACACTAATGGAGCGATGGTTAATTTCTATAAAAAACCGAAAGACACGATGCGCCGGTTTAATACGGATAGTGCAGGCACGGGGTATGTGCCGGTCATAAACAATAATAATGAGGGGGAGGTGCTTTTTTTGGCAGAGGACCAGAAGAGATACAGTGGTCACAATGAGAGGGAATCTGAGGGTCTAAACGAGAAGGAATGCAATGGCCTCACGCTCTACCAGTATCGCCCGGTGATTGGCGAACTCACACTTTCCGAACCGCCGGAGACGTATATGAGAAAGTTAATCACCAACAATAAGGAAATGAAAAAAGTTATCGCTAAGATAAAACAGGTAGCTGCGACTGATTTTACCGTTATCATTCAGGGAGAAACCGGCACAGGCAAGACCATGATAGCGCGCATTCTTCATTCGCTGAGCAGAAGGTCGCCCAAACCCTTTGTCCATGTCGATATAAACGCAATCCCTGAGTCCCTGATAGAAACCGAACTCTTCGGCCACGAAAAGGGTTCTTTTACAGGGGCATACAGAAAAAAGCAGGGGTTTTTCGAGGCCGCTCACGAGGGCACTATCTTTATCGACGACCTGCAGAATATGTCCTATTGGATACAGGGGAAAATCCTTAGTGTCATCGAAGAGAAGAAGCTCTACTGTGTCGGCTCCAGCGTTGCCGTGCATATAAATGTGCGTATAATTGCCGCCACTAACAACGATATAAGAAAAAGCCTCAAAGAGAAGAGGATTCGCGAAGACTTGTTCTACCGTTTGGGGGAGTTTTTTGTAAACATCCCGGCTCTCAGAGAAAGGGCTGACGATATACCGCTTCTGTTCAGGGCGTTTGTTGACAGCGCGTGTGCCGAGCTTGGACGCCCTAAGCTGAAATATTCCGACTCAATCATCAAAACCCTGACGAAGCATATGTGGCCCGGCAATGTGAGGGAATTAAAATACGTCGCCAGACGCGCAGTCCTCTTCTGTGACTCCGACACGATAGAAGATAAGCACATAGAGATAATCTCGCCCCATGAGGCTGGCATCATGGAAAGCGATTTGACACTGCCTCTGAAGGAGATAACCGGGCGTATGGTCAGGGAAGTCGAGACCGTGGCCATCAGAAATGCCCTCGTTAAGACCGGCGGCAACAAGAAAAAGGCATCGGCCCTCCTGCAGGTGGACTATAAAACGCTTATTAATAAAATAAAAGAGTACGAAATCGAAAAAAAATAGAAACCAACGGCGATTCTCGAGGGAGCGCGGCTATTTCGAATAATATCCGCCGAAGGCACATGCCTTACACACATCTTGCCCGTCTATGCCGACATGCCTCATGTCCTGGACGTAATCGCCGCACCGGGCGCATTGTATGCGCTTTATAGGGCGCCCCGGCATGTCCTCAGGCGGGACGTTCACGGTTACCGGCATCGTATAAAACAACTCCTCATTGGGCATCTGTTTATAGGCCATGAGCTGTGCCTCATACGGGTTTGCTATGCCGGAATAGTGTGCTGCCTTATCGCGAGCGTCCTCGCGGGCTATGACGCGCACGGCTGTCCTGGTCTTCAAATTCAAAAAAGTGGCTGCCATTATACCGTAGTCCATGAACTTCATCGAACGGTGACCAAGTGAACATCCCGTTACCGATTGAATTGCGTCCGTTGCGCAGCGGTCTATCTCGACATACACTATAATGTCTTTTCTGTCGATGCCCTTAGGGTCGAAGATTCCAACCAAACTTAGCCCTAATATAGACATCTTAACACCGAGCACCTGTCCGGCGCAGAGATGCCCGTGTATCTTGACCGATTCGTCGAGCAGCCTTTCAAAGTCGAATGCCATTGCCTGCCTCCAGCCCGTTGATTATGGTAATTATGAGTGAACAGATATGCGGGTGTCAAGGGCACTACCGGCAAGGTCAAACCACAGAAGTTGTTGCGTTTAGGACACACTACTGTTGCAATATTGCAACAATAGCAGGCCGGCAAACCCTCAACAACTCCTTGACAGCACACGCGGAAATGCCTATATTAATAAGACATTTTTGCTAGAGGCTATGCTTGGGCATGATTATTGCAGGTAGGGCGGTAACGCCGGTTGTTTACACTGGCAATAACAATTGATGTAACCACGGGTATCTTGTGTGTTTCAGGGTGGGTTTTCAGGGTGGATAAACTTTCTTGAATTTCAAACCGCAATCTTTGTGCCCGTACTCTATTCTTAGGGGGTAATAAATGATGAAAAAAGGGATTCTGAACAGAATTAAATGCTATGTGATGCCGCTTATAGTTGCGGTCTTTGCCTTTTCGGTTGGGACGTACTACGTCGGGCTTGCGGGGAATCTGAAGGTTCAAAACGACCAATTGGTTGAACAGATTGCGCGCCTGGAAGCGAAGTTTATATCTGAGAAAGAGAAGTTTATGAGCGAGCTGCACAAAGACGAATTTGAGATTACGGCCTATGAACCGTCAGACAAGAGCTGCGGCAAGTGGGCAAAGTTCGGCATTACGAAATCCGGCACATCCCCCAATAGATTAAGAACTGTGGCGGTTGACCCTGATGTGATACCTATCGGTTCGCTGGTCTATATTGACGGGATAGGATGGCGTGTAGCCGAGGACACAGGCAGCCGCATCAAGGGAAAGATTATTGACGTGTTTGTCGAATCAGTCAAAGAGGCAAGGGCATTCGGACGGCAGAAAAAGACTGTTTATTATAATAAGGCATAACCATAAGAATAAGGATTAAAGACGAAGGGGGATAATCCCCCTTCACCCCTGTTTCTCGCACATGCTTTATCATCAAGTTTGGGCTGCCGCCGTTGGCGGCTTCGGTACTCCCTCTGAAGGCTATTTTGACACAGTCTGTAGTATTCGTATTATTCCTGCGGCGTAACTCGCACCGTGGTAATCGGCACGGCCGGGCCATTTGTCACAGAGGTCAGCTCGTTCACACGCCAGCGGAAGAAGTGCAGGGGGACAAATATCATCCCCTCGGGAATTTCCTCAGAGATGCGAACCTTCATCGTGGCCGAACCATTCTTAGACTCAACCTTTGCGTTGCCGCCGTCTTCCAGGAGATACTTGTCCGCGTCGGGTGCGCTGACCTGGATAAACGCGTCAGATATCACATGCGTAAGGCTCGTTGACATAGCAGAAAGCGCCCCTGAGTGCTGCATCAGGTTTCCCGTAACCAGCACGAGAGGATACTTCACAGCGTCCGGGTTTTCGGCAAGCTCAAATGGCACGGGGGCATATTTCCATTTCTCTCGCGGCAAATCAACCTTTATCGCGTCTATTTCCTCGCGTATAGTCTTGAGGCTTTCTGCCCCTATGGGGACATTCATCACTCTTGCAAGGTTTCTCAGAATCTGCCAATCCGGCATTGAATCCCCGGTTGTAGCCACAATCTTATTGATTTCCTGAGACACCCCGGACATATTAATGAAGGTGCCCTCTTTTTCAGACCAGCTCGACGCCGGCAGCACCACATGCGCGTAACGCGCGGAGGAGGTCAGGCGTATGTCCTGCACTACGATAAACTCGAGGGACTGAAACTTATCCTCAAGTTTCTTTAAATCCGGATATGTTACCAACGGGTCTTCCCCCATCAGATAGAGCGCCTTTATAGAGTCTTTTTCATAGAGCATGTTGTACAGGTCCATGCCCGGCGTGTCGGGAACCTTCACGTAGCCGGGCAGATAGCCGGGCGTTACTCCCATCTTCCACATACCGAATGTGTTTGCATACTCTGCCGGCATCTGGAGGGCGCGCGGGCCGTCTCCTGTCAACATTACGAGATCAGCCGCGGCAAGAAGCGAGTTTAACCCCTCGAGATTACTAGCCGGTGTGGCGCTTGTTGTAACAAGCCGGCTTCGGGCAGACAAAAACGCGGTTGCCGCCAGAAGAAACTCATCCCTGCCTATCCCGGTTAGCTCACACACCCTGTCGGGTGTATAATCTTTTAGCAGCTCCACCATTTCGGGAAAATTCCCGATATTTTTTGCAGTCTCATTTTTCAGATGAATCCCTTCGTCGATTGCTGTCTTCATAATGCCATAGACAAGCGCCTGCGCCGTGCCGGGCTTTATTCTGAGCCATGTTGTGGCGTGTCTTGTGAGTTTTGTCTCTCTGGCGCTAGCTACGATGAGGCGCGCTCCATGCTGTTTTGCCTCGATGAATTTCAGACCCCAGGTAGGATGAGTCGAGGCTATGTCGGACTCCAGCACGAGCAGCGCTTCTTTGCCAAGCGGAGAGTTGAAATCAATAGGAAGTTCGTGAAGCCCGAAGGCCGTCTCTATTGCCTTAAATACCTTTGCGTACCCGAAGTACGCCGAGGAATCAATATTGTTAGTGCCTATGACTGTACGCATGAATTTTTGCAGCATATAGTTATCTTCTATTGAACAGCGAGACGAACCAATCGCCCCAATGCTGTCAGGGCCATATGTGTTTAATACATGTCTCAGGCCGCCGGCGATTACATACATAGCCTCCTCCCATGAGGATGCGACCAGCTCGCCGTTTTTCCTGACCATCGGGGTCTTAATCCTGTTGCTGGAATATATGTAGTCCGTGCCGTAACGCCCCTTTGTGCACAGGTCTCCCTTGCTTACGCCCTTGCCGTCAACCCCTCTGGCGTTGAGGATCTTTCCTTCTCTTATATCAAGCGTAATGGTGCAGCCAACGCCGCAGTAGGGACAGATGTTGTCCTTTTGCTCGAGGAACCATGCCCTCGCGCGGTGGCGGAAGGGTTTGCTGCCAAGTGCCCCTACCGGACACGCATCCACGCACTGCCCACAAAACTCACAGTTGAGTGTCTCCTCAAACGGCGCGCTTACCTTTGTTCCAAACCCCCTGCCGATGAAGTTTATAGCCCCCACGCCCTGATGTTCACAGCACACGCGGACACAGCGCCCACACATTATGCACCTGTTGGTGTTTATGTCTATCAGCGGGTTGGCTATGTCCTCGGGGTCTGCCTTCTTCTCTCCGGCATAGTTGCTGCTTGTGGAGCCGTATTTATATGACATATCCTGGAGTTTGCACTCACCGGCCTTATCGCAAATGGGGCAGTCCAGCGGGTGATGCACGAGCAGAAGCTCAAAGACCGTCTTTCTTGCCTTCAGCACTTCCGGCGTCGAAGTATATACTACCATGCCGTTTTCCGCAGCGGTGGAGCACGATGTGTAGAGCTTGGAATGTCCCTCTATCTCTACAAGGCATATGCGGCAGCCGCCAAAAGGTGTAAGGCGTTTGTCCCAGCACAGGTGGGGGATATCGATGCCGTTTGCCATAGCGGCCACCAGTATTGTCGTCCCCTCAGTGACCTGAATTGGTTTGTCGTCTATAATGAATTCTACCATGAATCGCCCTCCTCGGTTACGCCAGGCTCTATGCGTATTGAATTAAACGGGCAGGTCTCAAAGCAGCTCCTGCACTTTATGCACAGACCCCAGTCTATCAGGTGTGGTTTTTTCTTTTCGCCGCTTATAGCCCCTTGCGGACACTTCCTCGCGCATGAGCCGCATCCCGAGCAGGTCTTCTGTTCTATCACAAAGGTTGTCAGCGTCCTGCACTTGCCGGCCCGGCACCAGCCGTCTTTTATATGCTCCTCAAACTCCTCCCTGAAATACTTAAGGGCGGTCAGCACCATAACGGGAGCGGTCTGTCCAAGTCCGCAAAGGGAAGTCCGCTTTACCTCATAGGCCAGGCTGGCAAGGGTGTCAAGGTCTTCCATCTTTCCGCGCCCCTCGGTTATATCAATCAGCTTGTCGTGCATAACCTTTGTCCCTATGCGGCAGGGGACACATTTCCCACACGACTCGCCGTGGCCAAATTCCATAGCGCTCAAGGCCTCGTTGACCATACATGTGTTGTTGTCCATTACGATGAGATTGCCGGAGCCTACGATAACCCCGGCCGCCGTAATGTCTTCATATGTGGAAGGCGTATCGAGGAGGGCCTCGGGGATAACGCCACCCGTAGGGCCTCCGATGTGAACAGCCTTGAACTTGCTTTTCTTTTTAAGTCCACCGCCAATTTCATCTACTATTGTCCTGAATGTCATCCCCATGGGGATTTCTATCAGGCCGTTTATGTTAACCGCTCCGCCCAGTGTAAATATCTTTGTCCCCGGAGAGGACTGCGTCCCAACTGACCGGAACCATGCCTGGCCGTTTGAGATTATCAGCGGCACATTGGCGAAGGTCTCCGCGTTGTCAACTATCGTCGGTTTTCCCCACAGGCCGCTCTGGGCGGGATATGGAGGTTTTGGCGTGGGAAAACCGCGTTTCCCCTCCATAGAGCGAATAAGGGCTGTCTCCTCGCCGCAGATAAACGTCCCTGCCCCGAAGGACACATCTATTGTGAAGTTAAAACCGCTGCCTAAAATATCGTCTCCAAGAAAACCGCATACGCGCGCCCTCTCGATTGCCGTGTGCAGGCGTCGAAGAATGAAGAGGTTGTCAGGTTCTCTTACATAAACGAACCCCTTTGAAGCACCCGCTGCCCGCCCCGCTATTATCATGCCCTCGATTATCGAATGGGGGTCGTTTTCTATTATACTTCTGGAGATTGGGCCTGCGTTACAGATAACGTATTTTGTATCGTCAGCCTGGTGCATACAGATTTCCCATTTCAATCCGGTTGGAAACCCGCCGCCTCCTCTTCCCCTCAGGCCGGAGTCCTTTATCTCCCTGATTATATCCTGAGGTTTCATCTGTGTAACCGCCTTTACCATGCCCATATAGCCGCCGTGAAATATGTATGCCTCTATGTCGTCCGGGTCGATGAGGCCGCTTTTGTAGAGTACGCGTCTTTCCTGTAAACTGAAGAACGGGATTTCGTGCCGGTTGGCAATAGACTTTTTATCTTTCAGGTCTTTATATACAAATTTCTCTGCCGGCTGGCCCTTTGTGAAGTGTTCGTCAACAATATAAGGGACGTCTTCGGGCTTGAATGCCTGATATAGTGTCATATCGGGATAGACATTCATCACAGGGGATTGGTTGCAAAAGCCGTTGCAGCCGGTTTCATAGACCGAGACCTCGCTGTCTATGCCTTTTTTCTTCAGTTCGCCTGATAGTGCCTCCTGAATCTTTACGCTTCCCCGCGCCTTGCAGGCCGCTCCGCCACAGACAAGTATCGACGCCCTTGTGCCAATGCTCCTCGGGTCTTTGTACTTGTCTCTGATAACCTGTAAATCTTCGATGGTTAATCTTTCTAAATTATTGCTGGTGAATTTAACTTTAATCGCAGGCATACGGGCCTCCTCAGTGATAATCTTTTAATATATCCAATGTCTTATCAGGGTCAATAGCGCCGTGGGTGTCGTAGTCAATCTCCACTATCGGGGCGAAACCACAAGCGCCGAGGCAGCGTACGGTTTCGTAGGAGAACTTGCCGTCGGCTGTTATGTTGTCTTCGTTGAAACTCAGATTTCTTTTTAATCTGGTCAAAATCTGGCCTGATTTTTTCGCCTTGCAGGCATTGCCCACGCAGACCCTGATGTGGTGCTTGCCGCGTGCCTTCATAGTGAAATAGGGATAAAACGACACTACCGAATATACCTCGCTTACGGGAATTCTCAGTCCGCTGGCGATAAACCTCTGCACGGAAGGCGGCAGATACCCAATCAGGTCCTGGGCAGACTCCAAAACCCTCAAAAGCGCCCCGGGTGTTGCCTTGTATTCGTTTATAATGCTGTTGAGCGCGTCAGTCTTATTTATAGCCTCTGGTTCGGTGTTTGGTGTAGCAATGGCCTTTATTTTCTTTATCAGGTACATGGCCTTCACTATCGTCTCGAGCAGTGAGTGAGGGGAAAAAGGTTTTGACATATAATCTATTATTCCTAACTGAAGGATGTCTCTGATATTTTGCTGAGAGGCAAACCCCGTGATGACCACAATACCAATCGACGGCCTTAGGGCGTTTACCTGTCTTATCAGCTCAAAGCCGTCAATGCCGGGCATATGAATATCCGTTATGACAATATCGTAGTCGTTGGCGCGAATAAGCTCAATGGCCTCGCTGGAGTCGGTTGTGCCGGTAATCGTAAAGCCTTCGGGGGTGAGAATGCTTTCACAGCTTTTGACCACTATGTCATTGTCATCGACTATTAGTATGTTTCCTTCCATAGTACCTTGCCTCCAATCTTACTTTTTTCCCACTGGCATTTCTGGCGCGCGTGCTGCTGCTATAATTCGCCGTAATAGTCATAATCATTTCCGGCCTTACCGGCAATCGAGAGAAGCTCCTCAGGCAGAAATGGTTTCTTTATAAAGCCGTCAGCCCCAAGCTCCAAAGACTTGTCAGCCGCCTCGGTTGTGCCATAACCAGTCATCACCACTACCTTAAGCGAAGGCCATCTGTCTCTGACCAGTTTCAGAAGTTCAAACCCGTCCATCCCCGGCATTATCAGGTCGGTTATCACAAGGTCAAATCCCTCGTCCTCTATAAGTTTAAGGCCATCTATGGCGTTGGACGACAAAACAACCGTGTAGCCGTCTGTCTCCAACACCCTCTGACAACTGACCCTCACTATAAATTCATCGTCTATGACGAGTACCTTTTTGTTCCGCATACAAGTCACACTCCTCAACAGCCGGCCTACTTAACCGTCTGCTCTACATATGCTAGTCGCATATTATACAACGAAAGCCGGAAATTAATATACCCGCCAATCAGGGCAGCCACATTAATAATTCATTAATAATTATTATATAATAATTAATAAAATTATATGTTGACTAATAATATGTATTGTGTTATTATAGTATGTGAGCTGCTATATTCATAGCGGGATTCTTGTTGTATAATCCAATTACTTTAATGAGGAGGATGTTTATGGAAGACACTTGTTACATTAAAGACCCTAAGACGGGGAAGTTTCTGGGGAGAAAGCCGGGATGTACGAACAGCAAGGGTGAAACATCAGAGAAGCTGCTGCAAAAAGTGGATAAGGACAAAGGTGCAATTGAGCGCAGGGTTGAAGCCGCGGCAGCATCAGGAACGCTGCAACGTCAGGATAGCCCGGCAAAGGACAAGGCAGAGGAATTAGCGCGTGCGGTCAACAGCGGGAAGATGAGCTACCCGGAGGCACTATACGAGTTGACAAAGGGCAGCCGCTCATCAGGCCGTTACGGCAGGGCGATTGATTTGTTAGACAGGGACGCCAGCTATTGGAATGGCATAAGATCAAAAACCGGTTCAGACGAGGTTGACACACTGATAGGCGGCTACGCAGGCGCACCGGTACCGGGCGCTACAGATTTCGCGCTGAATCTGTCTGGCGGCAAGTCGGGGATGCAAGAGATCAGTGATAATAAACCTCTTAATATACCATCCGGGAAGACGAGAGAACAGGTGAAAGCCGAACATGATAAGTGGAGGGAAGATATCAAGAAAAGAGCCGTAAATTATGATAAGTATAAAGATAAGTTTACGGACGACAAGTACACAAAATACAGCGGCAATACCATGGAGACAAATGCTACTTTTTATAATTTACACAATAGTATCACATCGAACGGTGACAAATACGATAAGTATTCATTTACCGGAGCAATGCAGCCCATTGATGCTGGAAAACTTCATGGTGGGAAATATGAATATGCCAAGGTCACTAACACTGTGAATGGTAAGAGCGTCATAATCAAAATCAATGATTGTGGGCCACGTACGCCAATCAAAGTTAAAGGACAAAAGAAACCTCTAAAAATGCTGGATCCAACAAAAGCCCTCGACCTCTCAGTTGCGGCATATTCTAAAATTACACATGATGATGGCAAGGGTGTTTTAAGAGTAAAGATTGAGTTTTTGTCTAAATCTCAAGGACAGACTCAATATGATCAACAGATGAGGGAGACCGACCAAGATGCACTTAGGAAAAGAGTAGATAAGATATCACCTAAATCCTAAACGCTGACAGGTCGTTTCCATAGTGCTTTATCTGCAATAATGAGAGGAGTATATTCATGCTTCTCTCATTATTTTTTTATGGAAAAAAATAGCTTGACAACTGCATATACGTACGTTTAACATAAGGTGAATGCTTATTTTAAGACGACGCAGGAATTAAACATATGTTATTGTGTCTGAGATTAGCGGTGGTGTTAGTTGTCTCGGCGGTGGTGTTCTCACCTGATGCTGTGCTTGCGGCAAAATGTAAGGATAAGTATTATGTTATCTCATTGAACGACTCATATCTTAAGAAGAAATATACGGTCAGGGCATTCTTTTTTTATCCCGGCCTAGATTCCTATATCTATGGCATACCCAAGATGCCCAAAGGCTGGCTCTATGACTTCCCTGATGAACACGGCTATGATATATTAACTAGCATGGCTGACACAGACAAGTCATCTGTCGATATTGGATATTTTAAGGATTTTTTCATCTATAATATTGGGAAAGACTATAATCCGGGATTAAAACCAGATTTTAGTATGATACTGTTTTGTAACAAACCCGATGGAACCGCTAAAATATTAGAGTTGGAGACTAAAGACTTTAAAATCAAAAGAATTCACAAATGCCTTAAACGGTATTGACCCTAAGCTACAATGATTGCTTGAGTGAACGGTAACTGTATGACACTGAATATTAGAAGTAAACTGGCGATTTTTCTGACGCTCTCGGCGATGGTCATTTTCATCGTCTTCGACGCTACCAGTGCCGGTGTTGCGGCCAAGTGTGAATATACGTATTATTATGTTTCAATAAGAGATAGAGAGAATTATAAAACAGAAAGAGTTCGGGGAATGAGGATGGTGGTTTACCATGCGTATATTTATGACCTTCCCAATTTGCCCCTGTCATGGGTATATGATATAAGAAATAATGACGGTCATGATAGGAATTATGCGATTATGTCCGCCGTGGCAAAGTCAGATAACCATGCAATCGAATATAAAGATTTAGAAAATTTTCTTATTCTTAGGCAGCCTAAAAACAAATCCGAAAAGGATAATATACACATGCGGTTGGCAATATTAAATATGACGATAAAAGAAAGCACCAGCTTAAAATATTTCGATACTGATGATGATGAGTTTACTGTACAAAGGATAGATAAATGCTTACCGGAAAAGCCAAAAAAACACTAATAATACTGATACTAGTACTGTTGCCCTTCTCCACTGTGGAAGGAGACGACCTGTACTGCGTGTCGTTAAAAAAAGATTTTAAGATTAGCAGCAAAATTTATTACGGTATAATGAGCGCTGATTTTGAGGTAACGAATGCCGAATTTCACAATGTACTTCACAAACCCCTCGGATGGGTAATGGTCGTGTGGAAAGACATCTACGGCAACGGGGGCTTTGGCGGTGGCGCTCTCGTGGGTGCCGGTGCTATATATTTAAACTTTTTCTATGATGACTTCGTAATAATAAAGAAAAAATCAGGGGTTAAATTAAACGATGTCAAGTTAACGTTACAATTAGAAACAGATGAAGCCCCAAAGGATGACACTGACAATGATACCTATGCTGGCGATAAAACATATCATTTTACAAATAAGAATTTTAATATTCGCAGATGCAACGGCAGGCTCTTCTAAGACAATGCCCTGGTCTTATAATGATTACGCGTAATTTTAATCAACGCTGGAGTTAAACTTATGTCTCTGCGTCTGAGAACCAGCTCAAACTCATTGTTTCATGACCAGAGCCGCTATCAGCCATATAATCTATTTTTATTATCTTGACCGGTGTGCTGTGAATCCATTACTATTAAAACATGTTTGTGAAATAGCAGGAGGTAAATCATATGGAGATAGACGTGAGCATTGACGGCAAATCCCTCTCGATAGATATAGATAATCCATATAAGGCCGATTTGCCTCAGGTGGCCAACGATATTGCCGCATTTGGCAGCGGCATGGGCGCAGAGTTATCTGACCTTGATATCAAGGGGCTGCTTGGCAGGATGATAAAGGGTGTTGCGGGCTGCGAACACGGCTGCCCGGCTGACGCCAAAAGCCTTGTGTATCATGGCTATGGCCGGTTTAAGCTGAAATACGTAGATGGCGGGATACTGTCGGCCTCGTGTGAGCTTCAGGATAAGAGGTCTTTAGCGTTGAAGATATTCCCTGAGTTCTGACTTGCAGGATTCCAAAAGAACCGTCAAAAGCGGCAGCTGGATATATGGGATTAATCCGGTTATAGAGGCATTGCTCTCAGAACAGAGCAGTGTGTCTCTTGTGTGTGTTGCGAAAACATGTAAAAACCTCGAAAAACTCTCTGCTTCCGCCGCATTAAAATCTGTTCCCGTAAATATCGTCGGCAAAAACTATTTCGACAGATTTGGAAATGTCTCACATCAGGGCGTGTGCGCGTTGATAGAGAGGAGGAATCTGATGTCTCTCAGTGAGCTTCTCGATACTGCTCCTCCTGAACCGTTGTTTGTTATCCTGGATGAGATAGAGGACCCGGGGAATTTTGGCGCCATACTAAGGACCGCAGAGTGCGCCGGCGTCGATGGGGTAATATTTCAGTCGCGGCGTAACGCGGGGATAACCAGCGTAGTGGAGAAGACCTCATGCGGGGCTGCCGGATATGTGCCGCTTTGTGTCGTGTCCAATATAAAAAATGCAATCAGGTCTCTGAAAGAACAAGACGTCCTGATTTGCGGCGCGGACTCAGATACGGGTGTGGCCCTTTGGGAGACTGATTTCACCGGCGCTACGGCCTTCGTGCTTGGCTCCGAGGGGCGGGGCATGAGAAGGACTGTGGGTGAACTTTGCGATATAGCCGTCAAAATCCCGCTGTTTGGGAAAATCAAATCGCTGAACGTCTCAGTTGCCGCAGGTATATTATTGTTCGAGCGTAAGAGACAACTGGACACGAAAAAAAAATAACCTCAAGTGCACAGCCTTAAAGAAATATGTAAATTATTTTTTCAAATGTGGTATAATTATACAGGAATGGGGCTTGCCCTTGGGAGACAGGCAGCAGTGCTTTAAGGATGGTGAGGGAATATGACAGATATTAAAACAGCAGACAAAGAAGGTAGGCACAATGTACTTGTTGTAGAAGACGACATCGCGCTGCGAAAGCAGGTTTGCTTTGCTGTCGAAAGATATTATACCGTTTACGAGGCGCAAAATCGGAGAGAGGCGGTTCGAGCGCTCAAAAACTCGGACATAGCTGTAGCAATCTTAGACCTTGGGCTTCCTCCGGCAAGCAACACACCCGCCGAGGGGCTGAAAATTATCGACTATATCATGGATAACTCTGAGACTAAAATCCTTGTCCTCACCGGACAGGACAGCGAAGAGGTGACGGCGGCTTCGATAAGGCGCGGGGTTTTTGACTATATAGCAAAGCCCGTTAATATGGAAAAAGTCCTTTATGCTATCGAAAGGGCAATTCTTTTCAGGAACTCCGAGCGGCAAATCGGCGAAGATGGTGTAAAACAAATATACGTCAGCGCAAAACTTGGCGATGGTTTGCAGTCAATCAGAGAGGAGGCCGAGAGGAAATTAATTCGCAAGGTACTGCTTGAAAACAATTTCAATATCTACAAGTCTGCCCGGATAATTGGCATAAGAAGGGAAAACCTCTACTATTTCATAAAGAAATTCGGCTGGAAGATAATGAGAAATGCCGTTTAATGAAAACCCGGCTGCCTTACTTACGTGTTTGGCAGCTGCGGTGGGGATGGTCGCGGCAGGTGTCTTCTATTATTTGAAAGCGCTCATAACAAGCAGGTTTGCTAATGTCATGCTTGGTTTGTCCGCGTTAAATGAGCGGGTGCAGTTCGACGCCCAAGTGTTCCTGTCTGAAATCCCCTCGTATCTGAAAAAAATATGGGTCAAGGACTTTGCCTTCAGCATATCGCACGGGGATACAAAATTTAAGAAGGAGCTGTTGCGCGACGATGCCTTTATCGGTAAATTCTATGACAATGGGGACTTAAGCGTGTCTTTTACTATAGTCCCGTTTTTTTGCAGAGGCGCCTTAAAGACACTCTATGCGTTAGTGCTGGAGCATATTTTTTTAATTATCAAGCAGGACGCGCTAATGAAAATCAGGACGCTCAACGATAGCATGACAAACGTTTTAAAGGTTCAGGTCTTCGTGCAGCATGATATAAAGAACATCGCCCAGTTTATCCAGACCTCTTATTATAATCTCCAAAACCTGAAGGATGAGTCCGATGAACTGCGATATGTGAGGTATTTAAAGGATTCCTATGCCCCGCTGATGTTAAAGGCGAATAAGATAATAAACACGCTGGAGCTGAGGCCCTCGGATAAGCCCGTCAATATGATGACAATTAAGATTGAGGCAGTGCTCGAGCAGCTGGTAAGCCTGTACCATTTAGATTGTGAAATCAAGGGGGAGGGGTCGGTTTACGCTAACGAGGGGACGATTTTTTTGATCTTCGACAATTTAGTAAAGAACATGTACGATAAATATCTTGAAGAGGAATTGGAATTATCGATAGAGATAATTGACGAGGGTGACAGGATAAGGGTCTCTGCACATGACACGGGCAGCCCTATCTCAGATATGGGAAAGATATTCGAGCCGTTTTATTCTACAAAGGCCGGGGGCAGCGGCGTCGGGCTGTTTCAGATAAAGGCGCATGTTACCAAACTGGGAGGAACGGTAACCGCAAGAAACGTCGAAAACGGCGTCATATTTGACGTAACCCTGCCGAAATCCCCCGCCGCGGGCGTTTAGCAAACCATTTATTGATTTTTTTGATTCGTCCTGATATAATTAAAGAGATGGAGTTCCCTGTCATAATAAATAAATCGGAATATGGTTATGATGCGCATTGTCCTTTGTTAAGGGGATGCCATAGCCAGGGGGATACGCTTGAAGAGGCGCAGGAAAATATAAAGAATGCAATTGTGACGTATCTTGAAATGATAGAAGCGGAGTTAGAGGGCAATATAGTTTATAAAGTGGATGTCCCTTTTGTAGATGCCTTTCACTGACATATCGGCTGAGCGTGCAGTTAAAGCATTCGGGAAATTAGGGTTCGATGTAATCAGCAAAGGCAAGCATATAGGAATGTCTAATGGAACTTATCGTATTGTAATCCCCAACCATAAGCGTCTGAACCCATACACACTTAAGGCAATCATAAAAGATGCGGGAATTACAGATACCGATTTTAAAATGGCACTATAATATTCAGAAATACTGCTCAAGTTTTTGTCAAAAAGCAACTCTCATCCTTCAATCTAAGGATATGTTATTTTAATATCTCTGGCGTTAAATACATTTCTGACTGTCTCCGGCATTTCGTCGCTTAATGCCGGGTAATCCTCCGCATCACACCACAGATTGACAGACATTTTTATTGCCGCTTCAGATATTTCAATTAACTTGAGCGCCGGGGCAGGAGATTGCAGAATGCGGCTGTCTTCACTAAATATCGAGAGAAAGATTGTTTTAACATCATTAATAGCGCCGACGGTGGCAATGCCAAACGTCAGGTCAAGCCTTCGCAGCGGTTCGGTAGAAAAGTTTGTAATGCTTCCGCCTGAGAGCGGGCCGTTTGGAATAATGACGATTTTATTGTCCGGCATTTTTATAATGGTGTGAAATATCCCGATTTCGCTGACTTTTCCAGTAAAACTCTGAGCCGAAATTATATTCCCCACCTTAAAAGGCTTAAGCATTAAAATAAGAACGCCACCCGCAAAATTAGCCAGATTATTCTGCAATGCCAGCCCTACAGCCAGCCCTGCGGCACCTAAAATAGCTACAAAAGATGTAGTCGCTATCCCAACCATCGAAGCAACGCTGATAAACAGCAATAGTTTCAGTATAATATTTGCTATGCTTCCCAGAAATGACCGCAGAGACGGCTCCAATCTGCCCAAACTCATTGCCTTCATCAGCGCCTTATGTATGAGCCTGATAAACAACAGTCCGGCAATCAGGACAGCGGCTGCAAGCAAGACCTTAGGCGCGAAGAGGATAACCATATCATACGCCTTATCATACGTCTTGTTTATATAATGAGCTGTGTCCACGAGGCCTCCATTTATAAATACCCTGCTACGCTCTCGATTTTACTATATATATTTCAGAATATTCTACTATATCGACAGAAATCTCCCGCTTATTTTATCTGCCAGGCAGCGTCAACCGTTGAAGAGACAATACTAGCGCCCTTAAGCGAGGTGCCGTTCATAAGCCACTCTACAACGGCACCGGTAGAAGCGTTCTGCCATAGTATATCGCTCTTCCCATCGCCATCGAAATCTCCCACAGCCTTAATCTGCCATGCAGCGTCCATCGATGAGGCAGCACTGCCGTAACTCTTAATCGTGGCATTGTCCATAAGCCATATGGCAACGGCGCCCGTAGAAGAATTCTGCCATAGAATGTCGCTCTTTCCATCGCCATCGAAGTCTCCCACACCCTTTATCTGCCATGCAAGGTCCATCGATGAGGCGGCACTGCCGTAACTCTTAATCGTAGCATTGTCCATAAGCCATATGGCAACGGCACCGGTAGAAGCGTTCTGCCATAGTATATCGCTCTTCCCATCGCCATCGAAATCTCCCACAGCCTTAATCTGCCATGCAGCGTCCATCGATGAGGCAGCACTGCCGTAACTCTTAATCGTGGCATTGTCCATAAACCATAAGGCAACGGCACCCGTAGAAGAGTTCTGCCATAGGACATCGCTCTTACCATCGCCGTTAAAGTCTCCTACGCCCTTAATCTGCCATGTGGAGTCTATAGATGATGCGGCACTGCCGTAACTCTTAATAGTGGCATTGTCCATAAGCCATATGGCGACGGCGCCGGTAGAAGAATTCTGCCATAGGATATCGCTCTTACCATCGCCGTTAAAGTCTCCGACACCCTTTAACTTCCATGCAGCGTCAAGGGATGAGGCGGCGGCTCCATAGCTCTTAATAGTAGCATTGTCCATAAGCCATATGGCAACGGCACCCGTAGGAGAATTCTGCCAAAGGATATCGCTCTTACCATCGCCGTTAAAGTCTCTGACGGGATGCGGATTAGTACCACTTCCTTCTACGATGAAAACAGGGTTGTCGCTCAAACTTACACCCGATGCGTCGGTGCTCGTTTCGTTACCGTGAATGTCCACCACTTTTACGCTGCCCTTAAAGGCATCGATGCCACCGCTGCCCCAGGCTATGAGCACCCTTTTGCCGGCAGCAGTGGTAAACAGATATTGGCTGGTGGATATGGCGCTTACACTTATATAACCGTTTATCAGGCTGCCCATTTTTTGCAGCGAGTCTACGAAAAGGTGTTTTTTTGTCTTATCGCTGGCGTTGAACATGGAAGACGAGCCGATAACCGATGCAGAGCCGTCCGCATTGTTCCAGCCCTCGGCCAAGTCGGCATACAATGTGGTTACCCCGTTGGCAATGCCCACGGTGAATCTCTTTACATAATAGGCGGCCTGATATTCTTCCGATTGAGTTGGCATACCCTGAGGTGTACCTGTATATGTGCCGATTTCCGTAACAAGCATAGGCAGGGTTTTCCCAGCCTGGGACTCAATGCTTTTCCAAAATGTTATCGTATCGTCGTAAGAGACGTAATCTTGTGAAGTACCTCCTTGTTGTCTGTCCATATTATAGTGCCAGTTAAGATAATTCAAATAATTCAGGCCGCCCAGAGAAGAGAAAGTCTGCCAGAAGGTTTTATTAGTGGCTGATGCCGTAATCTCAAGCGCACCGCCATTGACTACCTTACAGTTGGGACAGACCTCTTTTACGGCGTCATAGGTTGCCTTGAGTATTGCATAATACTTTGAGCCGTCACTAAAAGCGCTATTGAAAGCCGAGCTCTCAGGCTCGTTGCCAATCTCATAGATCATAACCGGCTGGGTAAGCCCCGGCATATCGTTTACTCCGTCTCCGTTGTACCGGTCAACAACCGCTTTAACGAAATTCTTGTACTCGCTCAGGTCGTTAGGATATTCCGTAATGTAATCCCACCATATAAAATCCAGAGGTGCGTTGGTCGCCGGCGTTGAATTCGGATGGTCCCATGTTGCAAAAGGGTAAAGCGTTGCCACGAGAGCGATACCGTTTGCCTGTGCTGCCTTAACGGCGAGATCGGGAAACTCGAAATGGTATATGCCTTTTTCCGGTTCGATAATGTTCCAGGCAAATGGCCCGCTTACGGAACGGCTCACGGAGATTCCAGTGGTAGCGGCCAGGGTGAACATTTCATTTACAGCAGATTCATAGGATTGTTTCGCTTGGCTAAAAGTTGCATTATCATGGTATAAACCTTTGACTTTGTTGTTTTGCAAATAGGTCGTAAGTTGCAGCGGGACGATAATCGGATTCATACTGTGAATGTTCATCCCACCCCAGAAAGTGTATGGTGTCGTTGCCCTTTCCGGGACAACCGTTTCAGCAGCGGTATTGCTATGTAACAGAAGGACTACAAATAGTGATACCAAGATAATCTTCCCTATAAACCATTTCATCTCTGTTCTCCTTAATGAATTGATTTGTAAATAAACAACCGGCTTACTATAATACCACCACAGTATTTATCAGAGATCTCCCGATTATTTTATCTGCCAGGCAGAGTCCACCGTTGAAGAAACAAGACTAGCTCCCTTAAGCGAGGTGCCATTCATTAGCCACTCTACAACGGCGCCGGTAGAAGAGTTCTGCCAAAGTATATCGCTCTTTCCATCGCCATTAAAGTCTCCCACACCCTTTATCTGCCATGCAGCGTCCATCGATGATGCGGCACTGCCGTAACTCTTAATCGTGGCATTGTCCATAAGCCATATGGCAACGGCGCCGGTAGAAGAGTTCTGCCAAAGTATATCGCTCTTACCGTCGCCATCGAAGTCGCCCACACCCTTTATCTGCCATGTAGGCGCTTACGCCGGACAGGCCCTTCATGCCGCTTTCGCTGTTCAGGATCCTGTTAAGCTCCTCAGGCATGTAACCTACCTTCATAAGGTAGAACAGTAAACCCGGGTCGATGTC
>JADFYO010000041.1:28327-29635 GCA_015233015.1 Nitrospirota bacterium | reverse complement strand
CCGTTTAGTATATCTTTTGAGGTAAGCTTATGGAATTGGCGAAACGTAGGTAGTTATAAAAAGGCCATGGGATCTATAATTCTTTCTAACAGGGTCTGCCAGTCGGGAAATATAAGTATCATTATGGGGAATGACAGGGGAGCGATGCCTGTCTTAAATGCTGCTTGCTAAATACTTATAAAATGCTATAAACTTTCCTTGAAAATACAATTTGCCTTCGGAGGTATTAGATGGATGCGCTTAATATTATTAGTGATAAAATAATGACTTTGCCCAATCGTCCATTCTTTATGCTCGATACTGACGTTGCCGAGCTTTATGAAATTGAAACGAAACGAGTAAATGAAGCCGTAAAAAGGAACCCTGAACGATTCCCTTCTGATTTCTATTTTCAGTTGACTGACCCCGAATGTAAGAAACTTGAAAAGACAGGGGTTGTCTTTGAGGTCGCTACCTGCGACCTCAAACATAACCGTGGAGGTCGCCGTTATCTCCCCTATGGATTCACTCGCGAGGGTTGTAATATGCTTGCCACTATCTTGAATTCAGCTATTGCCGTTGAGCGCTCTATTCAAATTATCAGAGCCTTTACTGCCCTTGAACGCATCAGCACTCAAAAAGTCAGCTCTGACGCTCCCGATAGCCCTATCCTTCCTAACGGCCTTCAGCTTGTCATGCTAAAGGAACTCTACGGCAGCGAAGGCCTCAAAGAAATCCTTAAAACTCATTACGGTATTTCACCAGGGAACCTTGTAACCGGTATTTCAGAGCTTGAAGCCTATACTATAAGGAAAGCCAATCCAAATAAAGACCAACGAGATAAAATGATCGCAGACCTTATAGAACGTGGCGTCCCGCGCCGTTTTATCCTTCATGCCTCTATGCTTACACAGACTTCTATAAGAAAATTCCATCGACGATACTACCCAAAGGACAAAAAGCATAGCCTTAATTAACGGTTAATACTACGTTATATGTGTCTTGTCGCTTAATTCATACCCTAAATGGATTAAATATATAAAATCTCTGTCTTTGCCGGATTGTGGTCAAAGCCCTTATCTGGCTGGATTTGCCTGAGTGGAGAGTCTGACCGCTCAATCTTTAATCCCTTTTCTTTCATATCGTTTTTATCAAGTGCGCGGACACGGCATCGACAACAAACACCGTTTGGAGGAAAATGAGTTGTTCAACGACAATTATTTTTCCCGTCAACGACAATTATAATTCCCTATTATTGTACCATAGCGGAGCCAGTTTTTAAGACAAAAATCTGTGCTTTTTAAGTAAGTCCTTATATTTTTCATAGTC
>JADFYO010000041.1:0-26166 GCA_015233015.1 Nitrospirota bacterium | reverse complement strand
ATTTTTTATGCATAAAAAAGCTGCGAATTATGTCTGGTAATTTCTGTAAAGAACGTAGGAAATACGAGACTTTATTCTTAAAGTCATCTGAGCTTGTTATTCTTTGTTTTCCTATTCCATGATGCTTTACATCATTCCAAACCAACTCATCTGGATTAAACTCAGGTGAATAAGGCGGAAGATAAAACAACTGAAGTTTCCCTGATGTCGATTCCACATACTTGCTTACTTTAATTGAGCGATGTACCGGGTGCCCATCAACTATCAAAAATATTGTTCTCTCCGCGTTATGAATAAGCCGCTTTAAAAATTTAATGAATGTATCGCTGTTCACCTTGTCTTTTGTCACCATGAAACGCATACTACCCCTGGAACTTATAGCAGATAACATATTGATGCTGTATCTGGCTCCGGTTGTTTCTATCACAGGTGTATCTCCAACAGGCGCCCATGTCGTGCCTGAATGGTAATCTGAACGAACATGTGCCTCATCCCCAAAGTATATCTCTGCTTCCGCTGCTTTTGCCAGTCTCTTTATCTCAGGATAATCCTCTTCAAGCCATTTCTTTACTTTTTCCTTATCCTGCTGATACGCACGCCTCAATGGACGCTGTGGACTTAAACCAAGGTTCCTTAGCAGCCTTCCTACCGACACTTCACTGAGATTTACCTTAAACTTATCTTTTATCAGTTCCTTTATCATCCACCTTGTCCATAATGCAAATTGAAATTTTAACTGCATCGGATTCTTATCTATAATTGTTTCATATATCCACTTTAATTGCCAGCCAGTTAATTTCGGTACTCTGCCAAAAAGCCGCTTTGCCTTTAATGCTTCTACTCCTCCTTCCCGATATTTAGATAGCCAACTATATATAATACCTCGCGTAAATCCTATTGCCTTTATCACTACCTCTGGACTTTCTCCTGCCTCTACCCGCTTGACTGCTCTTATTCTTATCTCTTCTAATGTCTTATGATCTAATTTCCTGCCATCTAATTCTCTCATTCTTTATTGTATCATTTCCCCTAATTAAATGTCCACTTACCTATGCACTTATTAATATGTCAAAAAAGAGAAGAAGGAGAACACACCCAATGGGAGAAGGTCAAAATAAAGGAGAATTGAAGAAAAACTATGAAGTAAGTGTAGACACATATGGAGGGAAAGTACACGTAGAATGGAATCCTGAAGCGGCGGTAAAGCCATTAGGGCAGCTACCATTTTTCATAAATTTTATAAAGGTAAGCGGGTTGTATGATGCGTTCATAGAGGAATGTCCGCTTCAGTACGGCAGCTCCAATGCACCGACAAAGGAGGATGTTCTGGGTACATTGCTAGTAGTTCATCTATGGCAGTTTTTACATCGAAGCATACTTTCTCCTTTGACGGATTGAAGAAGTTCCTGAAATCATCTATTGTCTTTGACATAAAAAATACCTGGCTCTTTGCTGTTTCAACGATCATGTTTATGTACTTCTCGTTGAGTTCTCCGTATTGATAAGCCTCTTTTATGTCCTGCACGGTTATGCCTATAATATTTAAAGGCTGTCTCCACTGGTGGGCAATTAATCCAATCATCTCGCCCATCGCTGCCATCTTGGATTGCTGGATAAGTATCTGCTCATGAGTTCGTCTCTTTTCTGTCTCTTCTATTACCATTGCTTGAAGATTTGCATTTAATTTTTTCAACTGCAATTCCATTCCCTTGCGTTGCGTAATGTCCCGGATTGCCGCCCTTGTTTCATCGCACCGCCATGTCACATGTCAACGGGCTGACACCGAATTTACTTGCTTTTAGTGCCTGACTTATTGCAACATATCTAAAGAAGGACAAGTAAAGCAATAAAAAGGAGGCTTTTATGGCATTACCAATCAAAGATACGCCTATATTGAAAGGGAAAGACGCTGAAAGGTTCTGGAAGCGAGCGGAGGAATCCGAAGCCGGTTTACATAAAATATCGGACGAGGAAAGAGCGCGAATAAAAGAAAACGCTAAAAAGATAAAAAGCATTGCCAAGTTCAAATAGGTTTATAAGGCTTAAATTAAAGAGCAACCTAAAGCCTTTTGACTGCGGTGAGGACGACTTAAACGATTTCTTTATCAATCAGTCAAAACTTCACATGAAATATTTGCTTGCCGTTACCTATGCCTTGGAAAGTGATAACGAGACAATCGCCTTTTACAGCGTCCTGAATGACAGGATTGAGCGTACAAGAAGAATAAGCAAGCGATTACCTGATAAAAAACGCTACTCCACTTTCCCCGCAGTTAAGATAGGCCGATTAGGTGTCCACAAAGATTATCAAAGACAAGGCTATGGGACGTTGTTGTTTGATTATATAAAAGATTCGTTTACTTATAACAATAAGACAGGCTGTCGATTTATCACGGTTGACGCTTATAATAAACCAGCGGGGTTAAAATTCTATGAAAAGAATGGATTCACTTTTATATCACAAAAAGACAGAGGCGAGGAAACAAGGCTATTGTATTATGATTTAATGGACTTTGTTAAGCAGTGAGAATGCGAAGGGCTGGTTACATGAGAAACGCCAGCCCCTTACGCGGTGAGACGTTCCAACTCTACTAATCTCCGATCGTCGCCCCCTACTTCTACACCTATAGCACACCTACAGAGGCGATGCTTTTTATCACATCATATATATAGAAAACTGTCAAGGATTATTTTAATAGACGGCGTATGGCCGGAAAATATATAACCAGCCATTTTTTCTAAGTTGCAGCAAGTGAGTAGTTTATATCAAAAATAGACAAATGAATCCTTTTGGTTTAAACTATCTCTGGCTTGCTTACACCCAATGAAACCATGAACTCAGCCCCTCCATCCACATTTCTAACAGTCAGGCTGCCACCCATGTTTGTTTCTATTATGGTTTTGGACATATATAGCCCAATTCCCGTGCCATGTTCCCCCTTTGTTGTATAGTAGGGTTCAAAGATTTTCGCGATTAGATGTTCTGGAATACCGCCGCCGTTGTCTCCGATTGAAATCATTATCTTATCCCTTTGTTCATCATTACAGATATTAATTTCTATCAGCCCCTGTATTTTGCTATCGGTCTCTATGTTTGATATAATAGCGTCTTTAGCGTTATTCAGGATGTTGAGTAACACCTGTTTAAACTCATTTGGGTAGCCATCTGCAAAGAGTATTGTCTCCGGCCCGGTTTTTAAAGAAATACCTACATCACTTTTCTTAAACATCTGTTCAAACATCACGAGTAGTTCATCTATGGCAGTTTTTACATCGAAGGTGTGACAAGTTATGCCGGCAGGCTGTTAACTATTATGGATGAGTATGAAAGATAAGGTTCTCTCTCTCTATGAGCTGCTCAGGATTGTCGGAGAAATTCGCGCCGGGGGGAAAGGTCATAGGAGTAAAATAGTCTTTACCAACGGGTGCTTCGACATAATCCACGCCGGGCATATTAAGTACCTGCAAGAGGCAAGGGCGCTGGGCGATATACTTATAGTTGCCGTGAACTCAGACGATTCCGTCAGAAGGCTGAAGCCCCGCAGGCCGATTGTCCCACAGGCGGAGAGGGCACTTGTTTTGTCGGCCCTCGAGGCGGTGGATTACGTTTTGATATTTAATGAGGACACGCCCCTCGAGACTATATCGGCGCTGCGGCCAGATGTCCTTGTAAAAGGAGGCGACTGGAAGAAAGAAGACATCGTAGGGTCGGCACTCGTACCGGAGGTCTATAGCCTGCCATATGTCGAAGGAATGTCAACCACAGGAATTATCGACAAAATACTGGAAGCATATAACTGAAAAATATATTAAATACAATTATAGAGCATTTTAGTCCATGCCTGACACCCCCAATCCCTGCCCGGATATACAATCTGAAGGGCGGCCTGTTGCCGCTGCTGTTAACACAGTACGGGGAGAACTTTCTTCTTGTAACGAACTCTGACGACGATTTTGACTCAATCGCTGAAGGTTACGACTTTTTTGCGGCAATAACCGGTGCTAAACCGATTGTCCGGCTTCCCGCGCCCGAAGATACCTCCTCTACGGGGGCGCTTGTGGAAGTACTTGCCACAGTTGGCAAAGGCGCAACGGCAATGGCCTCCATCAAGACGTTTACAACGCCGTTAAATTGCGGCAAGGGGGGGCAGCTCAACTCCATTTTAATCAAAAAGGGAGATGAGCAGTCCAGAGAGGAATTAATTAAAAAACTCCTCGCCTTCGGGTATAAACACACAGCCCTGGTTATAGACAAGGGCGAGTGCAGTTTGAGAAACTATATATTGGATTTGTATCCCGTATCAAGGGACAATCCCATCAGGATAGAGTTCTTTGGCGATGAGGTAGATTCCATAAGGGAGTTCTCAGTCGAGACACAAAGGACTACCAGGACACTCGATGAGATTCCTATATTTCCACTTATATTTACTGGCAATTCAACAGGCGGACACAGTAGTCTCATCGAATTATTTGACGTATCGCGCATATTTTTTCTCGCCACCTCGGCACCGGAGGGGAGGGCGTTCTTAGCGGGTTTGCAGAGTGCGACTCCGGTGACAGTCCTTTCCGATACTACATTTGACCCCACGGGAGTGGATGCCGGTTCTCTGCCGCTAAACGGCCTGGGTGTATTGCCGGAGGAGCGTGCGTCGGTTTCAGAGTTTCCACCGGCTGTGAGCGCCTTGCTTAATAAGGGAAACCGCGTTATGATTGTCTCGGCGACAAAGGCGCAGGGCGAGAGGCTTAAGGACATATTTCTTGAGTCGGACATAACGGCGCCCGTGATAAAAAGAGAAGACGCGGCAAATTATGAAGGAAATCTTTCCATCACAGCCGGCACGCTAAACGAAGGATTATTTATAGACGGGCTTATTGTCCTTACCGAAACTGAGATCTTCGGCGAGGTTCAGCGCCACATGACCCGAAAGAAACCCGGCATTAGTAATATATTTAAGATACTCGAGGAACTGAAACCCGGCGACTACATAGTCCACTTCGACCACGGCATAGGTATATTCGAGGGGCTGCGCCAACAAACGGCGGAGGACTTTGTATATGATATGCTGATAATCCGCTACGCCGATGACGCCCGCCTCTACGTGCCCATAAGCAGCATCAATCTGATTAAGAAGTATTGGGCGGAGGAAGGGGTCCTCCCGCATCTGGATAAATTGGGTGGGAAGACATGGCAGCGAGCCAAGTGCAGGGCCAAAAAAAGGATAGAGATTCTGGCGGAAAAACTTATTGCCCATTATGCGGAGCGTGAGGTTTCCCGTGGGTTTGCACTCAGCCCGGACGGACCGCTCCACGCCGAATTCGACGATTTCTTTCCATACGAGGCAACCGCCGACCAAATCACGGCGGCGATGGAAATTAAAAAGGACATGGAATCAGACAAGCCCATGGACAGGCTCCTCTGCGGGGATGTCGGATATGGCAAGACTGAGGTGGCCATGCGCGCGGCCTTTAAGGCCATATTTGACGGCAGACAGGTAGCCGTCCTTGTGCCGACGACAATACTATGTGAACAGCACTATTTGAATTTCAAAGAGCGGTTTTCCCCATTTCCGGTAAAAGTCGATTACATAAGCCGGTTCAAAGTAAAAGCGAAGGCAGATGAGACACTGAAGCGTCTGGCAAAGGGTGAAATAGACATAATCATTGGAACCCAATCGCTGTTGAGAAAAGATTTAGACATACCCGCCCTCGGCCTGTTAGTCATAGATGAGGAGCACAGGTTTGGCGTTGCCCAAAAGGAGCGGATTAAGGAGCTGAAAACGGGGGTACACTGCCTCACGCTCAGTGCCACGCCAATTCCAAGGACACTGCAGATGTCGTTGTCCGGCATCTGGAAGATGAGCACGATAGAAACAGCCCCTGAGCTGAGACAGTCAGTTCGCACAAACATTTCGGTATTTGACAGGCAAGTCGTCAAAGAGGCTCTTCAAAGGGAGTTACAGAGGGGAGGGCAGGTGTTTTTTGTCCACAACAGGATAAAGGATATAGACAAGATAGCGGCTATGGTCAAAGGCTTAGTCGGGGATAAAAAGGTTGCCGTGGGCCACGGCCAGATGAATAACGCCGATCTCGAGGAGATTATGCTGGGCTTCATTAAAAAGAAAATAGATGTCCTCGTATCGACCTCTATAATCGGCTCAGGTATAGACATCCCGACGGCAAACACTATCATCATAAACAGGGCAGATACAATGGGGCTTGCAGATTTGTACCAGCTTCGCGGGCGCGTCGGAAGGAGTAACTTAAAGGCATACGCGTATTTTTTTATACCAGGGGAGGACCTTATTTCGGCGGACTCCAAAAAGCGCCTGACCGCCATCCAGGAGTTAAGCTACTTAGGCGCTGGTCTCAGGCTTGCCCTGAAGGATATGGAAATCAGGGGTGCGGGCAACATGCTTGGCGCCGAGCAGTCCGGGCACATACATGCCCTTGGCTTTGACACATACATGGAGATGCTTGAAGAGGAAATTTCAAGGCTCAAGGGCATACCCATAGAGAAAGAGCAAGAGCCGTCGATAGACCTGAAAATAGAGGCGCATATCCCGGAAGGGTATGTCGGGGATGTCTCTGTACGGTTAAATTTCTACAGACGCATTGCCCATGCTAAAGAGGAGGCGGACATTTTTGACCTCGAGGACGAAATCATAGACAGGTTTGGTAAACTCCCCGCCGCGGCCGAGACACTCTTTAATCTGATGCGCGTCAGGTTACTCTGCAAGAAAATCAGGGCAGCCTCCGTAAAACTCCTAACGGGCAAGATACAGGTTCAGTTTTTTGAAGAGGGGGCGGATATCCTCACCCGTATGGTCACAGAACATAAGAAATATGAACACAAGCTGCGCTTCCTGCCGTCCGGCTTTGAAGTTATGCTTAAAGGCATCGGCACCGACGAAGTTCCGCGCCTATTAATCGGGCTTTTTAAAGCAGTTGCCGGGTAAACCATCGGTAGTACCACCCTCGGCATTATTAATAATGTAGGTGAAGTAAAGCTCACAACTTGTTGATTTTGTTGTTGACATCGCTGTCTGTGTTGTGTTAAAATTTCACATGGAAATGGGTGTTACATGTAAATTGAGCGATATTGCCATAGGTGTCCCGTTGCAGGGTCATGTTGTGGATAAAAAGGGCAGGCTGTTGCTGCGTTCCGGGCATGTTATCAAGGACGAACGGGAATTAAATCGTCTCCGGCAGCTTCTTGGGGAAGAGGCAGCTGAAAGGTCTGAGGAGTCTCAAAACAGATTAAATCTTATTTCTATATCTCAACAGGGCAATCCCTTTGATTTGTTCAGGCTTATCCAGCAATTCACTGATAACCTTTTTGTTTGCGGAATTAACAGTGCTGCGGATTCAATAAAAAATTTCTCCCAAAAGGTAAGGAAGATTTGCAGCATGATTCAGGAGTTGTGCTATGAAGACGAGGACCTCGCCCTTGGGGCTGCATTCCTCGATAAAGACATGCGATATACGATAAAGCACCCGATTCATGTTGCAGTCATATGCGAGGTTATCGCCAAGTCCATGAACTATTCCAGGGAAGAGAGAATACCGGTATTGGCGGCGGCCCTGGCGATGAATATCTCCGTGATAGAGCTTCAGGAGAAACTCCAGTCGCAGAGTGACCCACTGACAAAAGAACAGAGGATTACCTTGTTAGGACATCCCATGGCTGATTTCAAATTGCTGCAAAGACTTGGCGTAACGGACAAGGTATGGTTGACAGCCGTGTTACAGCACCATGAGACGAATGATGGGAGCGGCTATCCTCAGGGTCTGAAAGGCAGCAGCATATCCGTCGAAGCCCAGCTTATTTCCCTCACGGACATTTATACGGCCATGATTTCCTCTCGAACGTACAGGGCGCCTATGCCGGCCAATGAGGCAATGAAGAAAATCTTCATTACTGATTCGCAGAAGGTAGTCGATATCAATCCGGGGTTATTTGTAAAACATCTTGGCATCTATCCCCCTGGCACTGCCATCAGTTTGCAAAACGGCGAGGTTGGCATCGTCACATACCGTGGGTATGCAATTGACCAGCCTGTTGTACAGGCGATTGTCAAACCCGATGGAATGCTGCATTGCACTCCTCAACTCAGAAACACTTCATTAGGGCAATACAAGGTTGCTGGTCCCCTTTCCCAGAAACAAATTGACTTTGCTATAAACAAAGAACAGATCTGGGGCTGCGGGGATTTCGCTAAAAAAGGCAGAGACAAAAGGAGACATGAACGGGTACCCATCTCATGCTCCGCAGAGCTTACTCCCGAGGGTTCCTCCCCAATACATGTCGCCATCTTAAATGTCAGTATATCTGGATGTCTGGTTCAAATACCCTTTGATGCCCTGCGCAATGAACTCAGAGAAGACAAACCCTGCAAGCTGTCCCTTATCGTCTCAGGCGTACCTCTTCTTACGGACATAAGATTCATTATGAGAAACGTTACCGTAATCGATAAAGGATACAATGTCGGCGTTAAATTCATCGACATGCCTGACAACTATAAGGCAACAATAGAGGCTTACATAGAATCTCTCAAAAACAGCAGTTCTGAGTCCTTCTTAAAAGTAGTTAAAGCATAAGTATTGCCGCAGCATTATATTGCCCCACGGCATCAGGACAAGCTGCGCTTTTCGTTGAGATATTTTATGTTTTCCTGCTGAAGCAATGTCACCTCTTCAGGTTTATTCGCAAGCGAGGCTGTTTTTATTTTCACCTCAATTTCCTTGAGTTTCTTATTTACCAAATTTAACTTGAGGCCCTTTATACAGTCCCTGATTTTTTTCTCTATGCTTTCACTGCCGTCAAGCTGGTCAAGCGGGTTTACCAATAAACTGGTAACGTAAGCGATCTCCTCTTCGGTGCAGATGCTGGACAGCCCCTCTATCGTTGGGCTGACATTACCGTTGAAAAGTTCGCCGAAGATCCTTTTGATTAATTCGTCTTCAAGCAATTCCATTTCCATCAGGGGTCTAAACATCCCTGCCATCTCTGGAACGCCAAGGTATATGCGCAGCAGCATCTCATCGTCCGGCCTTCTTTTTTTCACATGCGCTCTGACTGTACGGGTTGGTTTATGTCCTTTTCCCCTGAATTTTTCCCTTAGTTCGTCCCATGATATTGACGCCTTGTTCGACAGTTCCTCAACCAGCTTAGCCCTTAGCACAGTATCCTCTACACCGGTTAAGGTATCGTAGATTTCCCTGAGATTTTCAACGCCATATCCGGCATTTTTGAGCATGAATTCCACATATGAGCTGCACTGCGCTATTAACCCTTTGAACTCCCCAACGCCGCGTTGCCTGAGATAACTGTCCGGGTCGTTTTTGTCTGGCAGCAGGAGCGCCCTGGCAAGGATCCCGCCTTTGAGAATTACTGGCATTGCACGTTTAGCCGCCCTGATACCCGCGTCGTCGCCGTCAAAGATTACGACGGCCTCTTTTGTGAATCTCTTAAGCAGTTTTGTGTGGTCTTCTGTCAATGCCGTCCCAAGCGGCGCCACTGTATTTGTAACCCCATGCTGATGGCACATAATCACGTCAAGATAGCCTTCCACGATGTTGATGTGTTTAGCCGTTGTGATACCATCTTTTGCCGCGTTAAGGCCAAAGAGAACTCGTTTTTTTTGAAATATAATTGTCTCCGGAGAATTTATATATTTAGGCTCGACAGGTTCTATTGCCCTTCCGCCGAATGCCACAATATCCCCTGAGGAATTAAGTATCGGAAACATTATCCTGTCCCTATGTATGTCGAAGGTGCTGTTTTCTTTAAATACAACTACCCCGGAGAGTCTTAAGTGCCTGTCCTGAAAACCTTCCTTTCTTAAATGGCGAAGCAGGGCATCCCAGCCTTCCTGGGCATAGCCTATCGAAAACTTCTCGATTGATTCTTTAGCGATACCCCGCGCATGGAGATATTTCAACGCCTTTTCGGATTTCCTTAGCTGTCCTCTGAAAAATGCCGCCGCGGACTTATGGATATGCAGAAGCACTTCCCTTTCCTGCACGTTTTGATTATAGACAGGCTCAAGCTTAATTCCGGCGCGTTCGGAGAGTTTTCTTATCGTCTCGTTATAACTCAGCCCCTCTTCTTTCATCACAAAGGTGATGACATCACCGCCCGTGCCGCAGCCAAAGCAGTGAAAGACTTGTTTCCCTGGACTGACGACAAACGATGGCGTTTTCTCCGCATGGAACGGGCATAGACCCTTAAAATTTGCCCCTGATTTTTTTAGTCCGACATAATCTGAGATTACATCTACGATGTCTATGTGGGATTTTATTTCTTCGCGGATACCCTGAAAGTCCATTCAGATATTATATATGTTTCAGCTCAGATATTATTTAACGATGTCCCGCGCGATACGTCTGAAGCCGGAACAGCCGGTCAACACAATATTGCTTTTTGCCGTGCCTTCCGCAAATATCTTATCAAACAACAGATTCATTCCCAGGTTGTCACTTGAGATGTGCCCGGCGATTACTACGTTTATATGATATTTTTCGGCTTCTTTTTTATGTTCTTCGCTCAGGTGCATACCTACGATTGTGTTAATTCCACTCGATGAGAAGACCTGAAAGAGATCCTTAGAGCCTTCTGTGCCGCCTGTCATGTCAACAAATATCTTGCCGGCCTTTCTCTGAGGGCCGCCGAGCAGAATATTCGGGGCGCTGAAACTCCTGGCGGCGTCTTTATACTCCTCGATTTCCATGAGCATATCCAGGACATTGCAGAGGGCATATGGCTTGTTAGTGTCGAAAAGGTTTTGCAGATATGAGGCAACCATATTGTCAGCCGGTGTGTGCACACACATAAACGGAAATTCAAGCAGCCTCGCCGCATCTACTGCCCTCGAGGTGTTTACGGGCATAAGTTTCCTCTTTACCTCGCTTATACGGTCTTCCATAAGGCCCTCGGCCACGTTTATGGGTACGCCGAATGTCCTCAGGATATCGGCCTGCATAGACATCACGTCATGAAGGTTTCTATACGGCATACCCTCCGGATGATGGGCAATAATGGCGTCAATTCTGCTGCCTTTTATTCTTAAATTATCGGCAAGAAGTATTTCGGGGGTTTCTATGTCTATCCCAACGAGGGCGGCGGTTACCTCTTCGTCTCCGGTACCATTTAGTATGCGAGTGTCGGCGTAAGGATTGGTCAGAGATTCCTTGTCGAAGAACTCCTTATCTTTCTCTTTAAGATCGTCGAACTGTTTTTCCCTGTCTTGCAGATAACGAGTTACGGCATCCCCGCCTCTTGGGTCATTCTCTATCCCATACCGTACAGCCCTTTTATAGACTTCCGACAACGTCATAGACTTTCAGCTCCTTTAGTAAGCTCAGAAATAAGAAAAGGCGTACCGCAACTGAATAACGCGCACTAGTTGCGGTACGACGAGGAAGGGTGATGCATTATTGAGATAACGCTACACGCTTAGCCGCCTTCTTACGGGCTGCTATAATCTTCTTTTTCCTTTTTATACTGGGCTTCTCATAATGTTCTCTTCTTTTGATCTCAGACAGTATGCCTTCTTTCTCGCACTGCTTTTTAAAGCGTTTTAGCGCAAGCTCGAAGGAATCGCTGTCCTTTACGCTGATCATGGGCATTCATACCCCTCCTCCCTGTTTTAGATTTAATTTATATAAAATTAATAACATTTGAGAGTGTAACATTTTATTTTTTTATTTGTCAAGACAAGGATTCAAGCCTGTCACAGCAAAGTAGAAATGTCCTATCAGGTTAATAATCATAGCTCAAAGCCTGGTGAGATGACAAGGATTCAAGCCTGTCACGGCAAACGCACTAGCCTAATGATTAAAGACGAAGGGGGATAATCGTCCCTATTGTCACCAACGTCTGTATTTGCGCGGCGGCTTATGGCGGGTATTTCACAGCCTGAAATTCGGGCGGCTTGTAAAGTAAACCCCATAAAATAAATGGGAAGGAAACCATAAGCTGGTTTCCTTCCCATGTCTAAAGTCAATTGCTGTTTAAGACTTATTTGTAGCGCTTATCGAAGTCTTCTTTTGCCTTAAGCCTCGCAGCCGAAATGGCAGGGTCTTCATTTCCAACCGACCATCTGTGATTGTCGGAGGCCTGCACCTCGTGAAGCAGCTTTTCAAGCTCATCGGCCTTTGCATTGGCTTCCTTGTTAGAGCTTTTCTTGCCACTCTCTATGATCTCTTTAAGCTGAGGCACATATTCGCCGTACCAGGCCTTCGCTATCTCATAGTTGCCATGCCACTGTGTATAATCGGGCGCTTGCATAGATGCCCCGTGGCGCGCTCTTCTACCCTGGTGATGCCAGATTTCAAACCATGTGTAATCTATCGTATTAGCGAAGTTGGCATACTCTTTGCCTTTTACCGCTTTCAGCACCTCGGTGGCTTTCTTAAACAATTTCTCGCCAGGGATTGCCCACTTCTCGCTGTATAACTGCATCTCGGCCTCATATTGGATGAAAAACGCGTCTGTGAAATTCACATTGTGGCATGATACGCAGACTTTTTTCATGTTTACCCTGCGCATATCTCCGGTGATCTTGCCAGACGGAAGTCCCCATGCCAGGTCAGTTTCATGCGCCTGCTTTAGCTGTGCCGGGCGATTATTCCACTTTATGCGTAAGCCGACATTGTGTGTTACAGGCATGTCCTTTGTTGCCGACATATGGCAGGTGGCACACGTTGGAGCGGTAGAGTAATCCTCTCCCAGCACCCACTTGTTTGAATCCAGGTTCATCTTGTCCTTATTAGCATAGTAATTGATGCCGTGCTTGGACTCGTTGTAGATCTCTATCTGAGGATGATCAGGTCCCATATGGCATTTACCGCAGTTCTCAGGCTGGCGTGCCTGCGCTACGGAAAAATCGTGGCGCTGATGACATGCCGAACAACTTCCTTCCGAGCCGTCAGGGTTAATCCTCCCCATTCCGGTGTTAGGCCATGTTGCGGGGTCGAGTTTGCCGTCTTTGTTTACTTTAACCGTTGTACCGTGACATTGCCAACAGCCATTGACAGCCGCCGCCGATACCCCCTTAGGGAAAGCCTCTGTCTTCATTCCCATATTACCCTCGGCTACGTCCGCTATTATGTTATCCATTGAGCCAATTATATGCGCCGCTTTTGAATGATGGGAATTTTCAAACTCATCAAACTCTTTGGAGTGGCACTTGCTGCAGTCCTTGGGTGAAACTATTACCGATATGGTAGCGCCGTTGTGCTCGAACGCACCCGGGTCACCCTTCTGTTTCATGTGACACTCATAACAGCCTACATTTGCCCTGAAATGCTTGCTCTTGCCCCATTGCTGGTATATGCTGGTCGTTGTGCCCTGGTGGCACGCCACACACATCTGGCTTTCCTTTGATAATTCCTTAGGTATCTCCAGTTTAAGTTCAGCGTAGGCAGATGTTGCCGCTGTAAGCATCAATACCAGTACAAAAACAAAACTTTTTCTCATGTTCTCCTCCTTAACCAGTTTTTTTTAGCGCTTCACCATCCCCCGATGGTTATTTCCGTTGTCTGCACCTCCTTAAAATTATTTATAGATGTTATTGTCTCACACGTACCGCAGAAACCGGCAACATTGGTTATGACCATAATCCACCATACCAGTGTAGCCTGAAAAACTTAAAAAAGCAGTAACTTCCGTCACATTAGAATATTATTTATAAGTTATGCCAAAATCAACATATATACCCCCTGCGGTAACTCCAACAAAAAAAACTCAAAGGCACGTATATGAGTATCGGGCAATATCTCATGTAGAACATTATTAAATACCAACTAACTGCTTGATTTACATGGTACGCCTGGAGGGACTTGAACCCCCAACCTACTGCTTAGAAGGCAGTTGCTCTATCCTGCTGAGCTACAGGCGCTCTACAGGAATATTAACATACAGGGGGCACCGTTGGCAAGCACCAGCAAGGTGCCATCTCTGACCTCATACTAACGAAATTATTTTTGAGAAAACATCGTTGTATATAACATCTGCGAGGAGTTCATAGCCCTTTGTGGAAAGATGAAGTCCATCGTTAGAGTATTCAAGGGCAAGGCGTTGAACCGGAGTTTCGCATGAGGCGCTAAAGTAATCTGCAAAAGGTATATTGAGCTTCGCTGCGGTCTCTTTTATCATATTATTGAGGACAACTCTGGGCGCTATCAGAGGGTCGTATCCCCTCAGAGAAGGCACGGTAACGGCCACAGGGATAATCCCGGTGTCAAGGGCAGTTTTATACATGTAGAACAAGTTAGACGCAATAACGCTTAACTCCACAGACCAGCCTAAATCGTTAGTGCCTCCAAGAATTATCACGTAGTCAGGCTTAAGCGACAAGACGTCTGTATCGTAACGCCTTAACATGTCCTCTGTTAGCTCTCCGCTTACCCCTTTGACGACAAAATCGGCCTTGCCGCCCATTTTCTCGAGGAGGAACTCCGTGTAAGGTGTCTCGCGATACCACGGCTCTTCCCTCGTAGGCGATTGAAAGCCAACGGTAAGGCTGTCACCAAACGCTGCTATCATTAGCTTAGACATGCTCAATTCCCATGATAATAATTGTAAGACATAACATGATGCACTGTCAATATTGTGTAGTCTGCCTGTCACAGCAGAGTAGAAATGTCCTCGCAGAGGTGTTTTTTATTAACCCGTCCATTTTGCTGTGACACTCCCTCTTGATAATTATGTGCAATTAAGTGTATCTTATAGCACTGGAATACTATGAAAAAAGCTCAGATAGGCAATCAGTGTTTGATAGAGGCATTAATTGCGGCAGCGTTGGTGCTGTCGCTCCTTTCTCCATCTCAGGGGCAGGAACAGCCGCCGCAGCCTTCTAATTTACCGCAGCCAGTTCAGGCCGGACCGCGCGGGTTACAATTGCCGGCCAAAATGCAGGGAATGGATAATATAACATCTCTATTCCCAGCGCCGTCGTCGGCCAGTGTTGCAGACAATCAATCTCACAATCAAAACGCGAATCCTAATCAAAATACGAATCAACCCACGCAGGCCCAATCACCTTCTCCTCAAATTCCGGCTATGCAGGGTCACCCCAATCCTCCTTCTCCTCAAATCCCTGCGATGCCGGTTCAATCGACTTCTCCTAAAGAATCGAGGCCGACAATTCAGCAATCCGGTCCAAACAATGTCAGCCTCGCCTTTGACGACGCCGACATATATGAAATAGCCCATACGGTTTTTGGAGAAATCCTGAAGGTAAATTACCTCATCGACTCGCGCGTTAAGGGCAGGATTACTTTTAAAACAGTTCGCGCAGTGTCTAACAGCGACGTACTGCCCATTATGTCAACTATTTTCAGACTCAACGGTGTGAGCATTATGGAGGAGAACGGCCTATACAGGATAATTCCCCTTGCAGATATAAGCAAAGAACCGGTAGGGGTCAAGTTTGGAAAAGACGCGGGGAATTTTCAAATCAAAGGTTTCTCTATGATTCAAATAGTGCCTCTGACTTCAATTGGCTCCAAGGATATGGCTGAAATCCTTACGCCTTTTCTGACCACAGGAGCAGTTATCAAAGAAGTTCCGGGCAAGAACTGCCTGATAATATCGGACACCGATGAAAACGTTCAAAGACTTCTGCAGATTGTCAACATCTTCGACGACGATGTGTTTAAAGACGTAAAGGTGGAATTGTTCGTATTTAAAAATCTCAGCATTAAAGATGTCATCGATGACCTTAAAAACACATTCCCGCTTTTCACCGCTACCACGAAAGACAGCTTAAAGATGAAATATCTGCCGATCGAAAAATTAAACGCCATCTTAGTCGTAGCCCCGGACGACCAGCATCTAAAACATTTTAAAAAGTGGGTGGACATCATAGATAACGTGTTTGAAGGCGCGAAACCAAGGATATATGTGTATCCACTGCAAAACAGCCAGGCTGAGCACATTATGTCGATACTTTCACAGATATTCACAGATTCAGGGACTTCCAAGTCCTCCCATGATAAGTCGTCAACTCCAACGACTGCCGCTTCAACGTCTGATAAGTCCTCCTCGACAACATCGTCTCTGACATCATCCTTGACATCATCGACGAAGACCAAGACGGACGACACAAAGGACACAAAGAAATCGTCTTCATCGGCAGCCGTGAGCGCCATAACCACAACCAGCTCTATCCTTGTTTCCTCAGAAACTAAGATATATTACGATGACAAGCTCAATTCGCTTATTATCCTGGCCTTGCCGAAAGATTATCTATACATAGAAGAGCTGATAAAGAAGCTCGACTCCGTTCCCAGACAGGTGTTGATAGAGGCCCTTATAATTGAGATTAGTCTGACCGACGCGTTGAAATATGGCGTCCAGTGGTTTTTGGCTAATAAAATGAACGTAAATAATCATTCGTTAACCGGCGCGACGATTTTGGAAGAGGGACAGAGTATTGGGCTTACCAATCCATTGTTTTCAGTGACATCGGGATTGTCGTATGCGGTTTTCAGTGGTTCCGGGCTGCAGGGTATGATTCAGGCACTTTCTAATGAAACCAACCTCAGTGTACTGTCAAACCCCACAATACTGGTATCTGATAATAACGAGGCAAAAATTCAGGTGGGCGACAAGGTTCCAATTGTAACATCTGAAACAAACGTAACCGGAACCACAAACATACAAAACCAGTATCAATATCAGGACACTGGAGTAATACTGAAGGTAAAGCCTCAAATAAACGACAGCGGCCTTGTAAAGCTGGACGTATCCCAGGAGGTATCAGACGTAAACTCAACAGTGACAACGCCGGGCGTCAATTCCCCCACTATTAACGTCAGAAGCGTAACCACCAATTTAGTAGTGCAGGACGGGGCAAGCATTGCAATCGGAGGCTTGATACAGGATAAAATCAGCAGCACTATGCAGGGTATCCCTCTTTTAAGCAAAATTCCTATAATAGGCGGGCTTTTCGGCTTTAATGACAAGCAACACACCAGAACGGAGCTTATGATAATAATTACACCACATGTGGTAAAAAACATTGCCGATGCCGCCCTGATGACAGAGGATTTCAAAAAGAAACTCTTAGGCCTTAAGAAAATGCTCTCAACGGACAAGGCCGATTTGCTGCCCGGGGATAAGTCCCCCCAAAGCGGCTCCGAAAGCCCCATTCCCTGAGATCCCGAAAGGAAGGAAAAATAACGCATGAAAGATTCATCGATACCCTTCCTATTCCGATATAAAATGTAAATATGTTATAGTTAAACATATGGCAAAAGCCGGAGGGGTGGCTGAGCGGTTGAAAGCGACGGTCTTGAAAATCGTTGTAGGGGTAACTCTACCGTGGGTTCGAATCCCACCTCCTCCGCCATACAATTGCTTGTTTCATTGTGCCTGCCGAATGTGTTATTATTGCAGGAACAATATTAATTTCACCTCATAAGGGGGACGGTTGAGTGAAAACTGAGACTTTAGCCTTGAGTGCCGATGAAGACCTGATTGTAAAGGTTAACGCCAAAGGATACGTTGATATTCGGACATATGTTTACGATGCAAAAGGAACCCCCAAGCCGACAAGGCGTGGGGTATCGATACCTCCTGCCGTATTAGACGAATTATTAACGTTACTAAAACAAGCACAGAAGGAAATAGCCGCCAGGAAATGATTGTGCTCTATACGGATAGCATTCAGACATCGATTAAATTGGCCTTTTTTCTTCCATAATTTTCATAATTACCCTATATGCGATTAATGCCACTATGATCGCCGCATATATCAGGGGAGTGCGGACATCTTTCTTCACAAGCCAAACGTAATGGATTGCGGCGCATATGGCAGCTGGATACACCGTTGCTTTGTGTAAATCAATTATACGCTTAAACCCTATTCGCTTAAAAATCTTCGGTATCGTCATAACTACTGAAGCTGCTATAAACACATAAGCAAGTGCCCCAAAGATTATGCGCGTGTGCTTAATGGCGTCTTTAACAATGGCACTAATGGAAAGCTCCTGGTCTGCCACAGCATATGTCAGAAAATGGAGCGTGGCATAGAATAACGCGGACAACCCTGCCGCTTTATGGTACGGGGCTATCCATTTCAGGGGAGGAATGTTGACAATCGTTCTGGCCGCAATGGTTAATATTAAAAAATTGAACGTCCAATCACCCGCCGTGTGAAGAACCTTTTCAACCGGATCAGGGCCTAAATTAGACGTTACTCCAGCCCATACAAGATATATAAATGGGACGGAAAATAATAAAGCGGCCACAGTCTTTGGTTTTTTCCATTGTTTGGTATTTTCCATGATTAACCCGATAGCTCAGAAATTCTTTCGCAGGTCCATACCGGCGTAAAGTGACGCCACCTGGCCGGAATACCCGTTAAACATCAGCGTTTTACGTCTGAAGAATTCCCCGATTCTGCGCTCTGTTGCCTGAGACCATCGCGGGTGGTCAACCTCGGGGTTGACATTGGCGTAAAACCCATATTCAAGTGGGCCTGCCTTCATCCACGAACTGACAGGCATCTGCTCTGTAAATCTTATTTTCACAATAGACTTTATACTCTTAAAACCATATTTCCACGGCACGACTAATCTCAGCGGGGCGCCGTTTTGATTTGGCAGCACCTCGCCATACATGCCCACAGATAAAATAGTAAGGGGATGAACGGCCTCGTCCAACCTAAGTCCCTCAACGTAAGGCCATTGGAGGACTTCACGCCTCTGTCCCGGCATTTGTGACTGGTCATGGATTGTTGTAAACTCAACGAACTTCGCCTTTGCGTCCGGCTCGCTCATTCTTATAATCCCCTCGAGGGGAAATCCCACCCACGGTATCACCATCGACCACCCCTCGACACACCGCAAACGATATATACGCTCCTCAAGTGGAAACATTTTTATCAACTCATCAATATCATAGACCCTTACCTTCTTTACAAGTCCCTCGATGGATACTGTCCACGGGCGGGTGCGAAACCCCTTACTTAGCTCGGCCACATCTTCTTTATTTGTGGAGAACTCGTAAAAATTATTATAACCAGCCGCGCTTTTGTAGCTTGTTTGCTCTTCATTACCGGCGTATCCTGTGCGCTTTTCTATTTTCAGAGGGGTACCCCCGTGTTGTTCCGCATCCAAAAGCGTGGGGAATGCCGTTGCTGCCGCTGCCGAGACTGAGGCAGCCATGAACTGCCGCCTGTTGCAATATACCTCCTTAGGAGTTATCTCAGAGGGCTTAATATCGGGGTCCTTTTTTATCGGCATATCGTACCTGTCAGATTACGTCGGATTTCATTTTAGCAACCTGCTCAACGTCTTTGTCGCCTCTGCCGGAGAGGTTTATTATGACAATCGATGACTTGGGTAAACCCGGGACTATCTTCAATGCCTCTGCCACTGCGTGTGATGACTCCAGGGCAGGGATTATGCCTTCTGTGCGGGCAAGAGTTTCAAACGCGCCGAGGGCCTCTGTGTCAGTTGCATATGTGTATTTAACGGCATTAATATCGTGCAGGTTGGCGTGCTCAGGTCCTACAGAGGCATAGTCAAGGCCGGCTGATACGGAGTGAGTGCCGAGGACATTGCCGTCGTCGTCCTGAAGGAGGTAGCTCTTAGTGCCCTGAAGCACGCCTGTGGAGCCTCCGGCGAAACGGGCTGCATGTCTGCCTGTGGAGATTCCTTCTCCGCCGGCCTCAACCCCGATGTATTTGATGTTCCCTGAGCGCTTATCAGTTAAAAAGGCATGAAATAAACCCATCGCGTTGCTTCCGCCGCCTACGCAGGCAATAAGATAATCAGGCAGACGTCCCTCCGCCTTCAGGATTTGCCGCTTTGCCTCCTTCCCTATTATCGATTGAAACTCCCTTACTATAGTTGGATAAGGATGAGGGCCAAAGACAGTGCCCATCACATAATGGGTAGAGGATACGTTAGCAGTCCAATCCCTGAGTGCCTCGTTTATCGCGTCTTTCAGCGTTTGTGAGCCTAAGTGGACTTCCGTAACCTTGGCTCCGAGGAGTTTCATTCTAAAGACATTCAGAGACTGTCTCTTAGCATCGACAGACCCCATGTAGATTTCACACTCCAGGCCAAACAGTGTGGCCGCGGTGGCAGTGGCAACGCCGTGCTGCCCTGCACCGGTTTCGGCAATGAGCCTTTTTTTACCCATCTTCAGTGCCATTAAGGCCTGTCCTACTGCGTTATTTATCTTGTGTGCTCCAGTGTGAGCGAGGTCTTCGCGCTTCAGATATACACGGGCGCCTGATAATTTAGCAGTGAGTTTTTCAGCAAAGAACAGCGGGGTCGGCCGCCCTATGTAAGTGGCGTTAAGCTGTCGCAGCTGCGCCTGAAAATCGGCGTCTGCTTTAAGGGTATTAAAGGCAGCCTCAAGCTCCTCAAGTGCGGGGATGAGTGTTTCAGGTACATATCTGCCGCCATATGCTCCAAAGTATCCTTTTTTCATGTAATCTGTCTCTTTTTTTTCTCTTTGGTTTTAGTTCTCTTAAATATATTTTCTAGTTGTATGAAACTGCTTTCCATTACGTTTCTGAACTCTTCCCTGCTTTTTTTCGATATGTCAAGAAATTCCTTTAAGGCCTTTTCCGCGTCATCGTGAATAATTTTTTCATTTTTGGATATTTCAGACAGGACTTTTTCGCTGAGTTCCTGTATTTCATATATATTTTCCAGTGTAGCGTTAAAAGAAGATTTTATGAAATCGATAAAATTAGCAATATCCAGCTGCAACTCTTTTTCATCTCCCATTGACTGTCTCCTCTATGCGGAATTTCACGGCACACACGGCACACATTGAATATAATACCCCGAATCGATTAGAATGTCAATATTTCATGGTGAGGAGGGTAATGATGAAAAAACTCGTTTTTAACAGGGCAAGGCAGTGGGCCAGCCTGCCAGTGTTTGACAAAGAAACGAGAGCGGAGATTCAGAGGCTGATAGACATCCCCGATGGGAACGAATTAACGGACAGGTTTTACCGGCAGCTTGAATTTGGCACGGGCGGCCTGCGCGGAGTCCTTGGTGCGGGGACAAACAGGATGAATGTCTATACGGTACGCATAGCGACTTCTGGATTGGCACGGTATTTGTTAAGTCTGTACAAGGAATTTGGGGTTACCGTCTGCATTGCCTTTGACTCAAGGCATAACTCTGAGGTATTTGCCAGAGAGACTGCCCGTGTGTTTGCCGCCCATGGCATTAAATCATATCTGTTTAACGGGTTAAGGCCAGTGCCGGAGTTATCCTTTTGCGTACGATATAAGAGAGCCGCCGCGGGTGTATGCATCACAGCCTCACACAATCCCCCTGAATATAATGGTTATAAGGTATTCTTTGGTGACGGAGGGCAGGTTTTACCTCCTCACGATCTTAATATTATAAATGAAGTAAACAGCATTACAGACATTTCGGGCATACCTGTTATGCCGTTTGACGATGCCTTAAAAAGTGGATTAATCGAACATATCGGCCATGAAATTGACGAGGCATATCTGAACGAAATCATGGGGCAGTCAGTTCGTCCGATTAACGATATTAACGGTAAAATTGCCATTGTCTATACACCGCTGCATGGCACCGGTTACAGGCTTATCCCTGAGGTTCTTAAGAGAAAAGGTTTTGCCGCCGAAGACATATATGTCGTAGAAGAACAGGCCACACCCGATGGTAATTTTCCAACCGTACGGGTTCCAAACCCGGAAGAGCGGGAGACTCTTCAAATTGCCCTGCGTTATGCCGCAGAGACAGACGCTGACATCGTGCTTGCCACTGACCCTGACTGTGACAGGATTGGAGTTGCCGTAAAAAAGGGTCTGAATGCTGAGCATGTAGCACTAAACGGCAATCAGGTTGGGGCACTGCTTACGGATTATATTTTAGCCGGTCTCTCGGAAGCCGGCATATTACAAAAAGACAGGGCGTCGGTTGTGAAGACCATTGTAACCACAGGGTTAATCAGAGAAATATGCGACGATTATTCTGTGCAGTGTATTGAGCTTCTGACGGGGTTTAAGTATATTGGGCAGTGGATTAAGAACAACCCCGGCAGGGATTTTGTCTTTGGTGCGGAGGAGTCGTATGGCTATCTGCGCGGAGACTATGCGCGTGACAAGGATGCCGTCCTTGCTGCCAGCCTGATTTGTGAGATGGCCTCTTATTACAAATCGCGCGGTTCGTCTCTTTATGAGCGGCTCCAGCAGATTTATAAGAAATATGGTTATTATTATGAAGCCCTTGTCTCTGTAACTATGAAGGGGCAGGAGGGCAATAAGAAAATTACAGCGATTATGGAATTGCTGAGACAGGAGCCGCAGAGGCTCTCAGGCGGTCTGAAAATTCAGGAAATTAAAGATTATAAGAGCGGCATATCGGGGCTGCCGCGATCAAACGTGCTGTCGTTTATTTTTGATGATGGCTCGAAGGTAGTTGTAAGGCCGTCTGGAACTGAGCCAAAAATAAAATACTACTTCATGGTAAAAGGCAACTCGGAGGCAGTTGCTGAAAAACGAAACGAGGAACTTCAGGAGGCGTTTTTGAATATTACCAGTGATCGTATTACTAAATAAACGATAGAAACCTCGCTTCACCGGGTATTAGATATAGTTTTTCGTGAGGATTACTACCGTATAGGCAGTGGTTATGGAGCAGAAAACTTCACTATAGCAAGGCATATAGCGTTAAATCTTTTAAAACAGGAGAAAACCGCAAAAGCAGGTGTTAAAAACAAGAGACTCAAAGCCGGTAGGAGCGATAGCTACATGGGAAAAATCATCCTAAGTTGAAATGCGTTTGCCCTGCGTTCGCAGCACAAATAAAGGAAGCCACCGAGAGGATTTGAACCCCCGACCGGCTGATTACAAATCAGCTGCTCTACCAACTGAGCTACGGTGGCACTGAACTGCTGTACAAAAATAACATTTTTTTAAATTTTCTGTCAACTGTATATCTCGCCCTTGTGTCACAGCAAAGTAGAAATGTCCTATCCAGTCAATAATCATAGCTCATATCCGGTTAAGTTGTAACTATTGCAACTAATGCCATCGAAAGCGTAAACTCCCTCCACATAATTCTTGACGCTTACGATTGTCCGGTGCTTATTAAAACTTCACCCTTACAGCCAATCTGTAACTGATATGTAACACCCTATCATGTATTATTGACACATGAAAAGATGGGGCATCCCATATTTGTGTCTTGAGGAGGTCGTCACACATGGAAAGAATCCATGATAAAGATACTGGTGATCGGGCATTAAAGGCAAAGAAATCCAGAGGCAGGGTTATGACGACTGCTAAACAGTTCATACTTGCCTCATCCGCGCCTATTCACGAATGCCTGGTCTCTGATAATATTTTCGATGTTGGAATAGGACATGTGATAATGAGCAGAAGAGTTGCTGAGGATAGCATCGGTTTCAGCATATTCCTTTTAGATGTGTTTTGCCTTGGCGTCACCAACGCATTTTTTATCGTTGCATCGAAGGCTGACTATGACAGGAATATAGCGATGAGAAATCAGAGGCAGCAATATATAGATATTCGTCCCAATTGTGCCGTTAAGCTAGTGGAAGATGCAGTGTTCTATTCAGAGGACCTGGGGTTTTTACCACATAAGGATTATCACATTGCCAAAGAGATATTCGGAGATATAAACCCTTTTGGAGATGTTAACACTAAAGACTGCCCGGCTGAATACAAGTTTGGAAAAGGCGGTAAACCGTTTTTCGTCGCCAGGCCAAGCGACACACCCGGAAGGTGTAAGAGAATAATAGATACGTTGAGGATAAAGTGCGGAGAAGATGGTTACAACTTTGAGGCACCGTTGTAATCGGCGTCCACAGTGGTTTGTACAGCGGGTTGTGCAGATATTGAACACTCTCGACGCCAGCTTCATCAACTACTGTGAATGTTTCCATGGCCTACAACCGCTAATATTTGCCGATGAGATTGCTTTCCATTGCGTATCGCACAAGTTCGGCATTACCTCTGAGTTTCAGTTTACGCAGTATATTTATTCTGTACGTGTTGATTGTCCTTACGCTCAGGCTTAGTATGCCGGCAATCTCTCTGGGGGTCTTGCCTGAGACGATCATGTCCATGACGTGGAATTCCCTTTTGGTCAGACACTTAAAGTGAAGTTTTTCGGACCTCTTATCGAGCACATTGGCGATGTTTTCAGCTAAGATATCGGTTATATACTTCCCACCCGATACAATCTTGTTTATCGCCTTCAGCAGTTCATCTGGAAGCGCTTTTTTGTTGAGATAGCCCGATGCACCAAGTTTCAACGACTGTATGGCATACTCCTCCTCTGGATACATGCTTAAAATAAGTACGGGCAGAGCCGGATAACACTGCTTTATCTGGTCAAGCGTCAGGAGTCCGCTCTTATCTGGCAGGGATATGTCCAGAATAACGATATTGAACATGGATCTCTTTAAAAGAGCCATAGCGTCCCTGGATGTCTCGGCCTCTTCAATCGAGTCAAAGTTCATCTGCCTGTGAAGTATCTTGACTATCCCTTCCCTTACGATCGGATGGTCATCGACCAATAAAATTTTAATCATTTATTCCTCCTTTAACCTGTCTCAAACTGCAATCATTCCATCGGTTTTGTCTTCGCAGCACGATATCTCACCAGGGAATTCAGGCATTTTCAGGGCTGTGTCCATCTCTGGAATAATTATTCTGATAGTAGTTCCGGCACATGGTTTACCCTTTATATCCATATTCCACCCAAGCATTGAAACCCGCTCCCTCATACCTAGTAGTCCAAGAGAGTTGTAGTCGAATATCTTATTCTCATTGATTCCTATACCATCGTCAACTATTTTAAACAGCAGTTTGCCGTCCTTTCTGTAAATGTAGATATTGACTTCGCGCGCGTTTGCGTGGCGGTACACATTGGTCAGGGCCTCCTGGAACAAACGAAATACAGCAATAGAGGAGTCCGGGCAGAGACATTTCAGTAAGGGGACTATCTTATCGTTGTATCTGAGCTTACACCTGATGCCTGTGCGTCTTCCGAACTTCTTGGCATGCCACTCCATAGCCGCCAAAAGCCCAAGCTGGTCCAAAATACTCGGCCTCAGTTCTGTGGCTATGTTGTGCATACGGTCAATTATGGTATCTATGAATTTCTCTATTTCACCTATTCTCTCAGTAACGATAGATGTTTGCGCCGTGGCAAGAGACAGTTCGTTAACGTCTATTTTAAGCGATGTAAGAGCCTGGCCTAAATCGTCGTGAAGCTCTCTGGCAATAGCCGCCTTCTCCTTTTCGACAATGGACTGCAATCTGGTGGTGAATGTTCGCAGCTGTTGGCGCGAGACAATCAGCTCCTCTCCGATGACTTTCCTCTGAGCCAGTGCCTGTTGCAGCTTATAGTTCGCCTCCTGTTGATAAATTGAAAGAATCCTGCCGATACTCCATGACGACACCATTATTATCAAACCCCTGATAAGGCGTATAGGAAGATTTGTCGATGAATGGAACCACCCCACGTTTACGACATTTGCAGGGAAAAAACTGCCAATTGGGACTATTAACCCGCTCAGCACACCATATATGAAAAAAGATATGGCAAGCACCCATAGCTTAAACTTTATGTCCCTGTGGTGGATTAGTTTTTCGTCCTCACTGTAATAATATGCGATAAAACCCACACCGGTAAGAACTGAACCGGTAAAACCCATGAAATATCTCGATAAGATGTTGCTCGTCGTGAGGAAATTGCCGGATTGTAAGGAAACAGCCATTATCGCAAATGTTATAAAGAATACCAGCCAGAGATCAAAATAAACAATATTATTCCTGAATGGGAGCTTTATTTTGAGATTGAAAAGACACATTTTAAGTCCGAAATCCAGGAGAAAACAATAGGATGAAATGAGGAAACCCCACTTGGCAATATCGATAACTTTGGACGGCCCTTTGATAAATTCCCACATGTAGAGCCACTCGGTTATACCGTGGAGAATCCCAAACAGGCCAAGCAGCCATATTATTCTGCCTGTCTTAAAAATGCTGTTGTGAGGTGTGATGTCAATAGTGGACACCAATTCATTTATGCCGCAGCCCTTTTTTCATAGAACTGTTTTTCATAAGTGGCTGGGGATAGGAATCCGAGCCGAGCCTGAGTTCTCTGATGGTTATAGAA
>JADFYO010000040.1 GCA_015233015.1 Nitrospirota bacterium | reverse complement strand
CTCAGTATCGAGATTTCCAGCTCTAAGGCTGACATAATCAAATGGATGTTCCTTTTTTGGATAGGACAAACAGCCGCGCTGATTGCCATAATTAAATTTATGGTAATTAAGTAACCTACCTGACTAAAATCAGCCCTGGGTAGATTTTATAACGTCTTTCCACAATATAGGCAGCAAAGCCGCCCCGGCGTAATATATAAACTCCGTTGTATAACTATATCTGATGTTCGGGAACGTTGACAAACCCACTATCAGCGCCGACATTATCGCCGACGACGACATTATAAACAAAATAAACGCCCCTGTGTTTCTATACCGGCAGCGGATTAAATAATATACGCTCATTACGAAAATATAAAGATTTAACGCAGGCCACAAAAGACTTCTGAATAGTAACCTGTGTAATTTAGAAAATATCTTATAGTGTATCCCCTGAATAACAGTCGGTATATAATTAACTATCCCGCCGCATTCACTCTCCTGCACGCCGAAATACGGCAATGGCCGCGGATTTGAATATTCCTTACAAAGCGTTCCCACGGTAATATCCAGAGAGTTGCACATCGTATTTTTCTGAACATACATATCGTTGTATAACATATTGAGGATGCTGTAAATCTCATGTTCTTTGGCTGTGTTTTGCTGATATGCCAGAAACGTAATAATCGTCTTTCTAAAAAACTGCCAGGGGTTTCTTTTAATTACATCGAGATATAAATCCTTGTATATCCTGTACAATTTCTGCTGGGAAAGATTTCCCGTTGCCTCGATTATCGGTCCGGCAACGCCTTTGTCGCCGCTGGTATTATTGTACGCGTCAGTCATGACCTTGTCATACTTTTCAGGGTCCCATGTGGTTTCTAAAACTTCCCGGTCATGAGGCGCCATCCTGTCCTGAATCTTTTTTATGGCGGCGTTCAGTTCCTTACTATACCTGCCGTCCTGTTCCAATAGGGCAGAAACTCCGGCTATAAGCGTCAATTCGGCGTTATTGTTTAATGAAAAGCTATGAAACGTAAACAAGTTATAGAATGCCAAAATCAATAGAAGTGAGGAAAACGGTACTGCAAGGGCGGCCACATTATTTCTCTTATAACGGTTGACGGCCAGATATATAAGCGTTAATAAAACTATTACGATAAGAAATATCCCTGCCGGCCGAATATATAGAGCACTGGCGGCCGCGATGGAAAACAACGTAAAATACAAAGGCTTTCTCAGCCTTAACGCCATGATTAAAAGTCCAAAGGCCAGCACTAAAACGCTTACATAAACACTCTCGGACAATATTGTGATCTCCGATTCTAGACATGCATGGCTTGAGCTAAAGGCGGCCAACGCTATCGCCGCTAAGGGCGTCAGGCCTCGATATGTCCTAAATACCGCGAATACAAATACTAACGAGGCAATCAAAGCCAATGCGCTTTGTGTAATTACGACTGAAAACAACTTATTTGAAATCAAAAAAACCAGTTTCATAAAAATGGGATAACCCGGCGGCCTCAAATACAGGGACGGGAGCATTCCCTTGTCCATACTGTCAACTATCTCCATATATCCGGCTGTATCGGGATGCACCGCAATCACCTGATAATAAAGGTAAAATGGCAGCCTCGTTATCAGAAACGGTACAATGACAATTCCAAAAGAGACGGCTATAATCAGTACACTCAGACCTTTTCTATGCCGCCTCAGATAGTCTCCCGCACAGACCCATATGTCCAGGTTTCGAACAAAATAATAAGATATGGCCGTTACCGCAATCATCAGTCCAAAGACGAACCAGCTTAATAGCGGCGGGATTGGAACCGGCCACTTGATCTCGTAAAATCTGCCGTTAGTTCGCGGGTCGGTGTTGTCCGATGTGGAAAAATGCAGACGGTCATAGCGAAACTGATACCTGCCCATGCCAAGACATGAAATCGACGGAGCGTTAGAGTTGCCAGGCCCAAGAGGAACGCCGTTTTCATAAACTATCGAGGCAGAGGGCGGGGAAAAATCATTTTTATCCAAAAATGCTTCATATGTATGGTTTGCCACAGGGTAAAACTTTGTAACAGGTTTACTCTGCCACGCGGCGACGACAATCTCCTGATTATGTAATACAATAGAAATCGACAATGCCCACAACATTACAGTTGTGATGACACCAGCTATGATTAGTAAAACCTGTGGCCTTTGCGCCTCGTCCTTTATATGAAACACTGTGGGTCCTCCGCCAGAGAATCCCCGCTCATCGCATAGGCAACCGCCCTGCAGCCGCCGCACTGCCATCTGTAGCGGCACTTACCGCACTTGCCCCTGAGGGCGTCTCTGTTTCTCAGGCGTTCCAACGTCTCGCAGTTCCATATCTTTTCTAAATCATCGTTCATTACATTGCCTAATAGTACCGGCAGCCGCCGGCACGGGTACACTGAGCCGTCGCTGTCTATGCAAATGCCGTTATATCCTATCGAGCAGCCGCTTAGAAGCCGGGGGTTGGGTGGGTTTGCCCTCCCTGATAAGTATGGACCCCACAGGGGGTCTCGCATCGGCATTTCTATCAGATTTTCTGACTTCAGAGCGAGGCAGGACTGAAACAGCCCTTTCATCTGGTTTGCCGAAAGCATCTCACCGCTGTACGAAGCTCCCCTTCCTATGGGGACAAGCCTCGAAAAAGAAAACCTATGCGCCGAGGCCGAGACTACCTCCTTATAAACCTGATTCAGCTGTGTGTGGTTAGTGCCTGACACGGTCATCATCACAGTTATGGAGATACCTTCTTCCTTTGATTGCCTCGCGCCCTCGATTGCCTTTTCGCTAGCGAATTCCCCTCTTATGGCGTTATGTGTTTCTCTATCCCCATCCAGAGATATTTGCACTGTCTTGCAGCCGGCCTCTTTCAACTCTCTGGCAATATCCCTTGTAAGCAGCGTACCGTTGGATAGTAGCCTCGCTGGCATCTTCCTTTTTCGCGCCTCCTCGAGGAGGACAAACAAGTCCCCGGACAAAAGCGGCTCACCGCCCGTAAACTGTATCCTGCCCCTTAACCCCATTCGTTTCAGGAATTCGTCGTACTTTTCAATAACGCCGATTAATTCCTCGCGGCTTAACTGAAACTTATCCTCCCCGATATAGCAGTGGCTGCACCGTAAGTTACAGCTGTTTGTGATATGCCATTGCAGGTAAAAATATTCATCAAATCCCGATATTCTCAGAATGGCCTAGTCGCCTCCGCCTCCGCCGCAGCTGCTGCATCCACTGCTTCCACCACTATCGCCACCGCTGTCGGAGGATGAAGAATCTGTGCTGCACCCCGAACACCCCGTCGATGAACCTGTGTCCCCCGCACCAGATGCCTGTGATGATGAAACGTAGCCGAGGTATTCATCGAAAACCGTTCCGGCCAATATGCCAAGCCCTAAGATTGCCACCGCATAACTAATCATAGGATTGCCTGCCCTTACGAACGACGACTGGTTTCCCACCGTCTTTTCCAATTTTTCTAACGCGTATTTGGCCCTTCCAGACTTAGGCTTGCGGCTAAGCAGCACCACGGCAGCCACGGCACCAATTGCAGGGGCAAGCAGAGACACAATCAGAAAGAAACTGCTGACATCGGCGTATATCCACGCCGCCACAACAGCTACGGCTGCAATCTTCGATGCCCACAATATCCTCCCCGCCGCCGCCCTTTCTGACTTGACATCCTTCAGACATCCCTTCCTTGTCAGGGAACTAACCATCTCAGATTCGTAATATTTAAGCTGATCTTTGTTTCGAAATAAACCATTTAATGTGCACGGGGTCATGAAAAAACTCATGAGCACGGTTTCATACGCATAGAGCGTGTCGTCAGGTTTCAGTGATTGCAGCTCATTTGGCGGGGTCTTTATTAAATGCCCCAGCTGCAGCAGGTCAAAAACACAGACGCATATGGAGTGTTTCAGCCCTTTTTTCAAATACCCCGCCTCAGACGGCGTAAGCTCACGCGTGTCGAGCCTCACCGGCTCTGGAAGTCTTTTTATATTAATAATTGTAAACATGATTACTAACACCGCAGCGGTTAACGCAACTATTAAGAAAGTAACCGAATGTCCGCCAAGAGAAGGTTTTATCTTCACACTGAACGCGGTTTCGGAAAGGAGGGGCTGAAATATTTGTACCGCCTGCTTGTCGTTTACCGTAGTCTTATTAAACGACGCGAAGTTCGTATCGATAAAGCTGTAAGTAAATCCCTGTGGAAGTATAAACGTATAAACCGCGTTATTGACGGGAATTTGCCATTTGCCAACCCACTTACTGTCAAATAAGCTGTAAATAAGTCTGTCATTTATGGCGTCTTCCATGAGGAAGGTTATCACGAATGTCTTACTTCCGGACGTAATGGCAGGAAACTCAAAGCTTATCTTATTCTCTTTTAACTTCTCCACAGTGAAGTTGACAAGCCCACCGTCGATGTCTGAAACCAGGACATTTGAAATATTGCCGGAGCCGGCAAATTTAAAACCGCTGCTAAGCGGCTGGTCTGTCTTATAGGCAATCCTCAGTGTGGCCTGAACGTCGTCGAATTTACCCGATCTGTTTTTAACTACCTCAAACTCCGCCTCATAGCTGCTTAAATAGAGCGCGGCAGAGGTGCTTGTTGCCATCAGTAAAAGAAGTAAAACTGCCAGATATAATGCCCTTTTCATGGCCATTTTCATGATTTGTCTCCCACAATATAGTCCCCCTATTCTAACTTATCGGCTTTAGCAATATCCAATGCGGCCTGAATGCCGACTAATCTCTTTTGTTCAACCGGTCACGAAGCATAGAGAAATACTTCCGGGCAATGCCAACTGATTTGGCGGCAGGCGCTTCATTTCCTTTTTTATATCGTGCAAAATAGTCACTGACGCCCTGAGCCGTTATTCTTTCCCATTTCCTAGGGTCATAGCCGTTTCTCTTTACGTTTAATACGCCATATGGATGCTCTATCCATAATCTGCCCTTTATCTTTGGCGTATAAATCTCGTCGTCTATTGTATATTTAAGAGACGGGGCGCCGGGGGGGATACTTGTTATATGCCAGTATAGCCTTACCCCCGCCTTTTCGCTTAACTCAATTGCCCTCTGAAGTTCTTCGTCCGAATCGTTCCATCTGAAAAGCAGATACCTCCAAATAATATCAATATCTGACGCCGCTTGTCTTTTTTCATTAGCAAGGGAGGCCATATTATTATATGCCTTCTCAAAAACGCCCCCCTCGCGGTACTGTATATAGGACTGTTCGCTGCTGCCGTCGATGGAAAAAATTATCTGATCAACTGTTGCCGCAACTATCCTTTGTTTTTCTTTGCTGTCTAAAAGCAATCCATTCGTTGAGATATTTACGTTGATAAAAGGTGCCTTTGCCCGGTTGAACAGGAGCATGTCATAAATATCTTTATGCATAAAAGGCTCCCCGAAGTTATAGAGCGTGAGAACCTTAAAATACTCAAGCGTGTTTAAATCGTTAATAATGGCCTTGTAGTCCTCTAACGGCATGTGCGCCCTTTCCCTGTTCTTTATTATCCTTTCACGGTCACAGCGTTTACACTTCAGATTACAGGTTGAGTTTGTTTCCAGAAAAACCATATAAGGAGTTTTAATCGTGCGGTAGAGTTTTCTCTTATCGTCTGTATGCAGGATAAATGGACAATTCAGACATAGCTCCGGCGGCGTGTTCTGCCTGAACATCTCTCTGATGGACTCTGCCTTTTCACCATGCCATATATCATAGAGAGAACTGCCGGGAACCCTCCCTAAGGTCATGGTAAGAGAATTCTGGTCATCGCGGCAGCTGCACACCACACGGCCATCAGAGTCTATTGCAATATAAAATCCCTCAAACAGAGGTCCGCAGTACCGATACATATTTCACCCCTCACTGAAGCATTAGCTCAGCATCCATCGAGCTTCTTACAAGCGGGGCAGAGGCCACCGCGTCAAACCCCAATTCCTCCGCCTTTTCCCTGTACAATTCAAATATGTCCGGCGGCACATACTCAACAACGGCAATATTGGACTTGCGCGGCCGAAGGTACTGCCCTATCGTTATAAAATTACAACCGCACTCCCTTAAATCTCTCAGGACTGCTATGACCTCTTCAAAACTCTCGCCAAGTCCAACCATCAGTCCCGATTTTATTTTTACGTCAGGTGCGTAATTCTTAGCGGCAGAGAGCACGCTTAACGACAATGGGTAATCGGCCTGCGGTCTTACCTTATAATATAACGACGGCACGGTCTCCACGTTGTGATTAAACACATCCGGTTCGGAGTCGAGGACATTATAGAGCGCATTTAGGTTGCCCTTAAAGTCCGGCGTTAACACCTCAATTTTGGCGTCTGGAAGCAGGTTTCTTATAGCCGTGATTGTGGCTGAGAAGTGCCCCGCACCGCCGTCAGGCAGGTCGTCGCGGGTTACCGACGTTACTACCACGTGTGTCAGGCCCATCGCCTTTGCCGCTTCGGCAACGCGCCGCGGCTCTTCAATATCCACGGGAGACGGCCTTGTGTGAGAGACTGCACAAAACCCGCAGCTCCTCGTGCAGTCCTTTCCAAGTATCATAAATGTGGCAGTCGGGCGGCTGAAACAATGACCGCGGTTGGGGCATCTTGCCTCTTCGCAGACCGTTGAGAGGCGGTTTTGGCGGAGGAGGCGCTTAGTACCTCTCAATCCTTTAAATGTGCTGGTCTTAAGCCAATCGGGGAGTCTTTCCATCGTTAAGCGCCTTCGCGTTTCGCCTCTTCCCACATGGCGTCCAGCTCGGCGGCTGTCATATCGCTAAGGGATTTATTCTGGCTCTTTACAGCTTGCTCCATATGTTGAAACCTGCCGGTGAACCGGTTTATCGCCTTTCTTAACGCCTCCTCAGGATTGACCTGAACAAACCGTGCGACGTTTACTATGGTAAAGAGGTAATCGCCGATTTCGTCTTCGATTGCGGTGCTGTCGCTGACGGCCTCTTTAAACTCCTTGAGTTCTTCTTCGAGTTTCTCAAGCACTCCTTCGGTATCTTTCCAATCAAAACCAGCGCGTGACGCCCTGTCAGAAACCATAAACGCCCGCAACAACGACGGCAGTGCCTTGGGTATGCCGCTTAGAGAGGACTCCGCGTGTCTTCCCTCTGATTTCTTTATCTCGTCCCACTGCCTGAGCACCTCGGCGGAGGTCTCGCACACAGCCCCGCCAAACACATGGGGATGCCGCGTTACCATCTTATCGCATATCCCCGCGATAACATCATAGATGTCAAATCGCCCCTTTTCCTTTTCTATTCGGGCAAGGAAGAGTATCTGAAACAGCACATCTCCAAGCTCTTCGCGAATCTTATTCGGGTTTCCCTCTTCGACGGCCTCTATCAGCTCGTGGGTCTCTTCAAGCAGATACGTTATCACTGTGGCTGCTGATTGTTCTCTGTCCCACGGGCAGCCCCGCTCAGACCTCAGCGCGTCCATTATTCCAACAAGGTCTTTAAATTCGGGCAGCTCTCGTTCCATCGATAGAATATTATCAAATAGGTATATAGATGTGTCAATAGACGGCATGTTTTTGTAATAATATAACATGGTCGGCTCTCTCTACATCCACATCCCGTTTTGTCTTAGGAAGTGCCCGTACTGCGACTTTTTTTCGATACCTTATGATAAAGATATTGAAGGACGCTATATCGATGCCTTAATGCGCGAGCTGATGCTAAGAAAAGATGCTATCGGCACAATTAATACTATCTTCATAGGCGGCGGCACTCCCACTGTCTTTGATGCCAGTTCAATATCGCGCCTCCTTGAGTTTATAGTAAATAATTTTGGGATAGACAGCGATGCCGAAATCACGCTTGAGGCCAATCCATCGAGCGTTGACGGCGAAAAACTCCGTGTGCTCAGAGATTCAGGCGTAAACAGGATAAGCGTCGGGGTGCAGTCATTTGACGATGCGGAGTTACAATCGCTTGGACGGCTTCACAACTCGGCAACGGCGGTTAAGGCATTATCAATCATAAAGAGATATTTCGCGAATTTCTCCCTTGACCTCATCTACGGCCTTGAGGGGCAGGTTGTCAAAGGCTGGATAAAAACCGTTAGGACGGCCATCTCTTTCTCACCTCCCCATATTTCGGCATATGAACTGACCCCGGAGGCCGGTACGCCATTGGGCAGGCGCGTAAGCAGAGGAGAGACAGTCATTCCCCATGAGGACGCCATTGCCATAATGTACGGTGCGGCTGCTGAGATGTTTGCTAATGCGGGGCTTAATCACTACGAAATCTCAAACTTCGCCGCCCCGGGTTTTCAATGCCGCCATAACCAAAACTACTGGCGGCGCGGCCTCTACGCGGGGATTGGGGCAGGCGCTCATTCACATCTGAATATGCACGGCGGCACAGTGAGAAGCTCAAACGCCTCAGACCTCACGCAATATCTCACCGCCATCGAAAACAATTCTCTGCCGGTTCACGAAACAACGATTATTAACACCCTTGAAGCCCTGAAAGAATATGTCTTTCTTGGACTTCGAACTTCAGACGGCATATCGCTGAAAGAGGCAGGGATTGATAGTCCAGGATTAACTAAACTCATAGAAAACGGCCTTGCCGAGTTTAACGGTGCAAAATTCAGACTGACGAGAGACGGGTTTCTCGTCAGCAACATGATAATCGGCCAGATTATAGACCAGTTATAGACAAAACTAAAAGGATTAACGACGAAGGGGGATAATCCCCCTTCACCCCTGTTCTCGCACATGCTTTATCTATTTAGTTCCAGCTGCCGCCCGTTGGCGGCTTCGGCACTCCGACTAAATGGATATTATGCCGCTGTGTCATTCCCCCAGAAGGGTTTGAAACGTCTGATGATGCAGCTCTTCTTCAGCCAGGATTTGCTCAAAGAGCAGCCTTGTCGTAGAGTCGCCCTCGTCGTTGGCCATTTTGACGATTTTTTTATAGAGCTCGATGGCGAATGCCTCTTCAGCTACATCTTTCTGGATGATTTCCTGCTCACTGCCCAGTATGTCAACTGTGTCAGGGGTAGTGGTTGGAACTTCACCAAAATAGACAAGCCTCTCCGCTATCTTCTCCGCATGGAGCATCTCAGCAATAGCAATTGCCCTTAACTCCGTGCCTATGAACCTTGCCCTCTTCCCTTTTATCATTATATGCTGAAACATGTACTGAATGCTGACCTTGAGCTCCCTCGCAATTGCCTTGTTCATAATTGCCTTCAATTCTGCGCTTGCCATAAATAACTCCCTCCTGTAGGTTAAATACGAGTGTTCATATGAGCGGCCATTATTTTACTTTTTAACATGAGGCAGGCCGATAGAGTCGTGTTCCTGGACGAGGAGCCAACTGCCGCCTCTCCTTTCAAACGTTGCCGTCGCCCTGACCTTTGCCGATACGGTTCTTTCTTCAATAGTAAGGGTGCAGTCGCTCAGCTGGGCTGTCCATGCCACCCTTGCAGAACTGCTCACGCGAACAGTCTCATCCAAAAGCGTACACTTGTACGTCGCCTTCATCGCGGCCGACTTTTTCATATGTTCAACAACCCTGTCATAGCCGACGACATAATCGTCGTTCATGATGTCAACGGCTACTATGTCCGCGTCGTGAGCCACGTATTTGAAAAACCCATCTATGTCGCCTTTCAAAAAGGCGTCATTCATATCGTCTAAAACCTTTTTTACCTGCGTCTTGAATACATCCTGCCCTATGGGCTTTCCGCTGCCGCAGATGGCGATTTTGCTCATCATAAGAACCGCAGCTGCTACAATTAACGCGTACATAACCCTTTTCATCACCATTGTCCCCCCTCTGCCTGTTTCAAAGCCATAGTTTACTTCTTGTCGGGTGTTCCGATGGAATGGTGCGCCTGGATGACCAGCCACTTGCCGTCTCTTTTGACCTCGACGGCCGTTGTCCGTATCGTTACGTTATTGCCGCCAGCTGCCGGGGTACAATCGCTCTTCTGGGCTATCCATGCCACATCGCTTGACTTGTTTACGTTGACAGACTGCTCAACTGTCTTACACTTGTACGCGCGTACCTCAGCTGCCTTTTTCATAGCATTTTTGACATTCTCATAGCCGGCATAGAAGCTGCCGTCAACGCCTATCACAGTAAGGGCAGCGTCTGAGGCAACGTTCTTCATCATCGTATCTACATCGCCTTTTTCATATGCCTCGTTTATAGTGTCGATGGTCTTTTTTGCCTGATCCTTTGCGGATTCCTCGGTAAGTTTTTTATCAACCCCACAAAAGACCACCCCCGCCGACGCTAAAGCCGCTCCGGCTAAAAGTATTTGTGCCGCTAATTTCTTCATATGATTGTTTCCTCCTGGTTGTGTCCTCCGAATAATTACGTGGTTCAGCCAACACTGGCTTAGATATAATACTATTATCCCTTTGCTTATGTCAAATTCCCTTTTAAAATTTACTTTACCATGCTTTACAATATTAAAGGCAAAATGATAAAATTGCTGTGTTGGAAGGAGGGTCGGGAATTGGAAAAGCAGAGTATTCTTATTGTTGACGACGAACCGGATATCCTAAAGGCGCTGTCAGATACGTTCATTGGCGATTACGATGTGCATAAGGCATCCAGTGCCTCCGAAGCTATGGAAATACTGAAAAATAAAAACATAGATCTTATCCTTACCGACCAGCGTATGCCCGGGATGACAGGAAGCGAACTATTGGCCGATGTAGAGGCAAGCTATCCTCACATGGGAAAAATTCTTCTGACCGGCTACAGCGACATCAGCTCAACTGTCGATGCTATAAACAAAGGCAATGTCGATAAATACCTGACAAAACCATGGGACAATGACAAGCTTCGCCGCATCGTCATGGAGGTCTTACAGCTGCGGATGTGCCGTATGAAGGAAGATAGCAGGGCCGTCGAGGCACAGCTTGTCCAAAACTCCAAGATGGCTTCCATTGGGGAATTAGCCGCCGGCATTGCACATGAAATAAACAATCCAGTCGGTTTTATTAATTCCAATATGGGAAATCTGCGAAAATTCTTTCTCAAGATAAGCAGTCTGATAGATGTTTATGACAGCTTAGAGCTGCCGCCCGAATCTATGGCAGCAATACAAAAGATAAAGACCGATATCAACTATGACTACCTGAAATCCAGAATAAACGAAATGATAGAACGGTCAATAGTCGGCACCGAGCGAATCCAAAAGATAATCATGGACCTGCGCTCCTTCTCACGCAAAGACACAGGGGAGGCTGCCGAGGCCGACATTAACGAGGCCATAGATACCACATCGAGATTCCTGACATATGAGTACAAAGAACGCATTAATATAGAGAAATATTTCGGTACGCTGCCAATGGTGGTGTGCAATATCGGTAAATTAAACCAGGTGTTTCTGAACATACTTGCCAATGCCTGCCAGTCAATCGAGGGTACAGGCGAGGTTAAAATAAAGACGCGCAGCGAGGGTGACAACGTAAGGATTGAGATAAGCGACACGGGCACCGGCATTCCTAAAGATAAGATTGATAAGATATTCGAGACATTTTTTACCACCAAGCCGGTTGGGAAAGGCACGGGGCTGGGATTATCCATCAGCCTGACCATCATAAAACAGCACAAAGGCATGATAAGCGTCGAGAGCGAACCGGGCAAAGGCACCACATTTACAATAGTGCTGCCGGTTGATGGCCGCGAGCGGCAATAACAAGGAAGACAACACAATGGCAGACAATGTAAAGCAGACAATACTGGTTGTGGATGATGAGCAGGACATAGTAGATTCATTATTCGATACGTTTATGGACACATATGATGTAAAGACCGCCATCAGTGGAGCTAACGCCTTAAACATAATAAAGGAAACTGAAATAGCGGTTATCATATCTGACCAGAGAATGCCAGAGATGACGGGGGCACAGCTCCTGCAAGAGGTAAACACAATCAAACCCCGATGTAAAAAGATCCTGTTAACAGGCTATTCCGATATTGAAGCGGCTGTTGAGGCCATAAACAAGGGAGCCATTAATAAGTATATTCACAAGCCGTGGGATGAGCAGGAACTCGTCGAAGCGGTTGAACACCTGATTAAGATGTATAATGCCGACGAATTCTCGAACAAAATGTTAGAGGACGGCAAGAAGATAAAAGCAAACGCAGATAAATGGAAAGGGCATTCCGAGTTGCTCTCACAGTTCATGGACGGCTGCCAAATGGGGATTTGTGTCGTTGACGAATCTGAGAATATTGTATCGATTAACAGAACTGGCCTAAAACTCCTTAAATATGACAGCGTAGATGCCGTTAAAGATAAGAAGATGGATACTATTTTCCTGATCGATGCCGCTCAGAGACAGATGTTTCAGGAATTGTACGAAAAAGGGACTTTTTACCAGTTATCGAAAGTAAATCAGGCAGACGGCCAGGTTGCGGGGTTGCAGGCAAGTCTGGTATTTCTTGCCAGCGACAAAGGCGTAAAGCAGCTGAAAGGGATACTTTTTAATTAGCGGCAGTTTGCCACTCTACTAATAATCCCCGCAGGTGTTATTTAAGAATATACGGGTATTATTTAAGAATATGAGGGGGCTTAGGCAATGGGCAGTGAACTATATCTTGACCTTGTAAGTAAGACTATTATCTCCATGCTGTCAAAAGAGATAGCAGTGGATGTCGGCTCACAAGTAGGCGCGCGGGTTAACGAACTGTTAAATAATACCCTCGCCGGCCTCATATCAGAACAAATATCAGCCCAATCAGAGAGGTTAGGCCGCAGTATCATTGACCTTCAAGGTGCGCTCAAGCCCCAAATAAACGAATTGGGCGCGCGAATTTCGGAGATTTCGGGGCAAATCATAGAGAATTTGGGGGAGAAATCAGGGCTGACGGGAGAGATAGAAGCGATTAAAGGCCATCTTGCCGGCTCAATGGACACTCTCTCGAAGCAGATGACAGACATAGGGCAATCCACAAAGGCCCTTGCCGAAAAGTCTGATAGCGATACGCTTAAACAAGCGATGGACATACTAGCGGCTCAGGCCGCCGAGACCGCGGCAGCCTCAGACGCAATGAAGAGGGAACTGTCAACCATAAACGAGACGCTTCAAAAGAATCTAATCGGTCAGATAGCTGGTATTTCCGAAAAGATAGACGAGTCAATAAAGCAATCCATTCAGTCAAGTGGAAAGGAAGAGGGCGAAATGCTCAGGGGCATTTATTACTCGATGAAAAAGCTGGTAACTGAGTTCAACAGGGAAAAGGAAGACTCCATTTTATTCAGCAAGCAGTCCCTTACAGGTATGAGCGATTTGAAAAGACACATCGAGGATGATTTGGGAAAACGCCTCGTTGACACTCAGGAGCAGAACACCATGCTCCATGACGCAATACAAAATGTAAACAAGACCCTGCAAAATAACGTAAAGGACCAGAACAAGCTGCTTCTTAGTATAATAGCGGTTATAGAGAAACAACTCCCGTTTTTCAGCGGCAAGGTTGACGACGCCATATCTGGCATCGATGGTAAGATAGCAGGTTTTGAGCGGACAACTCTGTCAAAGATAACGGCTACCGGTACTGAACTTATGAAATTCATAGATGAAAACGTTGCAAACAACCTTAAAGACACGGGGAAAAGTTATGGCCCTCTCATGGACGAGCTAAGCGCTATAAGGCAGCTTACAAACAACCTTGTAAAAGACCAGTCCGATGTGCTTCAGGGCGTGTTTTTGTCTGTGAAAAAGCTGTTGAACATCTCGGCAAAGGAACGGGACTCCAATGAAAAGGTTGCCCACGCGCTGGCCAACGCCCTTGACAATCTCTACAGCCATCTAAGACGCCTTGAGTCCGAAAAAGACGAACTGGACGTGGAGCTTCTGAGGCTTTCCGGTGATGATTATTTCAAGAACAGGTTTAAGCAGCTTGAGGCCGAGCTGCATAAGGCGCGCAGCCTTGCCGAAAAATATCAGGATGAAAAAACAGAAATGGAACAGAAATATCTGAAACTCCAGCAAGCATGGGAAGCGGCACAATCATCTGACGACGAATGATATGACAGAAAGAGACGAAATAAGGATACAGGAGTTTTTACACCGGCTGAAAGACGCCATGCTCAGGCTTGACGACCTCGGCATGGAGCAATTTACAAGAAGAATAGAAAATCTGAGCGCCAACATCGGGCAATTCTCAAAGCACACGGTCAGAAGCGGCCTTGTCGGCATAACCAGCTCAGGAAAGTCCTCTCTGTTGAACGTGTTGCTTGGCACAGGGAAAAAAATCCTGAAAGAACAGAGCAAAGCCACCACAAACATGATAGTGTTCTGTTCAAAGTCGCCCGAACCGGAGCTTGAGTTAAACTTCGACAACGGCAGCCAGGTGAAAAAGCACGGTCAGGAGGTCATGACCGAATCAATATGGAAATACACATCGGAAGACGAAAACCCTCAGAACAAGTTCAACGTAAAGTATATCAGACTATCCCTGCCTACTTTCCTGCTCGAGGACGGCACCGAGATAGCCGACACGCCTGGCCTTGACGCCTTTGGCAATAAGGAACACGAAGACCTCACACTGCGTGAATTCCTGCCGCAGGCCGACATGATAATATATCTTTCCGCCATAACAAGCCCGATGAAAGAGGCCGACAGGAGAGTTCTGAACAAGATTATGGACGCCGACCAGCGCATCATGTTCGTCCAGACCTGCAAGGCCGCCGTTGTGGAAAAGAGCCTTGGAGACGGCAGAAAGGAGACCGTTACTGAGCTGCTTGGTAAGTACAAGGGTGATCTTGAGAAATCCCTCGCGCCGTTTGCAAAGCTAAAAGACGCCCCAATCGTCCAGGTAGAGACCTCTCTGGCAATGAAGTATATCAAGGACAACACTGATGTTGGCGCGTGGCAGGACTCCGGCATGGAGGAGTTTGTCTTTGTCATCAAAAGCCTCGTTAGTCAGCTTCAGGGAGAGTACGCCCTGAAAAATCTAAGGAAAACCGTCGATGAAACAAACGCCCTGAATAATCTTATCAAAAACACGATAGGCGAAGACGCGAATAAAGATGCTAATATTGAACAGCAAACAAAGGAACTGGCAAGCCTCAATGGGTTCACCGAAAGAATGACACGCAACAGAGACGCCCTCATTGCAAAGTGGAAGGAACGTCTCAATCCAACGGAGCTGTATAATTACTACAATCTGGAGCTGTCAAGGATTTTTGGTTACAGATACAACTATAACCCACTGCACGACAAGGAGTTCCTCTCAAGAATCGAAGAGATACGTGAAAAGACTCAAAACGTAAAAAGCGATTTTCTTGCCGCCATCGACGCCGCAAAGGAAGCATATGGGGAATCCTTTAAGGAACTGGGGCTTGACGTCAGGCGTGCCGACATGCAGGCCACAAGTATGTCGAGTTTTTTCCTGCCCAATGTGCAGAAGAAACGTGTTGCCGACGCAACGGGCGGCGGCGGGGCAGCCCCAAAGTTTGGTTTCTTCAAGGATACCAAAAAAGAGACCGCGGCAGCCGAGTTCATCGATAAAGACAAGTTCATCCGCGACCTTAAAACGTCGCTGACAATGTTTTTCGAGCCGCTTAGCAGCCACCTTGACTGGTGGTCTAACACAATTGCATATTCTTTCATAGAGCCGCTTCAGAAGAAAGCCGCCTCACTCAATGACGACATCGCGAGGATAAAACGAGGGGTGTCCGTTGACGAAGCACAGTATAACGCGCTGGTTTCGGTAAGCAACGATCTTGAGGACATCCTCGCCGAGGTCTCCTATCTGTATAACATTGACCCATCACAGAGAAAGGCAGTCCGCTTTAACAGATACACGAGCAAGGTAATCGAAAAAGACGCGGGCGACAGCAGAAACCTGTTCTTACAGCTTGGCTCCCGCCTCTTTGAGAGCCTGTTCCATACATATTACATAGACTGCCTCGGCGGTATTGCCACGCCCAAAACCGTAGCCCTGATAGGCCAGGACTATGAGACGCAGTTAGATTTTTCGCGCCGCTTGTTAAGACTAACCAGAGGGCAGGTCTCGATGCTTAACAAAATGGAACGCCCATTTTCGATTAATATACGTAATCCGGCAAATCCGGCAAATTCAACCAATTCAGAGAGCACTCTGAGAAACGTAGAAATCGCGGGGGAGTTCGGCGGGCTGTTGTCTTTTTATATCCTCGGCAACGACGCGCCCTCGATGGAGTTTGTAAAGTCTGCGGGCATATTCGCACAGGCGGATGTTATACAGGTGATGATAGAGGACATGCACAGGGTAGCGTCGGCACTGACAGACCTCGTGGAAAGGAACTTATTTTTTGAACTCCTGCTTGCCCACAAAGACAAACTCCTGCTGACAAATCCCTCGGCGTCGTATTTCCAAAAAGACAGACTACACATCCTGGTCACAGAGGCGATTGCCGAGATAGACAAGGTATTTTACAATGCCAGTTCGGCCAGCCCGGTCAAGTGGTTTATATATGAGAATTTCGAGATAAGATATAACTATTTCAATTCGCTGTCAAACCGTATTATTGCCGGGGGGATACAGCCGGAGGATTGCCTGAGGGAATGGAAGGAGGCCGGAGTGCCTCTTGACGAGCCATTCAGCGAAAGCACCTTACTCGAGCAGTTCGAGGAACTCCTGCAAAACGCCTGAGATGTGGCCTGAGATAATAAGGAGCATCCTTCGACAGGCTCAGGATGATTCGATTTCATTCAGGTTGATTCGATTTCATTCAGGTTGATTCGATTTCTACCGCAATGCGTTCATAGAAGTAAGAAACTTGAATCATATAGAAGTAAGAAACTTGAATCATCCTGAGCTTGTCGAAGGATGGGGTTGACAGCTTATTCGTCGTCTGCTTTTTCTGTGATTGCAAATGAGCGGTAGAGCGCCTTTAATGATTCTAAAAAACAGCTGACCATGTATGAGGTCTCATCGTTTAAAATAACGCCGCCTGAGGCCAGATCGCGGCAAAAGTCCATCCACTGCCGTATGTTCCATTGGCCGCCGGTGTTTTGTATGAAAACCGCAGCGCTCAAATTGATTAAGCTCATGGCATTCATGTTCCCAACAGCGGACGCCCTCAGCGGCTTCAGCGCCTCGAGGACAACCCCTAACGATGCTACATCGTCGTTTGAAAGCTCAAAACCCCTTCTTTGGAGGTCAAACAAGAGGCTAAGCCACTTGTTATGGTCCCACATGCCGTTGTTGAACATCACAAACTTCACGGCATAATCCACAAGCAGGCCAAAAGTTACCTTTTCTCCTGTATAAAACTGGTAATTCCCTCTGCCGTTAGATTTGGCCGAATACATTGCCATATCGGCCTTTTTGATAAGTGCGTTAGCCTCGGTTGCCGATGTGGGATATATGCTGATTCCTATGCTGGTACCAATCGGACACAAATAGCCTTTTAATTCAAGCGGGACCTGCAGGGTCTCGATTATTTTGGCGGCAACGAGGGCGGCGTCTTTTTCATCTGCCACTTCAGTCAGGATAACTGTGAATTCATCCCCGCCCATGCGGGCGGCCGTGTCGGACTTCCTGAGACACGACTGGAGCCTACGCGCCGTTTCCTTAAGCAGTTCATCGCCGGCGTCGTGGCCAAGGGTGTCGTTTATATGCTTGAACTTGTCCAGGTCCAAATAAAACAGGACAAGGATTCGGTTGTACCTCTTTGCGAGGGCAAGGGACTGCCCAAGCCGGTCAAAGAACATCGTGCGGTTTGGAAGCCCGGTGAGACAGTCATAAAGGGCCATTTGCCGGAGCTTTCGCTGTATGTTCCTGCGCACTATAATGCCCGCAAGCGTGTCGGCTATCGCGTTCAGGAAATCGTCCGCCCTCTCGTCCCTCACATGCCCGTGCCTGACATACATATTTATTACGCCAAGGACATTGTCTTCTGAGATTATAGGCACACAGTAGTGGCCGTGTGGTTCCATGCCGTCAAATCTCACGTCATGCCGCTCGTCCAGACAGTCAGAAAAGACGAGTTTCCTGGTCAAAGCCGCCCTTCCGCAAAGACAGTAACCAAAAGGCAAAATGGCGCAGGCCTCGAGGATACTTGCCCCAAGTCCATGAGCGGCTACCATCTCAAGCTCTTCTTTCCCTTCGATTGTCAAAAAAATCGAGCCCTTTTTTTCAAATGACAGCCACGATACCGAAAGAATAAGCTCAAGCGTGCGTTGCAGATGTTCTTTTATCGAGATAGGCTCCATAGAGGCGCGCAGCACCTTGCTGATAATCTTTTGTATCTCATAGCTTCTTTCGATTTCCAGTTCTCTTAGTTTGCTTTGCTTAGCCTGGTCAGTGAGGCGCCTATTGGCCTCGGCAAGGTCAACGCGGGTGTTTTCTATCTTGTCCTGAAGATCACTGGCCGTATCGGTTAATTTTTTTTCTTTCACATGTTTTTGCAGCGCAAGTTTGATAAGTATGTTCAGTTCCGTCTCTTTAAATGGTTTCAAAATATATCCGGAGGGGCATGTTTTTAAGGCGCGGTCTCTGAAAGCCTCGCTGCTGTAGGCTGTCAGGTAAATCACGGGGATGTCCAGCTCGTCGCGAATGAGGCTCGCCGCCTCTATTCCATCGACTGCGCCCTGGAGTTTTATATCCATCAGGATTAAATCTGGCGATGTATTTTTGGCTGCCTCATAAGCGTCCTCTCCACGGGATAACGTTCCGGCAACCTCGTATCCCATCTTCAGGAGCCTGTCCTTAATCTCCAGCGCGACTACACTCTCATCCTCAACTAATAGTATCTTTGCCTTCGCCATCGTTATACCTCCCCAGGTATACTCATATGGTATTATTTCAATCTTTAAGGTACAACTTCCGCATACAAAAAGTCAAATCGGTTTATATGTACAATTGTTAGAGCGTACAACTACCCACACACTAATGTCAAGCGTCGGGAGTTTGATATTTAAAGCAGAATTATTTTATACTGAAGCAGGTATTTGATATCTGACGTAGGTATTTGATATCTGACTACCTTAGCTTACAGTGAGGACAAAGGATTGAGACGGATGGCTGAGTTTGACAAAAAGGTCTTGCCGGGGCCGCATCGGGGCGCGGCGGCGGAATGGACAGCATGAAGGGTACCGGAGCAGGCAGGCTGCTGACATTTCTCACCCCGTCATCGATAACAGGCCCGTCAAGGTATTTGCGCCTGAAGATAACGATTGTCATTCTTCTTGTGACGATTTCCATTGTGTTTCTTTTGATCGTATTTTTCGTAAGCCATTTCTGGCTTCAGCGGTTTCTAAACGAGGAGACACAGAATCAGACACGATGGCAGATGGAGACCACAAAGAATTCGATAGAGTTTTTTATCAATCTGAAGGTCTCGGCGCTGCGTTTTCTTGCCTCAGGATACCAGTTCGACCAGCTCATGGACCAAACAACCCTCTATTATCTGTTCAGCAATTTCAAGAAAGACTTTGGCGACGCCGTCGATTTAGGGGTCATAGACTCCATGGGCATAATGCGCTCCTACGCCGGCCCGTATAAACTAAAGGACAAGAACTATTCAGATCAGAATTGGTTCAAACAGGTAGAGGTGCAGGACGTATGTGTAAGTGAAGTGTTTATGGGTTACAGGGGAAGTCCGCATTTTGCCATCGCGGTAAAAACCAGCATACCCGAGACCAATGGGTTTTGGATATTACGCGCTACCGTAGAGATAAACACCCTTCAGTGGTTAATCTCCACTATCAATCTAAAGGCCAACGATGACGCCTTCATTATCACGCAGAAGGGTGTTCTTCAGACGCCGTCAAGATTTCACGGCGACGCTTTACAAATTTCTGATATAAAGATTCCATACCTTCAGCACGGCGTCAAAGTCTCCGAACAGGAACTTCCGGACGGCACGCCTTTTATCTACGCATACACCTATATAAAAGACTCCCCCTGGATACTGGCCGCTGCCATAAGGTCAAAGGCGGAGACCTCCACCGCGAAGTCTTTCCTCAATCAGCTTATCACGATATTTATTGTAAGCATCCTCGTCATTATCATCCTAACCGTTAAAATGGCGCACTCTATGGTGAACTGGATAAGAGAGGCAGACGAAAAAAGGCAAGAGGCGCTGTCCGAAATAGAACACTCCGGAAAGCTGGCCTCCATAGGGCGCCTTGCCGCCGGAGTTGCCCATGAGATAAACAATCCATTGTCGATAATCGGGCAGCGCGCCGGCCTGATAAAAGACATTCTGGAGATGTCAGACAGCCCTGCTGGCAGTGACGACGTTAAATCCCATGATGTGGCTGCCACAAACAGGGACAAGTTCATCGGCCTGACTAACGGCATCCTCGACGCGGTAAACCGCTGCCGCACAATCACACACAGGCTCCTCGGGTTTGCCCGCCGCATGGACACGGCTTATGAGCTTATAGACATTAACGAGACCATTTTAGAGGTGCTGAGTTTTCTGGATAAAGAAATCCTGTTCAGAAACATAAAACTAGTACGCAATCTTTCCCCTGACCTCCCTCAAATAAAGACCGACAAGGGCCAGGTGCAGCAGGTATTTCTGAACATAATAAACAATGCCGTCGATGCCGTGGCAAGAGAGGGGGTCATTGAGCTGTCCTCGTCTCTTAAAGACTCTCAAACCGTTGCCGTTTATATCGGCGACAACGGGAAAGGCATTCCAAAGTCCCGCATTAAGCATATATTTGAACCCTTCTACACTACAAAAGAAAAGGACAAGGGCACGGGGCTGGGCCTTTTTATATCATACGGGATTATCAAAAAACTCGGCGGCGCTATTCATGTAGATAGCGAGCTGGAAAAAGGGACGACATTTATAATCGAACTGCCCTTGTATTCCAATGAGGAGACAGGCCATGGCTCAGACTAGGCTGCTCATAATAGACGACGAAGAGGACTATGCCTCGGCGCTTGCCGAACGCCTCAGAATGCGCAATTTCGGGGCCGTGGCCGTGTATGAGGCAAAAGACGCACGTGCCGCCGCAGAACAATCACATCCCGATGTTATTGTCCTCGATCTCTTTATGCCGGGCATGGAGGCCAAAGACATGATAAAAACATTAAAAGACATCGACCCCGAGGTAGAAATTATCATAGTCTCCGGACACGCCCTCCCCTCGCTTGCCGAAATCACGCAAACTGCCTTTAGTTACATAATTAAGCCTATCGATATAAATGAACTAATAGAAAAAATCAACGAAGCCGTTCTAAAGAAAAAAGGAGCCATGTAATGGAATCGTCTGAAGGCATTGAGAAGCATCTGGCGTTTATCGGCAAGATCATTTCCCTTTATACCCATGAGCAGAAAAACCACCTCGCTATCATCAACGAATCGGCCGGCCTTATCAGCGACATGCTTGAATTCTCTGAAACGCCGCCTTCGCCTGGACAGCTGCTCGATATAATAAAATCCATTGACGCACAGATAAAAAAATCCTCTGAAATGGCAAAATATCTGAATGCCTTTGGGCACAGAATGGACACACCGCTTGCCTCGTTTAAAGTCAATGACTGTGTCGAAGAGGTGCTGGTGCTGTTACACAGGCTTATAGCCCAAAAGCGAATAACATTCAGTACCATTTATGCCGCGGGCCTACCGCCCATAACCGGCAACCCGTCAAGCCTCCAGCTGCTTGTCTTTATGGCTATCATAAATGTGGCTCACGAAGGCACGCACATCCTTGTTAAGACATTAAACGCCAATGGTTCAACAATAATCAGCATAACACCCGGGGATGTGGATGCCCCTGTTAATTTCATGGAAAGCTCCGGCTATTTCAAACCAGCACATGCGGTGACGAAAAACGGCAGAGAGATAAACATTATAATACCTGTATAGGAGTGCCGGAGACAGCCTTTAGCCGGAGTACCGAAGCCGCCAACGAGCGGCAGCCCAAACTCAAGCGATAAAGCATATGCGAGATTAGGGGTGAAGGGGGATTATCCCCCTTCGTCTTTAATCATTTTTTAATCTTACCAGCCCCTTGTCTCTATGATGCCTTGTATCCTCTTTTTGAGCCTTTCATCGACGAGTACGGCTTTTTTGTTTTTAGCGCCGCCTATTTTTTCGAGAAGGGCATTCATATCCACAGGTTTCTCCATGAAATCCACCGCCCCTTCCTTCATGGCCTCCACACCCTTTTCCAGTGTTGCGTGCCCTGTCAGGATAATTACCTGAAGCTCAGGGTTGTCCTGTTTTATTCGATGAAGCACCTCCATGCCGTCCATTCCCGGCATTGACAGGTCAAGCACTATGGCGTCGAAATCCTTACCGCTGATTTTCTCAAGGGCATCCGCACCGCTTGTCGTACTGTCTATGCGCAGCCCCCTTGTTTGAAGCCTCTTTGAGAGCATATCAAGAAATTGTTCCTCGTCATCTACTATCAAAACGCTCGCGTTTAACTGTTCTGCCACTGGCCGACCTCCTTACTAATCACCACTACACCGATTATTTAGTATAAGCATATACAGGCCGCTTTGACAACCGCTGACCACCCAAAAAATATTTATAAAAAAAGTGTTTAATTTTTTAACGATTATTAGTATAATATCGTACGTGGTGGGTCGGTTGGCTTTCCCAAAAAGGCCCCCCTGCCCGTGGATTTATTCTTAAGTAGTGGTCTGCGTGTACGTCCTGCCATGCGATTGAGTGAGCGGCTTCAGACTAATAAAGACGCGGTCAGTCAGCAGATTAAAAAAATAAATAAAATAACCCATTCAGCGGGTTTTGGAGTATAACAATGAAACAACTTAACATACTATTGGCCGATGATGAAAAGGACTTTGTGGAAGTGCTTTCTGAGCGGCTGAAAATGAGGGGGTTTAAGGTCACAATCGCCTTTGACGGGCAGGAGGCTATCGATAGTCTCAAAGAACACATACCGAATGTCCTGGTGCTGGATATGAAGATGCCGCGTAAAAACGGCATAGACGTAATGAGGTGGTTAAATTCAAGGAAAATAGAACTGCCTGTCCTGATACTCACCGGTTACAGCTCGGAGACGGAAGAGGTGGAGGCGTGGAAGCTGGGAGTTTTCGACATATTGAGAAAACCCCCTGAGATCGACATTCTTTCAAAGGCTATAAAAGAGGCTTATTTAAAAAGTGCCCTGTAGCAGGGTAAGGCAGGGAAAATTTATTTATCTGGAGGTACTGATGAGTTTTTTCAGAGAGTTGTTTGTTTTTTTAAAAAGCGCGTCCATTGCGCACGCGAAATGGGATTACGAGGTCTCGATGAGCATCCTGAAAAACAGGAAGAAAATGCTCTGGCTTCTCATCGCCATTCTGCCGATATTGCTCATAACTCTGGCAGAGGCTGGCGGCATTCTTGGGGGAAAGACGGCCTATGCCCCTGCCTTTTATTCCACGAAGATTTTTGTGGTCTCCATTGCCATTGGGCTTGCAGCCGGGCTGATTACGGGTTGCATCGGAGCCGGAGGCGGGTTTATTATTACCCCTGCCCTGATGGCTGCCGGAGTTAAGGGAATACTTGCCGTGGGTACCGACTTGTTTCATATATTTGCCAAGGCGATTATGGGGACGACGGTGCACAAAAAACTCGGCAATGTCTCGGTCAAACTTGCTGTGGCGTTTCTGGTCGGCTCAACCGGAGGCGCTCTCATTGGCGGATTTATAAACAAGGGTCTCTATGACTATGACCCGCTGTTGAGCGAGGCATTTATTAGTTTAATCTATGCGGCGCTGTTGGGGTTTCTAGGTTTTTATTCCCTTGCCGATTATCTCAGGTCAAGAAAAGGCGCGGACACGGGCGACGCCCACGGCGGCTCATCTGCCGGTGCACCTGCCTTTACACTAAAAGTTCAGGCTCTGAACATCCCGCCCATGATAGCTTTTGACGAGGACTATGTCCCTGGAGGAAGGAAGATCTCCGGCGTAATAGTTGCCGCTGGAGGTGTTATCGTAGGCATAATGGCCGCCATAATGGGTGTAGGCGGCGGGTTTATCACATTTCCAATGTTTGTTTACATCTTCGGCGTCTCGTCGATGACCACCGTTGGCACGGACATCCTGCAGATAATATTCACCGCGGGATTTGCGGCAATCACCCAGTACGCTATATACGGGTATGTCTTTTATACGCTTGCAATGGGAATGCTGCTTGGGTCGTTGATAGGCATTCAGGTCGGAGCAATGACCACGAAGGTCGTCAAGGGGATTCAAATCAGGGGTTTTTACGCGATATCCATTCTTGCGGGCTTTATAAACAGGGTCTCCACCCTGCCCAAAAAGTTGACAGAGCTTGAAGTCATAAGCATCCCCAAGGGGGTAAGCAATGGGATAGAAACCTTTGGAGATATAATCTTCTGGGTCGTAGTGGGATTTTTTGCCCTATGGATATTCAGCAAATTCTTTGGCAACCTAAAGAAACTAAAAGAGGGGGTATAGGCATATGTTGATAGAAAATAAAAAGACTTTTTCAATAGGCGTTTTATATGGCATATCGTTCCTTGCCGTGTTGGCGGTGATTTTTTCGCCAATATTCGGAGACGGGCGAAACGGGCTTGTGTTTTCAGACGATATGTTTAACAAACTCTCTAAAGGTTCCTCATATTTCATACCCAAGATAATAAAGGGCAACGACAAGAACATGGGAAAACAGTTCTCGGTAACCATATCTCTCGATAAGCCGGAAGACGCAGTAAGGGCAGCCGCGCAGTTTAAAAAGGCTGGAAGCGATGTCCAGCTTGATGACCGCACTCTGAAAATCTCAGGGGACCTTGGCAAGACCCTCGCCGTGATACTAAAGGACGCAGACTCCATGTTCAACAATGCCGCCGACAAAATAAAGGCAGACTATGGATATGACGGCAAGGAGGCGCTTCAGTCCTGGTGGCAGGCGCTTTCCAAAATGGACAAGGCACTAAAGAAAGATGGGAAGATAGAGCAGTCCAAAGAGATAAGCGCGGTTATGAAAAAGGCCGTCGAACCGGCGTATAATTTCTACGGGATAGAGTCCCAGCAGGTCTCGGACAAAATAGGCATCATGTCGGGGCTGCTGGTGTTTTATGTAGTCTATACGATGTGGTGGGGTTTTGCGATATATTTCATGTTTGAAGGGTTCGGGCTTTCTATGAAAAAGGCTAAGGTAAAGACAGAGGTATAGCACCAAAAGGATTAAAGACGAAGGGGGATAATCCCCCTTCACCCCTGTGCCGCCCGTTGGCGGCTTCTGTACTCCGGCTAACAGATGACACTCTAATTAATGTATGTGCATTCCCAAGGCCGGCCATATTATCCAGATTGCGGCAGCTAAGACTAAAAACAAGACGACGCTCATAACTATGCCTTTTGTGAAAAACTCACGGGCGGTAAACTGTTTCGATTCATAGGCGATTGCATTGGCCGCAGAGCCTTTTATAAGCAAAAATGGCATTGCCGAGGCAACAGAGATGGTAAAGAATACGGCCTCAGGCGTAACACCCTTATATTTTGACATAACAAGCCCAACCGGCAGCATGAACACAACCGCGGCGGCGTTTGTTAGTATGTTGGAAACAATGAATACGGCAACGGCAAACAGGATGAGAAAAGCAAACCAGTGGACATTCGCGAAAATCCCCAGACACCTGACAGCAAGCCACGCCGAGGCCCCCGTATCCCACAGGCAATACCCTATGCTCATCGTCCCGCCAAAAAACAATACAATGTTCCACGGTACGTCCTCGAGGTGCTTAAGCTCCATCAGCCGGAATATATAAATCATCACCGTGGAAATCAGTATCAGGGCTGCCTTGTCAGAGTTCCCAAGTACGGCACCGCCAAAGGTCAAGAGCAACACGACGGTTATCAAGATAATAATTGCTGAAATCTCCTTTCTCGATAGAGGCCCAAGCTCGGCATACAGCTCTTTGAACTTATCTCCAAATCCGCTGAGAGACTTCCTCTTCGGCCTGAAAAACACCACCGTGAATGCCCAAACGGCAATTATTGCTAACCATCCAATCAAAAACATGTACTTATAATAACCGGCAAATGAAATATCACGGTTCACAACCTCTTTGAAGATAGCCGTGGATAAAATAGCCCGCGGGGCACTGAACAGGGTGAACATACTTCCCGCCCCGGCAGAAAACGCCATGCCCATAAACATGCCCTTTCCAAACTTCGTAGGGGCATCCTCACGTCTGTAAAGAGAATAAATCGCCCATATCAGCGGGAATATTGCCGCCGCTGACGACGTATTTGACATAACATGAGACAGCAGGGCTATAACAAAAAATGTCCCCCCATATATCATCAACGTATTCTCACCAATAATGGACAGGATTTTGTAGGCAGCTCTGCGCGTCAACCCTGTCCCGGTGAGTGTCATGCCCAGAACTATCGAGGCAAAAACGAACACCACGGCCGGGTCCATGTAATCTGAAAAAACCCTTTTAGCACCCCTTAAGCTGAAAAGCACCTGAATCGACCCCAGAATAAGCCCCGTGATGCCGGCGGGCAGCACCTCAAAAAACCACCATATCACTGCGAGTAAAAACGCCGCAATGGCGCCCTTGCCCTCCCTTGTTAATGGAAACCGCACCCCTGACGAGTCAACCGCGTCAGGCAGCAGAGGCATGTAGTACGCCGCAAGAAACACAATCAGACCTAAAACGATAAAAGACACCCGTTTAAAATCCATCCTGGCCTTTGGCCTGGAAACCTCCAGTGTCTGCGAGGCCATGCCAGACGGGGCGTTAAATATCTTTTGAGCCATAAATCTCCTTTATGCCGTTATGCAATTGGTCCCGATAACTCGTTAAAAATATCCTGCAGCGTTACTATCCCTACGAGCTTCCTCTTGTCTTCCAGCACGGGAAGCAAAAACAGGTCGTCACTGAGCATCGTATAAACGGCCTTTGCCAGATGGTCATCCGTACCGGCGAAATGTTCTATGGGATAGAGGATATCGCTTACCGGTTTTTGTAACACATCCTTGTTGGACATATCAAACATCGTGTCCCAAACAAGGGATAGGGCCATGCCGCCCTCATGCGCGCTGTGTTCATGTGAGGAGGAGGTCTTCAGATATACCGGCTCTAATCCTCTGAGTATCTCTTTTATACCCAAAGTGCCGACGAGATGGTACTTTTCCTCGAATACCAGCACGACCATATGGTGGGGTGCCTTCTCAAGGCCGGCGCTCTTGATTATTCCTATGGCCTGCCTGATGGTAAACCAATAGGGAATGTGTGGAAATTCAAAAATATCCTTCATGAGGTCTCTTACCCGCTTACCTGAGGACATTATTATTCAGCCTCCCAACGATTTTTATTGCCACAGCCGTCCATAAATGTTATCATACGACATATAAATGCTACTATACAAGATAGTATAATTAAAACAGTGGGATTCTTTCAAAAAAACAGTGGGATTTTTTCAAAAAATATTAGACAAATTTTCCACAGGTACGGCAAAGGACGACTATGCCGCGCAAAGGGAGATGTTCGCCCGGAAATACACCTCTTTTCAGGCACTGCTCAGCTCAAACAACGACATTCTCGAGAGAATGGCCGATATGGAAGACAAACTCTCAGGCGAATATCTGATTGACAGGCAGTACATCGTACTAAACGCCGCGGCTATATCTGACAGTGTAAAAGACCTCATCGATAGATTAAACGAAATCTCACAGGGCAAATACACTGGCCTTTATGAAAGATACCAACATATATACGCCTGCATAGAGGAGGCGTTCAGCAGGAGGAAGCCTGTTCAAAGCGGCAGCCTTACCGTTGCATTTGACGACATCGACAAGTCGATGGTTGACCTTGTGGGGGGGAAAAACGCCAACCTCGGCGAGATGAAAAATGCCGTCTCTATTCCTGTTCCCAAAGGCTTTGCCATAACCTCAACCGCGTACATACAGTTCATGCGCCATAACGGTTTTCTGGATAGAATAAACAATACCCTCAGCGGCTTATCTGTCGATAACATGGATGCTCTAAGGACGGCAAGCAGGGAAATAAAAGAACAAATCCTGAATGCCGATTGCCCGGCCGAAATGCACTCTGCCATCATGTATACATACGAAAAGGTCTTTGAAGGGCGCAACACGCCCGTATCAATCAGAAGCAGCGCTATCGAAGAGGACGACGAATTCAGTTTTGCCGGCCAGTATTCCACATATCTGAACGTCAATAAGGCAGACATACTGCAAAAATACAAGGCCGTCATAGCAAGCCTGTTTTCAGAAAACGCAATTTTCTATTATAAAACGAAGGGATTTAAAGAAAGCGACATGGCCATGGCCGTAGGCGTGGTGGAAATGGTCAGGGCAAGGGCCGGAGGCGTCATGTATTCAAACGACCCGAACAACCCTGCCGGTAACAATATCATAATCAACGCCGCATGGGGGCTTGGCTCTACTGTCGTTGACGGCACTATCAGCCCGGAGACATATACAGTGGCCAGAGAACCTGAACTTAAAATAATCTCCAGATCAATTCGCTCTCAGTCAGTAATGGCTGTCTGCAATGAAACCGGCAGCATTGACGAGGTGGCAACACCAGAGACGAAGCAGGGAAAGCCCTCGATTTCCGACGCGGAGGTAATAGAACTGTCCAAATATGCTCAGAAGCTCGAGGAACACTTCGGCGTAACGCAAGACATCGAGTGGGCAGTTGACCGCAGTGGACAACTGCTATTTCTTCAGACAAGGCCGCTGCATATCTATACCAATGAACCCACACTCCAGGTACCGTCAGACATCAAAGGGCATGAACGGCTCATAAGCGGGGGTGTTGTCACCTGTAAAGGGATAGGACACGGAAAGGCCTTTATCATAAGAAGAGAAGATGACTTATTAGATTTTCCCGAAGGCGGCGTCCTCATTTCCCGAACGACCTCGCCCCTTTATGTAACCGTAATGAACAAGGCCGCGGCAATAGTCACAAACCTTGGCGGGACAACGGGGCACATGGCCTCGCTGGCGAGGGAATATCAGCTGCCCACTCTGCTCGATACCGAAATTGCCACAGAGGCCATTAAACATGGGCAGGAGATAACTGTCGATGCGGTAAACGGCAATGTCTATGATGGATACGTAAGTGAGCTGATAGATAACTATGAAAATAAACCAAACCCATTCAGAGAGACGCTTCTGTTTCGGATACTGTCACAGGTGTTAAAGTGTATTGTGCCTCTGAACCTGACAAATCCGGAATCAGAGGATTTCAATCCCGTAAATTGCGCCACCTACCACGACATCACCCGATTTGCCCACGAAAAGGCCATGCAGCAGATGTTTCTTATCACCGACGTTGCGGCCGTACAGCCGGAGTTCGGAGCTGTCAGAATGGTTACCGGCCTTCCCATCGATTTATATGTAATAGATTTAGGAGGCGGAACCGGGGGTACCGGGGGTAACCCTAAGAGGTTAACCCCTGAGAATATACGCTCAATCCCATTTACCGCGTTTTTCAAGGGGCTTACCTCCATGAAATGGCCACAGGGCAGACCGCTTGACGTTGGTGGTTTTATGGGAATGATAGCGCATTCGGCAACGATGAGCGAGGCGCAAATTGACGAGATGGCAAAGTGCAGTTTTACATTTCTTTCAGACCACTATATGAATTTCTCGATAAGGCTTGGCTATCACCTTTCATTAGTGGAAGCCTATGTGGCTGCCACAAACAGGGACAAGTTCATCGGCCTGACTAACGGCATCCTCGACGCGGTAAACCGCTGCCGCACAATCACACACCGGCTCCTCGGGTTTGCCCGCCGCATGGACACGGCTTATGA
>JADFYO010000003.1:27652-118847 GCA_015233015.1 Nitrospirota bacterium | reverse complement strand
CTTGACTGCTCTTATTCTTATCTCTTCTAATGTCTTATGATCTAATTTCCTGCCATCTAATTCTCTCATTCTTTATTGTATCATTTCCCCTAATTAAATGTCCACTTACCTATGCACTTATTAATAATAACGTTATTGTTTATCAGGTTTTTTTGACGTTTAATTTTGGGGGGCGAGGTGCAAACGACTATGCAGGGATTGTATGAAAGAGAGGCAGGCAGAGCCAGAAACACGAAAAAGCAGGAAGTTATAAACTCAATACTTGCCGTATCGCTGCTTCCTGTTACTCTGAAAGAACAGTGCAGGGATATTTTAGAAATTCTAATGTCCATTCACTGGATGCATTTAGAGAACAAGGGAAGCATCTTTCTTTCAGATGAGAAATCCAACGTACTGAACATTGCGGCATCTCATAATTTTAAAGATGCCCAGCTGGCGGAATGCTCTTCGATACCATACGGTAAATGCCTCTGCGGTTTAGCTGCCTCCACCAAAGAGATAGTATTCTCAACAGACAGCAAAGAAGATAAACACTCTATCAGGTACAGCGGTATGCCCCCGCACGGGCATTACTGCATACCCATCATTTCAGCCGAGAGACTATTGGGGGTAATCAATGTCTATCTGAGCGAAGGGTATAAGCGTAACGATGACGATGAACTGTTTCTGAAAAGTATTGCCTACACGATTGCCGGCGTTGTCCTGCATAAAGAGACGGAAGTGAAAATGGGCCATAACTATTTAATCCAGAGCGTTATAAACCAAATATTGATGGTATCGCTCGAGCCGGTTTCATTGAAGGAGCAGCTGCAAATGGTGCTCAATATAATCAGCGATGTACCCTGGCTGTTAAAGAAAACTACGGGATGTATATTTGTAATCGAAGAAGACCCCGAGATTCTCGTGATGAAGGCACATAAAGGGGTTTCTTTGGATTTATTTACGACATGCAGCCACCTTCCCGTTGGGAAATGTCTATGCGGGATAGCCGCTGAAACAGGTAAAACGATATTTAAATCCTCGATAGACGCTCATCACTTTATTACGTTTGAAAATATGCACGATCATGGACATTACTGCGTGCCTGTAAAATCGAGAGAAACGGTGCTGGGCGTTATAAATCTATATGTGCCTGCCGGACATCAACGCAATGATTTGGAAGATAATTTTTTGACATCGGTAGCAAATGTATTAGCGGGCATGATTGAACGTAAGATTGCCGATGACAGGATTTATCATGTTCTGAATCACGACGCACTCACAGACATTCCAAACAGGGTGTTATTTTTTGACAGACTGAACCATGAGATAAAATCTTCAAGACGGCTAGGTAATAAATTAGCGTTATTATACATGGATATAGATAATTTTAAGGATATAAACGACGCGATGGGACATGATACAGGCGACATAGTACTAAAGGAGATTGCAGGGAGATTAGCTGAATGTGTGCGAGACACAGATACGTTAGCGAGGATGAGCGGCGATGAGTTTTCGATAATTACGTCGAATATAAAAAGTGTAGATGATGCTGAAAAAATATCTGAAAAGATATTGTCAGCGTTAATGCAGCCGGTTGAAACGTCAACGGGTTGCTTCAAGATAACTATGAGCATAGGGATAAGCGTCTATCCTATAGATACGCTGGACGCCGCCGAGTTGTTAAAACAGTCTGAGATTGCCCTCTATCATTCAAAAAAATCAGGTAAGAACATGGTTAGTTTCTTTAATTCAGCAATGGATACAATGATAAATGAGAGAATAAAAATAGAAAATGAACTGCGCAATGCTATAGATAAAAATGAGCTGGTAATTCATTATCAGCCGCAAGTAGACCTTAAAAGCGGAAGGATAACAGGGGCTGAGGCGCTGGTACGCTGGAAGCATCCTGAGCGCGGCATGATACCGCCAAACAAATTTATTCCAATAGCAGAGGACACAGGATTGATTGTACCGCTGGGCGAGCAGGTTCTTCACAATAGCTGTATGCAAAACAGTGCATGGCAAAAGATGGGATTGCCTCCAATAACAATGGCTGTAAACGCCTCTTTGAAACAAATATCCAGACAATACAATCTTGAAGATGTGGTAATGCGGGTTATATATGAAACTGAATTAAATCCACATCAATTGGAGATAGAATTTACGGAGAGTTTTTCTATGCAGAACGTCGATGCAACAATACGATTATTAAGGAGATTAAATTCGATAGGTGTGCAGGTATCGATTGACGATTTCGGTACAGGATATTCATCGTTGAGTTACCTGAAGAACCTTCCATTTAAAAAGTTAAAAATAGACAGAAGTTTTATAATGGAAATATCAAACAATAAGGATGATATTACAATAGTAAAGACGATAATAGACATGGCTCATAATCTGAGATTGAAAGTGATAGCCGAGGGCGTGGAAACAATAGAACAATTAGAGATACTGCGTTGCCTGGGTTGTGATGAGGTGCAGGGGTATCTTTTTAGCAAACCCGTACCGGCTGATGAATTTGAACTATTATTGAAAGATGAGTGTATTAGCCTGGCGGCATAAAAGGATTAAAGACGAAGGGGGATAATCCCCCTTCACCCCTGTGCCGCCCTTTGGCGGCTTCTGTACCCCAGTTATGCCGGAAATATCCTTATGGCTGTCAATGGGGCGGCGCCGCCTTCGTAGACGTATGTGAGATCATTTAATCTGGCAGTTGCAAAATTGATGGGCGCGAAGATCATCCCCTCTGTAACCTCGTCGGTCACTTCCACTTTTACCGTAATTGACCCGCGCCGCGACTCCACGCGCGCCATACCGCCGTCCATTATGCCGTGTCTTGCTGCGTCCTTTTCGTTTATCTGTATGAAGAACCCTGGGAATGCCTCTGAAAGATTTTTAGACATTACAGAAAGGGCGCCGGAGTGCTGCATCAGATTGCCCGTTACCATAATAAGCGGATATTGCTTGTCAGGGGGTTCACTCTCCTCATAGTGTAACGGTATGTATTTCCATTTCTCTTTGCCGTGGTCAGTTGCCATCGTCGCTAGACGGTCTTTCAGGGCGGTAAAGTTCTCAACTGACGGCTGCAAGTTCATATATCTTGTCAGGTTTCTAAAGATCTGCCAACCGGCTATGGACGCACCCGAAGGGGCGGATATCTTCTCCGAGGTTTGATTTAATCCGGCCGCGTTTGTAAATGTGCCCTCCGTTTCGGCCCAGCTTGCCTCAGGTAAAACGATATGGGCGAGGCGAGCCGTCCCTGTAAGCCTTATATCCTGCACAATGAGAAGCTGCAAATTACGAAGTGCCGATTCCATTTTCTTCAGATCAGGACAGGTGCCCAGAGGGTCATCTCCCATTATGTAGAGGGCATCGAGCGTGTTTTCCCCGTAGAGCATTTGATAGAGATTCTTGCCGGATGGTCCTTCGATCTTTTTATAGCCGGGCAGATAGTCCGGCGTTATTCCCATCTTCCACATACCAAAGGTATTAGCATAACCTGCCGGCATCTGAAGGGCTGATGGGCCGTCGCCAGTTAGCATTATTAGGTTAGCAGCCGAAAGGGAAGTGTTCAGGCCTTTATTATTTTCAACAGAGCCAAGGGTCATGGCTATCATTCTGCTGCCGGCGGTAAGAAACACCCTTGCCATTTCCACAAACTCGTCCGTGTCTATGCCGGCAATCTTAGCCGCTACGGCAGGCGGATAGGACTTAACAAGTTCTTCCAGCTCTGGAAAATTGGCTGCTGCTGTTGACACATTGTTTTTTAAGTGGTAACCGCCCTCTATTGCCAGGTACATGATACCGTTTAACAGCGCATGAGAAGTGCCCGGCCTTACTCTCAGCCATATGTCGCTGTGCCTCGAGAGCTTGGTCTCACGTGAATCTAATACGAGGATTTTAGAGCCTTTCTTTCTCGCTTCAATAAACTTTAACCCCCAGACAGGATGTGTGGAGGTTATATCGGATTCGACTACGAGTATGGCTCCTTTGCCTATTGGAGAGTCCATGGTGATGGGCAGGTTCGTCAGGCCAAAGGCCTGAGATACCGTTTTCTGCACATTAGTGAAACCGAAACAGGCGGCGGAGTCTATGTTGTTTGTGCCGATTACCTTGCGCGCAAACTCTTGCAGCATGTAGTTACTCTCGTTTGAAAATTTGTGGGAACCGATGACGCCTATTCTCTCCGGCCCTTTTGTTTGAATAACCTCAGAGAGGCGCTCTGTCAGGATGTGCATAGCATCTTCCCATGTGGTCTCTACAAGCTCTCCGTTTTTTCTGATAAGGGGATACTTAAGCCTGTTTTCGGCGTATATGAAATCCATCCCGTACCTGCCCTTAACACAGAGGTCTCCCTTGTTTACGCCCTTTGTGGCAACGCCTTGCGTCCTTACAATCCTGCCCTCGCGCGTCTCTAATGTAATTGTGCATCCGACGCCGCAATATGGACAGATATTGTCGCTGCTTTCGAGAAACCACGCGCTGCAACAGTGAAAGGGTTTGTTTCCAAGCGCCCCGACAGGGCATATATCGACGCACTGGCCGCAAAATTCACAGTCAAGGACTTCCTCGAAGGCCGGTGATACCTTTGTATCAAACCCCCTGCCGATAAAATTAATAGCCCCCACGCCCTGATGTTCCCAGCATACGGCAACGCATTTGCCGCATAGAATACACTTGTCCTGGTCTCTCATGATGAAGGGATTTCTGGAGTGCCTCGTAACAGAGTATTTCTCCTCCTGAATCCTGTTCTTGGACGGGCCATACTGATGGGCGAGGTCCTGAAGGTTGCACTCCCCCGCCTTGTCACATGTCGGACAGTCAAGGGGATGATGAATAAGAAGCAGCTCGACCATTGTCTTTCTGAGTTTGGCAATCCTCGGGGTATTTGTCTTAACTATCATACCGTTTTCGGCAGGATAAGAACATGAGGCAAGGGGGCGCGGCTGTCCCTCTATTTCTACGAGACACATCCTGCAGCCGCCGTAGGGTTTGAGCCTGGGGTCCCAGCAAATGTGCGGGATGTAGATATTATTCGCAAGGGCTGCCTGTAGAATCGTCAGGCCCTTTTCTACTTTTACCTTTATGTCATCGATTGTAAGTTCTATCATCACGCTGACTCCTTAGGAGTAGTAAACATCGCTGCAGGGCCTATCTTAACAGCCCCGAACTTGCAGGCGTTATAACAAGACCTGCACTTTACACACTTTTCCTGAATGATTGAGTGTGGTTTTTTCTTTTCACCCACAACCGCCCCTACCTGGCAGGCACGCGCACAGGCCGTGCAGCCCGTACACGCCTTTTTATCGATATAAATAGTCGAAAGGTTTTTACACACGCCAGAAAAACACCATTTGTCCCTTATGTGGGCCTCGTATTCGGCTCTGAAATACCTGATTGTAGTAAGCACGGGGTTGGGGGCAGTCTGACCAAGCCCGCACAATGACGCGGTCTTAATATCGTCGGCAAGGTCTTCGAGGAGTTCTATGTCGCCTTCTTTTCCTCTGCCTTCGGTTATATCGATAAGGCGGTTAAGCATTATCCTCGTGCCTACCCTGCATGGTGTACATTTGCCGCAGGACTCGTGGCCGGTGAAACCGAGAAAGAACCTTGCAAGATTGACCATACAGTTGGTGTCATCGAGGACAACCATGCCGCCGCTTCCTACGATTGCTCCGGTCTTGATAATGTCTTCGTAGGTGACGGGCAAATCGAGCAGATCGGCGGGAATGCAGCCCCCTGATGGGCCGCCAAGCTGGAGGGCCTTAAAGTGCCGTCCCCGCTTAATACCTCCGCCAATATCTTCTATTATAGTTCTAAGGGAAGTCCCGAATGGTATCTCTATCAACCCGGTGTTGAGCGCGGCTCCGGTCAGGGCAAAGACCTTTGTTCCGGTGGATTTCTCTGTGCCGCGGGATTTAAACCAGTCCGCGCCGTTGCGTATTATCGACGGGATGTTTGCAAATGTCTCCACGTTATTGAGGACGGTTGGTTTTTCCCATAAACCTTTGTGGACGGGAAATGGCGGCCTGGGGATTGGAGAGCCGCGTTTGCCTTCGATTGAGCGCATGAGGGCGGTCTCCTCGCCGCAGACATAGGCCCCGGCGCCGGGATATATATCGATGTCAAGATTAAAGCCACTCCCAAGGATGTCCTGCCCCAAAAGGCCATACTCGACGGCCTGGTCTATTGCCTTACGCAGCCTTCTGACGGCCAGCGGGTACTCTGCCCTTACGTATATGTAGCCCTGATGGGCGCCGATGGCCTTGGCCGCGATTATCATACCCTCTATTACCACATGGGGGTCGGCCTCCATGATGCTCCTGTCCATAAAGGCACCCGGGTCGCCCTCGTCGCCGTTACAGAGTATATACTTACTGTCACCCTGGGCCTGAGAGCACAGCTCCCACTTCAGGCCTGTTATAAAGCCCGCCCCTCCCCTTCCGCGTAAGACGGAGCCTCTTACCTCTTTTATAATTTCAGCTGGGGTCATCTCCCTGAGCGACTTGGCTGCCCCAAAGTAGCCGTCAACCGCTATATATTCCTCGATGTTCTCGGGGTCTATAGTACCGCGGTTCCTGAGGGCGCCAAGCATTTGCAGATTAAAAAATGGGATGTCCATGAGTTGCTGCAAGGCGGCGTGGGTCTTTGTGTCCTTGTACAAATTTTTTTCAAGCGGACTGCCGCCTATTAAGTGTTCCTCTACGAGGAGAGGCGCGTCGTCCGGCTTCAGTCTTTCGTAGAAGATACCCTCCGGCTGGACAACTAACAGCGGGCCGTGGGCACAGAAACCGTTACATCCGGTCAGGATGACCTTATATTTGCCGCTCAGGTTTTGTTCTTTCAGCTTCGCCTCGATGGCGTCTTTTATTTTCAGGCTGCCACCGGCAATGCACCCCGTGCCTCCACAAAGCATCAGCCTTCCTTCGCTGAGGCGGCTCTTGTAGTTTTCCCTGATAGTGTGAAGAGCGTCTATTGTCAGTTTTTCCATAGTCCTTTCCTGTTTAATGATATTCTTTAAGTATTTCGTTTGCCTTTGTGGGGTCAATGCTGCCGAAGGTATCGGTGCCGACTAACACAACGGGGGCCAGGCCGCAAGCGCCTATGCAGCGCACAGTCTCAAGCGAGAAGAGGCCGTCATGGGTTATTTCACCTTCGTTAATGCCCATAGTATCTTTGAGTTTTTCCAGTATCTCATCTGCCCTTTTGACGTAACATGCCGTCCCCTGGCACACGCGCACGTTATACTTCCCCATGGGTTTCATTGTGAAGTATGAGTAGAAGGAAACCACGGCATGCACTTCGCTCACGGGGATTTTCATAGCCTTAGCGATAACCTTTTGCACCGAAGGCGGGAGGTAGCCTATCAGTTCCTGGGCCTCTTGCAGCACCATGATGAGAGCGCCCGGCCTTTTTTTGTATTTTTGCAGGATTAATTTTAATTTCCCCGTATCGTAGGTTTCCTGAGATTTTGTGGGGATGGGGACTTTGGGCGGGGTGTTGACCGCCTTTTTAACCGCCTCGGTAAGTACATGCGGGAAGAAGGGTTTTGGCAGAAAATCCATTATATCCAGGGCAATGGCGTCTCTGAGCACGGCCTTCGATGAATAGCCTGTCATGGCTATGACCCTGGTATATTGATGGTTTTCATTTATCCATTTAATCAGCTCGAAGCCGTCGATAGTCGGCATTATAAGGTCTGTGATGACCAGGTCAAATACGATGTCGTCTATGAGGTTCATCGCGTCTTTTGCGCTGGTTACGCCGGTGACCTTAAACCCTTCGCCGTTGAGCACGGCCTCGCAACTCTTGATTATAATTTCGTCGTCATCTACTACCAGAACCTTTTTATCCATTTACAAGCTCCCTTTCAAATATTATAATGCGTCAGCATCGCAGTCAGTCAGCCTCTTTTAGTAAACGCGCCAAAGTTTTTTAAGATTTCGAGACCGGCGTTCTGGCTTTTTTCCGGATGAAACTGTGTGGCTATTACGTTATCCTTCCAGATCATGGACGTGAACTCAACGCCGTAGTCAGTTGTGCCGGCGGTTATTGCCGGGTCTTCGGGCGCGACGTAATACGAATGGACAAAATAAAAATACCGGTTGTCGTCAATGCCATCGAAAATCGGCGGTCTGTTCTTATACCTGACGATGTTCCATCCCATGTGAGGGACCTTCAGGGCAGTGGCGGGGAATCTGACCACTTTTCCTTTGAATACGTTAAGCCCCGGGCAGCGGCCAAACTCCACGGACTCGGTAAAAAGCGCCTGAAGCCCAAGACAGATGCCAAGGAATGGTTTACCTGATTCGATAGCTCTTAGAATCGGCCCGATGAGGCCGCCCCTGTCAAGGTTTGCCATACAGTCCTTAAACGCCCCAACGCCGGGCAGCACCACGCCGTGGGCCGAGAGTATGTCTGCCGGCTGGTTTGTCACCTTAACGTCGACGCCGCTTTTCAAAAACCCCTTCTGCACACTCTTGAGGTTTCCCATCCCATAATCGACAATCGCAATCATAAGATATATATAATACGAAATCATGCGCGCGGATTGCAATTTTATTTGAATACGCGCTGAATGTTATAATATATTTGAGCTGGGTATGATGGTTATAGCAGAAATGGAGGGAGGCGGTGAGTTCCGGCTTGGTGGCTGTAAGGTATTGTTTCTGTAGCAGTTAAGTGTTACCGCAACGTAACGTTTCGATTTGTTACAATAAAATAATAAATAATTATTTTGAGACAAATAATAACTATTGACAAATGTCGATAATAGATTATATAATACATTAAGAGTCTGAGAGGCCTGTTTTTTGGTAGTAGCTGCGGCTGACCAAAGACATGGACGGAGAGCCCCTTGTGGATTAATATCCATAGGTTAAGGGTTGATGTGGTTGGCATCGACTCCCGTTAGCTAGGTGTTAGCTAATATGGCGGCCATGTGGTGAGGTTACGCAAGTGTTATACGCGGACGAAATAAACCGGAGTAGGGTGCGTGGGGTGTTGCTCGGATTGTCTTTACTCGCCATGCGCATTTTTCTTACGATATGCTCAATAGGAGTGCGCTCTTCGGTCTGCAAACGGGATTTGGTACCGATTCGAAAGAGCTCTTATCATAAAATACAACCAGTACTCTTGTTTTTGTTGATAAACATGCCCGGTCTTTTTAAATCTTACAAAGAGGCTGCCGATGAAGCGGCTGATAATAGCAATAAGAAAATACCAACAACTATTAAACCAGGAGGAACTGCTATGTTAATAACCTATGAGTCCTATATCCCTGAGGGGTCGAAAGCTGTTGGCCGAACAATACGATCTATAGAAGAGGAATTTGGCGTCAAAGTTGACCATTACCACAACTCTCCTATTCAAACAGATACAAGGTATGATCCGAAGCCGGAAGTAACTTTAGAACCTGGTATGTCTATAAAGCTGCAAGAGGTCGATTCGGATATATTGACAAAGTTTTGCCGTAAACTTGATCTACCATGACAGTTATATTCAATAACTGTATTACATGAATGCAAACGCATTTTATAAGGAATATGCGAAAGGATTGGTGTTATGAAGCTGTATTTGATTGTGCCTTTTTTTGCCCCAAGTGTTACAATCGAGAAGCAAAGAATCAGGGAATTTAGAGAATGGAGGACAGAAGTCCTTCAACCGGCAATCGAAGAAAATTATAAAGACGCAAAAATAGAGTATCTTGTTGCTGCTACCGATCAAGTCGATAGGATCGGCGAAGGTATTTATATAAAATATGATGGCGTCACTCCAAAGGGGCTGATGGTGCGTGGTAAATTGCTTAGTGTGTTTAAAGAACCAATTGACACTGAGGGTTACCTTATTCTCATAGACGGCAGCGGAAAGATTGTTTATGATGCCGTAAGAGAAGTATTAGAGGCTCTTACCAAAGGGAAACATGTAGTTTTAGGCTGTCGTCCAAAGGGTTATGGAATTTCCGAAGAAAGAAAGGCCATTGAAATGTTTGAGAACTTCTTGTTGGAGGAAAAATACGGGGTCGTGCTGCCAGACGCCCAATGTGGATGTTGGGGTGTTCGTGTAAGCAATCTTAAAGACATTCCATTAACGGCAAACTCTTATGAAATAGAACTTGATTTAGTCAGCTCCTCTATTGAACATAGTTTATGTATTAGTTACGTACCGGTTGAGATCAAAGTTGATCAATCCCCCGTAACAAATTTCAAATATGAAGCTAATAAAACAAAATTAAAATTCCTATCCAACAAGTTAGGATTTGACAACTACATACTCAAGGCTGTTTATAATAAATTCCAGGATATATATAAGACCCCCCTTCCTCCCGATTATGTTGACTACATCGATACGCTCAAATCGCCTCAGGACAAAAATAAATATATATGCAAGGGCGGCTGTGGGTATTCATGCGAAAAAGTTCACAATTAGCGGCGGCACACACCGAGGGCTTATTTTAGGGCGATTATTACGATAACCCCGTGTTATACCTAAGCAGCTTCCGGGGGCGGGCTTATCATAGTAACGTAATGTTTTGTCTGATTTTATTAAAAAAGGCGTATTCATAGCCGCTTCCCATCGCAAATAGTATCAGCATACACCTGCACCTTGCCCGTCGCCTTGCCCGTTCATCGGGAATTTCCGATGGTTTCAAAATAAACTTGTGCTTTTTCCCCTTTGCTGGTATTATACATAGCTTATGGCAAGGTCATTAAGGTTAATAATATTGTTATTCGCTGCCGCGGTATCCTTTTTCCCCGATACCTCGTCGGCGGCGGTGGGCAATCGCTTCGTTCTCTCCGAACCCTCGCCATTTTCCTGCCCGGCGCCGCTCAGGCCGCAGGTAGATTTCTGGATAAAGATATTCACCAAGTACACGACCAAACAGGCTGTTATTCACGATAACAGATATATGAATATTATTTATTCCGTAGTCGATTTAACTGAAGAACAGAGCAACTCGAAAAAGGCAAGAATTGGCATCCTGGCTTTTGAGATAAGTAAATACAGGGAAATACTCCTCAAGCTGGATAAGCGCCGTCCTGAGGACACAGATAATCTAACTTCGGAAGAGTCGGCCGTATATGATATGTTCAGCGGTATCGAAGGTACGGACAAGTTCGCTGAGGCGGCCGACCGCCTTAGGGCGCAGATTGGACAAAAGGATCGTTTCCAGAAGGCGCTGTCAAAATCGGCACTTTATATGAAGGAAATGGAAAAGATTTTTAGGGAAGAGGGCGTTCCAGTGGCGTTGACGAGGCTGCCGTTTGTCGAATCGGCATTCGATACAGGTGCCTATTCATGGGCAAAGGCAGCCGGAATATGGCAGTTTACCGACTCTACGGGCAGGATATTTCTGAGAATGAACTCCATTGTGGACGAAAGAATCGACCCAATGAAATCAACCAGAGCCGCCGCAAGGCTATTACGGGAAAACTACGCGCAGCTCGGTACGTGGCCTTTAGCCGTAACCGCATACAATCACGGCGCGGCAGGTATGTCAAGGGCAGTTAAAGCACTGGATACCAAAGATATATCTGAGATAGTGGAAAGATATAAGGGGCCTTCCTTTGGTTTTGCATCGAGGAATTATTATACCGAGTTTTTGGCCGTTTTGGAAATCCTCGATGATTACCAAAGTTATTTCGGCGATGTAGAATTTATGAACCCCGAGGAATACGAAGTCCTGCACACAGTAAAACCCATAAAGGTAAGAGTAATTGCGGCCGCGTGCTCTCTGGATGAGATACGGCGCCTGAATCCAGAATTAAAACCGTCTGTAATGTCGTCAAAGACATCTCTTCCCTGCGATTATTTCCTGAAACTGCCGCTTGGTACTAAAGATTCCCTAAGACTACAGGTTAATACAGAAACGCCGTCTCCAAACATATCCAGGTCTATCAGCCAGCCCCGAAAAACCTCAGGGACGACTTTGAAATCAGATAAAAAAAAAGGAGAGCCTCAGTCAGAGGAAAAGGCCGTTCACATAAATCACGATACGCCGCTCACGGCAAGCGTCAAAAACACGGCCACAAAGCCAGAAACCGTTAAAAAACCTGAACCACGTCCTTCAGTAACTCCTAAAACCGCAAAAAACACTGAACCACATCCTTCAGCAACTCCTAAAACCGAAAAAAACACTGAAGAAAACCCTTCAGCAACTCCTAAAACCGAAAAAAAGACCGCCGCCGGCACTCAGCATACCGGCGACACTGCAAAGAAACCCGCCGTAAAGCCGGTCAGACATCATACGGTTAAAAGCGGCCAAACCCTGACCTCAATCGCAAAGATGTACAATGTTTCAGTGCAGGAACTAATGAAGGTTAACTCTATTAAAGGCCCCGTGAAGATTAAACCAGGCAAGGTTCTGCAAATCCCCGCAAAAGTTAAACCGGACATCCCTGCTTAGTCAGGCTTTGACCTGATTAATCCATTTAAAGTGCTTGACTTTTAATGAAAAATAAATCTATAATGCCTGTGAGAGATAGTTTCCTCATTTTTAAGGAGTGGGAATAACCCACTCTTTTGTTTTATTGCAGCTATGGAGATTGGCAGCTTGGAGATTGGCAGGCGTGGAGATAGACGCAGGCATGGAGATTGAGTATGGGCATGGAGATAATGAGGCGTCTTGAGGCCATAGCAAAGGATGCAGCCCTGCAAAGGTCTGTAGAGCTGTTCAGCATAGAGTTGAAAGGACAAGGAGCCAGAAAGATATTGAAAGTGACGATAGACAAGGAACCGTCGGTGGCCATAGCCGATTGCGCGGGCATGAGCAGAGACCTGAGTGCAAGGCTTGACGTCGAGGACATACTCAAGGGGGGATATACTCTCGAGGTAACCTCACCTGGGATTGACCGGCCACTGAGAAACAAGGCCGATTATATAAAATATACCGGAAAACTTGCTAAAATCGTCATTAGGGGAACTACGGAGGGGCCTGGCGTGGCTGCAAAGGAAAAATGTTTCATCGGAAGGATCGTGTCCGTCACAGAGGATACGGTTACGCTCGAGGACAACAGGACAACGGTTGAAATAAGGTTTCCCGATATAATAAGAGCCAAACTGGAGATTGAGATAAAATGAGCAAAGAGCTTCGTTACATTATCGATCAGATTAGCCATGAGAAAGGGATTTCCAGGGACACTCTGAGGACGACGATTGAGTCCGCGATGTTAACCGCGGTAAAACGGAAGTTTACGAAATTCGATAATATCGGGCTGACTATCAGCCCCATCGATTATGAAGTCAGTGTTTTTAAGATAAAATCTGTCGTCGAGACGGTAACAGACAAACAAACGCAGGTGTCCTTAGAGGAGGCCATGGCTGTTTCTCCCGATGCGACCCTGGGTTCGACGCTGACTGAGCCGCTCGATATAAAAGATTTTGGGCGCATAGCGGCGCAAACGGCAAAACAGGTTATAATGCAGAAGGTTCGCGAGGCCGAAAGAGACGTAATCTATGATAAGTTTGCCAATAAAGTCGGAACTGTCGTCTCAGGCACGATTATCAGAAAGGACAGGCTTTCCTACAGCGTAAGCGTAGGCAAGGCGGAGGCAGTCCTGCCGGTAAAAGAAACACTCCAGCGGGAGCATTTTAAAAACGGCGACATTATCAGGGCATACATCGAATTGGTAAATACTACGAATAAGGGACCGCAGATTGTACTTTCAAGGATTTCAACTAATTTTGTCGGAGCGTTGTTTAAAATGGAAGTTCCAGAAATCAGCGACGGAATTGTTCAGATAAAAGATGTCGTACGCGAACCCGGTGAGAGGACGAAAATAGCTGTCTTCACAAAAGACTCCTCTATTGACCCTATCGGCGCCTGTGTAGGGATGAAAGGCACAAGGGTTCAGGCAATTGTGCGTGAACTGAGAGGGGAGCGCATTGACATCATCCATTGGACGCCTGACACCAGACTCTACATAGCAAGGGCGCTGACCCCTGCCGAAGTGGATAAAATCGGCATAAACGAAGAGGATAAAACCGCTATGGTCGTCGTCGACGACTCCCAGCTTTCAGTTGCTATTGGGAAGAAGGGGCAGAATGTTAAGCTGGCTATGAAACTCACCGGCTGGGACATCGACATAATCAGCGAATCCAGATACTCAAAAATAAGACAGGACAAGTCCGACAAATCCATTGACGAAATCCTGCAGGAAAGACAGCCCGAAGAGGAACCATCATAAGGCTGCCGGCTTAGCTTTGCGTGTGTTATAGAGCGGCTGTTGGTAATAGCGGCTGTTGGTAATAGCGGGTGCTGGTGATAAATGTGGAATAAGATAAAAAGGGACTTCGAGTCCGGCGTGGGAAGGCTACAGTGGTTTGCCGGCATTATAACCGAAAGGCTGGCCATCGAGGTGTCCTTCATAAAGATGCTGGCAAAAATAGACAACCTCGAAAAAGAAAAAGAAGCGCTCTATAAATCCATAGGCAAAAACGCCTACGAACTGAGTTTCAACAGGACTACGGACATCTACAACCACCATAAAGTTCAGCAGGCAATCAAAGAGATTTCCTCTCTTGAAATGACCATCGAGGAATTAAAAAAAGAGGCCGGAGATATAATTTCAACGGAGGGATAGCCGCTGCCGCCATACTATGTATTAACAGCCGCCTTTGGTCTGATAGTAGGTTCCTTTCTAAACGTATGCATATACAGACTGCCCCGGGAAGGTCTTTCTATCGTAAGCCCGCCGTCAGGCTGCCCCGCCTGCGGCAAAAGGATCAAGCCGTGGCATAATATTCCGGTTATCAGCTATCTGTTTCTCAGGGGCAGGTGCGCTTACTGCGGTGTGCGTATTTCGCTCAGATACCCGGCAGTGGAACTCCTAAACGCGGTCTTCTATGTGCTGATTTGCGTGAAATTTGGCATTACGGCGTATTCGATATACTACATGATGTTTATCTCGGCGTTGATTGTGATAACCTTCATAGACATAGACTATCAGATAATCCCTGACGCGATTACCGTACCTGGGATGGCGCTGGGGCTTATAGGTTCAACTTTCATATTGCCCGACCCGCATATATATGGCAGACTGCTTGGGATTTCAGGGTCTGTTATAGGGCTGTTAACCGGCGGGGTGATATTTTATATCATAGCAGTGGTAAGCAGGGGCGGCATGGGCGGGGGCGATATAAAGTTTATGGCGATGGCAGGGGCAACGTTTGGCTGGAAATTGGTCTTGCTGACAATCTTTATCGGGAGTTTTACGGGGTCTGTCTATGGGATTTCCCTGATGATATTCAAAGGGAAGGGAAGGAAGGCCAAGGTTCCATTCGGGCCATTTTTGTCGCTGGGTGCCGCGGTGTCCTTACTTTACGGCAGGGAGATTATTGCGTATTACTTAAACCTGTGAGGGCGATTGGAAACTACTTTATGAATAATTTGAACATTACACCCATGGCGGCAATCACTATGCCAACCTGAGTTGCCGCAAAGGCCAACATCCACTTTATAGAGTCTACTTTGACCTTCTCTATCTCTGCTTGTAACGCAAGCCGCGTTTTCTCTATATCCGCCTTTAGTTCAAGTTTGAGCTCAAGTATTCCAACTGATAGGTCTTCCTTAGTAACCAGCCGGTCTTCAATCGTTTCCCGAAAGACTTCGGCTTTCTCCCTGGCCGCCTTGTCGCTCAGTTCGGCAGTCTTTAAGCGCTCAAATATATTCAACGTGTCCAGTGATTTGACCATACCTTCAGTATATCAGAAAGAAAAAATATTTACAACACCCTTGACACTCCCCACGCTCCTGTGATCATGGCATATCAGGCTGGAGGCTATGAAATGGCATTTGCCCTCGTGAAGCATGTTTGACAAAAACACGGGTAATCTGTTGTAATATATGAACGGTTATTTGATGAAGGGCACAGGGCGGCACAGGGCGGCACAGGGCGGCAGAAATGCTTTTTTAGATTATCTTTCGGTTGTCGTCCGGTGTGAATCTGCAGATATATTCATAGAGGAGGAACATATGAAGAAAGTAAGGGTGGTTTTTTATATTTTGGTGGTAAGCGCGGTATGTTCGTCGTTGTTAATTGCTTCAGGCCGATGGAATAACATTGTCCCAGCCGCATGGGCTGCGGAAACTGACACGGCAGGAGCTAAGGACCCTCAGCGCGGGCAGCCTTTCAGCGACCCGGCTAAGGTCTTTCAGATGTCACCCGAATGGATGAAGCAAGGCATCAAATATGAATCATGGGCGGAGGGGGCAGACCTTGCCCTCGCCCTTGACCAGCAGATATATCCGGCAGTGCTGCCGCTGGTGAAGGAATTCGAAAAGAAGAACGGCCTTAAGATCGCTGTCGAAGAGGGGACGTGCGGTATCGCAGCCGGTGCTACCGCCAAAAAGACTGTCGATATCTCGGCTATGTGCTGCCCGCCCGGAGAGACAGACCGCCTGCCCGGCCTCCGGTATCACACTATGGGAATTTCCGCAAAGGCGATAATCGTAAATAAGGAAAACCCCGTTTCAAACCTTTCGCTTGCCGACCTGAGAAAGATATACAGGGGGAAGTTACATAAATGGTCGGAACTGAAAACCCCTGACGGCTCCCCCGGCCCAAACACCGACATAAGGCCGGTTGTGAGACTTCACTGTAAGACCAGGCCCGGGCACTGGTGCCTGATACTTGGAAAGGAAGACCTCTTCAGCCCCAGGGCGATGGAAGTCGGCTCTATTCCCAATATGCTCTCACAAGTCGCAGCGCTCAAGGGTGCCATAGGATACGAAACCGTCTGGATGGCAGCCACATACGGGACAAAAGACAAAATTAAGTTTCTGACTATTGACGGCATATCCCCGCAGGACAACGCGGCAGTCGCCTCTGGAAAATACTCCATATACAGTACAATGAATTTCACCTCATGGGACGACCCGAAACTGGCAAAACCAAACGCGAAAAAACTTATAGACTATATAATGTCCAATCTGGACAAGGTCGATAAGAGTTTCGAGATTATCCCCGCTCCGCTCTTACGCAAGGCCGGCTGGAAATTCACGGGCGATGAGATCACCGGAGAACCGAAATGATTGCTCCACGCACAAAAAAGCACGGCTGAGGCAGCCTGGGGCGCATGTTTAACAGAATTCCTCTTACATTAAAGATGGCCATTATCACCGTGGTCGTCAGCGTGGGTTTAAGTGCGGGATTAGGATATTACAGTACCAGCCGGCTCGCAGCCGCGTTAGACGCGCAGCTTCGGGAACAGCTTGCCAGCCGCGCTGTGTCAGACCGCTCCAAATTCGATAGATATGTTCTGGGTTTCCACCAGACCGCCGTCCTGTTGTCAAGACAAAACTCTATTGTCAATTATGTAAAGGGTGGTAACTGGAACAAAAATAAATCAATAATAACGCAGGAGGAAATCCCGCCGTGGCTGCCTAAAACTGCCGCGCTCAGACTTATTGCCGGTTTTACATATGCCGTGCTGTCAGACGCCAAAGGCAATCCCATGGAGGTATATACCTCGGCCCCGGAGCCAATTCCATCATCTTTATTAGACCCGGGAAATCCGCTTCGCCAGATGAGCCTCGGTCAGGCGTTTTTAACGATTATAGACAATGTGCCATATATAATCTCGTCCGAGCCTGTTGTTGACGAATCAGGCAAAAAGATGGCGGCACTTATGCTGGCCGACCTGTTAGACGATCAATTCCTTCTGTCTGTTGAGAGCGCTGCCAACAAAGATTTTGCCATGGCGCTTATTATGGGAAAAGAACCGGCCATCATAGCAAGCAACATACCCGATCTACTGCCTCCCGGCACGTTGGTCTCATCCCTAAAGGGGAAATATATTTTCGCGGGAAAATCCTTCCTTGACTACGGTGAGACAGATGTAAAAATGATGTTTGCCTCCCTGATTTCCACAAGCGAGGTCAACAGGCTGAAAAGTGAAATAACGGGGACTCAAATTCAGGTTTGGACAATTGGGATAACCGTTCTTATTCTGTCTTTTACGTTGCTGATGTTCAGGATTACAAGGCGTATAGAGAAGTTAAGCGCCCATATTTCCGGTTTCTCAAAAGAACATCTCGGCCTTGGCACGATAGAGGACATCAGGGGCGACCAATTATCAGTGCTGGAAAAACGATATGAAATCCTCGTGAATGAAATCACCGCCTCACGAGACCGCCTGATGAGAAAAACAGAAGAGCTTACCATGAGCGAAGCCCGCACCCGCGCTATTGTAGATAACGTCACGACTGGTATTATAGTTTTAGATATACACTCCATGGTTACATCGATGAACCCCGCCGCGGCAACTATATTCGGTTATAATTATTTCGAGGAGATGGATTTGAGTTATTTTGATTTGACGACGGAACAATACTGGCAAGTGCTCTTGTCGCTTTCTGTGACAAAAGAATTAACGTCAGCCGAGATAGCCGGGAAACGAATGGACGGCACCCTGTTTCCCGCAGAGATAATGGCAAATTACCTGGAATTTGGAGACGAAAAAATAATACTCATCATGGTCAGAGACATCACACACCGCAAAAAATACGAAGAGGCAATCAGACAGTCACACGAAGACCTCGAAACCAAGGTAAGGGAACGGACAGCTGAGCTGACTGCAATCAACGACCAGCTATCAGGGGAAATCAGGCATCGTAACCGCGTAGAAGAGATAAACAAACGCCATTTTGACATACAGAGGATAATAAGTTCAGCTTTGGACATTGCACTTGAGCCGATATCGCTTGAGACCCAGCTTGAGCGAATAATTGAGATGGTTTTGTCTATCAAATGGCTTTCTATCGAATCAAAGGGTTGTATATTCCTGTTCAATGATGAGACCGGCCAATTAGAAATGAAGGCGCAGCTTGGACTCTCGGACAAGATAATTGAGCTATGTCATAACGTTCCACTAAATACATGTTTATGCGGCAAGGCCGCGGCACAGAAGGAGATCATATTTACAGACGCCCTGGATGACCGCCATGACATAACGTATTCGACCATATCGCCTCACGGGCACTACTGCGTACCTATACTATCGGGAAGCGATCATCTGCTCGGAGTGCTTAACCTATATGTCAGGGAAGGCCATAGCTGCAATGAAATCGAGATAGAGTTTCTCCAGGCCATGTCCGACACACTGGCCGGCATCATAGAGAGAAAACTGACCGAAGAGAAGCTCAGAATGTCCGAAAACCTGTTTATGAGTTTTATGAAAAACAGCCCGCTTGCCGCGTTTATGAAGGACGAGACTGGCAAATACGTCTATGTAAACGAAAATTTCAGGGATATAAGCCGCATGGAGGTAAAAGACGTCATAGGAAAGACGGACAGGGATATCTTCCCTATGAAAATAGCATCTATTTTGCGCGACCATGACGCTATTGCACTGTCAATAAATAGGACCCTCGATATGACAGAGACTTTCCCTCATGATGACGGCCCGCACCAGTGGGTGGTAATAAGGTTTCCAATAAAGGACCCTTCGGGAAAGCGATTTGTTGCCGGTGAGTGTATAGATACAACCGCCCATAAGCGCATTGAGGAATCGCTGAAAAAAACAGAAGAGAAATACTATAATATAATAAACAGCACAGCGGAGGGCTTTGTTGAACTTAACCGCTCTTTGGAGATAACCAGCGCTAACGGCGCCATTATAAAAATGCTTAAAACGACAAGGGGAAAGATAATCGGCAGAGACATCCTCGGCATTGTACATTACTCGGAGGCCGAGGTTTTTGGCGATGCGTTAGGGCAGTTGTGGCAAGGTGCAGGCATTGCGGCAACCGTTACACTTCATGCCGATGACGGGGCGTTATTGCACACGAGGGTAAACGCCACACCGTTAATGCACAACGGCATGGCAGCCGGGGCATTTGCCCTTATTACAGATATAACCGAGCTTGTAGAGGTGAAGAACTCCCTTTTAAGATACTCCGATGAGTTGAAACGCAGCAATCAGGAACTTCAGGATTTTGCCAGTGTGGCCTCCCACGACCTTCAGGAGCCACTGCGTAAGATAACCGCCTTCGGAGACAGGCTGCGCGCCAAGACCGAGGGAATCCTCACAGGCGACGCCGCCGACTACCTGCAAAGAATGCAGGGGGCAGCGGCCCGTATGCAACGCCTCATCGAGGAGCTGTTGAATTTTTCGAGGGTGACGACCCGCGCGAAACCGTTTGCACCAACAGATCTGAATGTTATTATGCAGGGTATTGTCTCTGACCTCGATGACCGCCTTATACGCTCCGGGGGGCGCCTGGAGTTCGATACGCTGCCGGTTGCAGAGGCAGACGCTATGCAGATGCACCAGCTGTTTATGAATCTCACGGCAAATGGATTAAAATTCCACGCAGAGGGTGTTGCGCCTGTGGTAACGGTAAGGCATGTCAATAATATTATCGTCGATTCGGTCGAATACTATGAAATCGCGGTTACCGACAATGGAATCGGTTTTGAGATGAAATACGTAGATAAGATATTTAAACCGTTTCAGCGGCTTCATGGCCGCGGACAATATGAAGGGACAGGCATGGGATTGGCTATTTGTGATAAAATAGTGAAGCGCCACGGCGGACTACTGTCCGTAAACAGCGCCCCTGGCACCGGTACGACTTTTACTGTACGGCTGCCGGTAAAAAGAGAAGCAGCGAAAAAGGAGGCAACGGATTGAAAGCAACAGAGCCATTTCAAATTATCCACGCCGACGACGACGAAGACGACAATATCCTCATAGCCGACGCTTTTAGAGAAACCGGCCTCAACGCCAAAATCACATGGATTGAGGATGGTGAGAAGCTGCTCGACTATTTATCGACAAGGGGCCATCCCGATTTGATACTCCTTGATTTGAATATGCCCAGGAAAGATGGACTTGAGACCCTGCGGGAGATGAAATCCAATGAAACCATGAGGCCTATTCCGGTAATAGCAATGACGACATCCTCCTCTGAAGAAGACATTCAGGAATGCTACAATCTTGGCGTGAATTCCTATGTAAAAAAACCTGAGAGCTTTGAACGCTTGCTTGAAATAGCGGCCATAATCTCAAAATACTGGTTTAGCGCCGTGGAACTTCCGGTAAAACCTGAAATAACTGAAAAAAATGAGGGTGGAGAGTTAGCCGGTAAAGATATTAACTAAGGATACAGATAAGGTATTTGTATGAAAGAGATGCGTGTATTGGTCATTGACGACGACGAAGAGGACGTCCTCCTTGTAAGAGACTACATAAGGGAGGGGTTTAAGAACATTTCCCTGACAATCGTGGATGTGCAAACCGTTCCCGACGCCATAGAAAAGCTCCTTAACGATAAGTTCGACGTCATAATCGTTGACTATATGCTTGGGGAGACAGACGGCCTCGAGGTAATCGAAAGGGCGCAAATTGAGGGAATCACCACGCCGATTATTTTTCTCACAGGCCATGGGGACGAAGAGATTGTGCTGTCGGCAATGAAAAAGGGCGCCAAGGATTACCTGAACAAGTCGCGCATCACAACCGAACTTCTTTGTCATTCGATAATGAACGCGATAAGGCTCGGCGAACTGCAGCTGATGCGCGCGGACGCTGAGCGTGCCCTCAGAGGGTCGGAGTTAAAATACAGGACTTTAGTGGCGTTTTTACCGGCTATCGTCTGTGAGATGTCAAACGACGGCATTATCAATTTCCTGAACGAATCTGCGGCTAAAATCCTTGGCATAGGTACAAAGGAACTGATTGGCAAAAGCTGGCGGGATTCTTTCCTTTCACCGGAAGACATACATACAGGGGACGAAGATTTCTCGCGCAACATGGAAAAGTTCTACAATATCCTGTCCCTTTGCAGCATAAACAATCTCGAAATAAAAACCAGCATGGGAGGCGGCGAGGATAAATACATAAACTGGAACTCGACATGCCTCTATAAAGACGACGGCTCACCCAATAGTATCATTTGCGTTGGAACTGACGTAACCGAGGTTGCGGTGTTAAGGGAAAAGCTCCATAAGCTCTCTGTAGTGGACGAGCTTACCGGGCTTTATAACCGCAGGGGTTTTTACACGCTGGCAGAACAGCAGTTCAGAATAGCCGGCAGGTATAACAAGCAAATGCTGATAGTCTTTTTAGACCTTGACGGCCTGAAACATATAAACGACACGCGGGGACACAAAGACGGAGATATTATAATAAAGGCAGCGGCGGACGTATTGAAAGATACATTCAGGGGGGCGGACATCATTGGCCGCATGGGAGGAGACGAGTTCAGCGTCCTTGTCTCGGAAATGGGGGACGACGCCGAAACCACGATTAAGACCCGTCTTGCCTCAAACATCGATGCCTATAACCTATCCCTCAGGAAAAAAAACATGACATTGTCATTAAGCGCAGGTATAACCGTCTATGATCCGGAAACCCCTGTCACGCTGGATGAGTTGATAGCCGCAGCGGATGCCCTTATGTACAAAGATAAGCAAATCAAGAAGGCCGGGCGGGCGAGCCTCGCGTAAAATGCGCTTAAAATACCGGTAATAAACTCTCCCAATATGAAAAAGAAAAGGCGTAAGCACATAAGATGGGTTTTGGAGTACTGGTCTGTGCGGTTAATCTTTTTAGCGGCAGGGACGCTGCCATTGCGGGCAATGCACGCAATCTCCATGTTTTTAGGCACACTACTTTTTATATTCATACCTAAGAGAAGGCGCATCGCCACAGAAAACATAACACTGGCCTTCCCTCAGATGTCAACAGAAGAGGTAAAAGAGATTGCAAGGCAGAGTGCCGCGTCTTTTTTCCTCACATTCATGGAAAGCATAAAATATCGCTCCCTGATGACGTCAAACGACCCTGCAAGGATGATAAAAGAATCATCCCCTGCTCTAGCTGCCCTGCTTCTCAAGGCAAAAGAGACCCACGAAAAGGCAAACGGCTGCATATTCGTAACGCCGCATATCGGGAATTGGGAATTCCTGCCACATGTAAGCGCTGCCGTTGGGATTCCTCTGGTAGTTGTAGTCAGACCGCTCGATAATCCGTACTTAGAGAAATTAATCTACGCCTCACGCTCTGAAACCGGCCAGTTTTTCATAGCAAAGACCAACGCCATGTTCACCCTTCAGGAGACCCTGAGAAGGGGTAAATCGATTGGAATGCTGCCCGACCAGAGCACATCAAAGGGAGTTGCAATAACATACTTCAACAGAACGGCCACAGCCACGCCTATCCCAGCCATGCTTGCAGTGTTATATAAGCGTCCCATAGTGGTAATCGCCTGCTGCAGGAAATTGAAAGAAGGCGGTTTCACAGGCTACGTAAGCGACCCCATATTCCCCGCAACAGGCTACGAAAGCGAAAAGGCCGAAATCATCAGATTAACGCAAGAGACAGCCCGCGTAATGGAAGAGATAATCACCCAATTCCCCGGCCAATACCTCTGGATGCACAACCGCTGGAAGCAATATAAAAAACAAAACCTGTGGGCAAAGGATGCATCTAAACCCGGCACTGTGGTATAATGACTCTGTGGAGGCACAACCGTTGCAACATATACAAAAAAGAAAATATCATGGTTATAGTAGCGTCCAAATCCGATTTTGTGTTATAATCTTCAAAAAAAGGATTAATCTATCAGGTATAAGAGAAATGTATTATTTTATCATAGTTGATAAAACGCCAAAATCACTTAATTCACCATTTAAAACGCCAGAAGCGGGGAATAGATATAAGGAGTACTTTCGAAAATCACTAATAGAATATAATCCAAACTACGAGATGTATGAAACAGATGATATTTATGGGATTATTTATTATTTCTATAGAGAACATACGGCTGCTGCTAAAAGACCTCCAGACGTTGATAATATTGCCAAACTAATATGGGACAGCCTAACGAAACATCTTTATAATAGTGATGCTCAATTAAAATATACAATAAATGGTATTTTTAATGTTCCAAATGATTATGACTTTAGGGATGACGATAATAATCTTGATTTGAATGTTGATTTAATAGGTGCATTAATCTCTCATGATGAAGTTATTTATATCGAGTGTGGAAAGATGGATAATAGTTTTTATAAAATTAACATTGAGAAACAGAATGAAAATTGATAATAAATATACTTTGATGTATTTACATGATATTGTCATCGCGCAATTGAGCGATGAATATAAAGCAAAAGGATATAAAGTATATAAAGAACATAAGATAGGCAGATATAGAGCAGATTTTGTTGCGCAAAAGAACGGCGAGACACTAGTTTTTGAAGTGTTAACAGGTCCATTAACTCAAAAAAGAAAAGACGCGTTGAAGGCACTGACTACATACATAAAATCTAAAGCCAACCATAAATTTAAATTTGTTTATGCAGCACCACCACAAGACAAAATAATTGATATCGAAAATATAGAGGAAATAATAAGATATGAAATGTATGATAATCCTATTCCAGCTGAGTTGGATGAACTATCAACTCATACAAGGATAGATGAAGTATCAGACATAGATATTTATGAAATAAAAATAGATAAAGATGGTACCATTTCATTGGATGGTACAGGGATTGTAAGCGTAATACTCCAATATGGATCTGACTCCGATGTAGATAGTGATATGGGCGATATATCATATTATTCTTTCCCGTTTACATTCTCAGCAAAATTAGAATATGACAGCGGAACGTTAGGTTTGAAAGATAAAGACTCCGATAATTTAGAGATAAATATAGATACTTCAAAATATTATGAATAACTAATATTTATATGAGCATCATCGTTGCCGGGCTTGGGCAGTGCAGCCTTGATTATCTGACCTTCGTGGATCAATTCCCCGTCGAGGACACAAAGTGTGAGGTCTCGCCGTGGGTTATCGAAGGCGGGGGCCCTGTCGCTACCGCCCTCGTTGCATTAAGCCGTCTCGGAGTTAAGACGAGATTCATGGGCGTTACCGGAGACGACGAGGCAGGCAAAATAATTAAGAATGGCCTCGCCGCCGAAGGCGTCGATATATCGCATATGCTCACAGAAAAATGCGGGTTTTCTCAGACTGCCTGCATCATAATAAATAAAAAGACAGCGGGCAGGACTATCTTCTGGTCTCGCTCCTTAGATGACAAATGCACCGTTACAGAGTCATTTCTTAAAGGAGCGAAAATCCTGCACCTTGACGGCCTCATGGAGGATGCCTCGATTAATGCGGCAAAGACAGCCAATGCCCTCAATATCCCCGTAATGCTCGACGCTGGTTCAGTACGCTCAAAGACGCATGAACTTATACCGCTTTGCGATTACGTGGTGTGTTCGGAGAAATTCAGCGAAACCTACTCTTGCAGTCATGAAGAGACCCTTATAAGACTAACCGGGGCAGGCGTTAAGTTTGCCTGTGTTACGCTTGGCGGTAATGGAAGTCTGACCATGATGCCCGACGGCCGGATATTTTATCATCCCGCATATGACATCGAGGCGGTTGATACCACAGGAGCCGGCGATGTGTTTCACGGCGGCTGTATCTATGGTATTTTAAATAACTGGACGCATGAAGAAATCATTCGCTTTGCAACGGCATTAGCCGCGATGAAGTGCCTTAAAATGGGCGGCAGGGCAGCAATTCCACGCGCAGCAGAGGAGGTCGGCAAGTTCATGTACAGGCAAGGTTTCAGGTCAACCGCCGTCAGTCAAAAGAGACAACCCTAATGTTCCGGCTTTACAAAACGGCTGATTACAACGGCCAGCTCTTCTTCGGCTGTGCTGATGTTTCCCCGTAGTTTTTCTTCCAGTATGGCCTTTAATATTTCTGAATATACCGGGCCTGGGGGAATGCCAATCGCCTTGAGGTCATCGCCTTTTAGTGCCGGTTTCATGCCCTTGTGTTCTGTCAGGAATATCGATATTGATTTCCTCTTTTCGTCGTTTTCTGCCGTTGCCATAAAAAATATCGCTGTCTCTAACGATGTGCCAATCAGGTGATTATACACCGAAACAGGGTCCTGATAGTAGAACGGCTCCCTGAGTTTGGCTAATCCCGAGAGGATGTGTCTTTTTATTGAATCCGGGGTGGAGAGCCTCTGAAGGGCAGCCTCGCGGGCGTCTGCCGTCAGAGGCGCAATAAGCGCCATCAGATACAACACCCCAATGTCAATCTTCTCCTCCCTGAAAAGTAAGTTATACCACGCAACTGTCTCACTCACGCGCTTAAATATCATGGCCGAATCCTTCGAAATCCTGAGCTGCGCATGTATGCCATCGAGGAGGCCAAAGCCATCGAGCCTCTTTAAGGCCTTTATCGGGTCGGCTTCATTGAATATCAGCATAAGTTCATCGTAAAGCCGCGTGCCTGAGAGTTTTTCGAACAGGTTAAACCTGATTGCCGTCTTTATCAATTTCTCTGTGTGCTTGCTTATCCTGAAATCAAACCTCTCGGAAAACCTCACCGCCCTGAAAGCACGCGTCGGGTCCTCTATGAAACTCAGATTGTGCAGCACTCTGATGGTCTTTTCCTTCAAATCGCGCTGAGCGCCAAAGAAGTCTATCAGACGCCCGAAATCCCTCTTTCCAAGGAAAACGGCAAGGGTGTTTATTGTGAAATCCCTCCTGTATAAGTCTTTCTTTATAGAGGACATCTCAACTTGCGGCAGCGCCGCCGGGCTTTCATAGTATTCAGTGCGGGCGGTTGCGATGTCTATCGAAAAATCACCGCAGGGATATAACTTAATATCGAATATCTTGGCGGTCTGAAATCTTTCGTGCGTCTTTAGTTTTCCCTTTAAAACCTTTGAAAGCGCCGAGGCAAACCCAATGCCTGAACCCTCTATCACTATGTCTATATCGAGATTCTGCTCCCCCCGGAGTAAATCGCGCACTGAGCCACCTACCAGATAGGCCGCAACACCAATATCCTCCGCCACCTCCGCCGAGGTCTTAAGTATCTGATACACGAACGAAGGGAAACGCTCACGCATTACCGCGGCAAGGCTCCTGCCGGCGGGATGTTTACTCTCGTACCGTGCCTGCTCTATCCGGCTCCTCCTGATGTGCCCTTCATAGAGAGAGCGAAGCAGGTCTGTCCTTGTAATTGCCCCTATTATCCGGTCATTGTCAATAACCGGCAAAAAACGCTGATTGCTCTCAACCATTGCGGCCTCTACCTCTCCTATGGCAGCATCCGGCGGTTTCGTAATCGCGTCCGTCGTTATGAAATCGTCAATCTTGCTTGTCCTGAAGCCGTGAAACAATGCCTTTTCCACTATCTCCCGCGATATGGTGCCCGCGTATTGCGCATCTCTGATGACCGGCAGGACATTTATCTCATACTTGGTCAAAAGCACCTCGGCCTCTTTAATTGTCGAGTCCCAATCGATGGAAATTACAGGACTTGTCATAACGTCCCTTGCCGCCTTTTCGGGCCTGATTATCTCATGGAGTGCTGTGACGACCATTTCTTTGACTAAGTCTGTGATAGTTTCTTTCATTGTGGCCGATGCCGCCGAGGGATGCCCCCCGCCGTTAAACCGCCGCATAAGCTCGCCTATGTCAAGTTCTGACACCCGGCTTCTTCCTATGAGCAAACTCTTGCCGGCCATGTTTAATATCAAAACTACCGCGTCAATGTCCTCCATGTCCATTATGCCGTGGGCTATGAAGGCCGCATCGCCTGTGTAATTTTCTCTGGCGGCTGCGGCTATCTTCACCCTGACACCGTGGACTATTACCTCTGAAAGCGACGAGAGCAGTTCATTTAAGAGTTCGAGGTCGTCCCTGCTCAGCTGCGGCCTTATGAATGTCGAGACAATATTGAGGTCGGCACCGCGCCTGAGCAGATACGCCGCCGCAACCATGTCCCTTTCGGTCGTCGATGAGAAGCGCATCGAGCCTGTCTCCTCATATATTCCCAGACATAATATGGTGGCCTCTATCGGGGACAACAAGATGTTTTTTGAGTGTAAAATCTCAGCGATTAAGGTTGCCGTTGCTCCAATTTCCTCAACCAGCTCAACCGTGCCTGTAATGTCACCGGGGCGGCGTACGTGATGGTCGTATATAAATATCTGAAGGCCCTTCCTTCCTAATATTTTTTTAAAGTCTCCAATTCTCTCCGGGTCCTTTGTGTCAACAATAATAAGGCGGGTAATTTGGGACATATCTATTTCTTTCGTCTTTGAGATTTCCACGGGAAATGCCTTCAGAAACTCCCTGAGCGGCCTTTCCTGAGCGCCGGGGAAGACTATCTTTGCATCAGGGAAGAGTTTCTTTGCCCCAACCATAGAGGAAAGACAATCAAAGTCGGCATTTATATGGCATATGATGACGTCCATTACCCTAAGTGCCGCGTCTGTGTCAGGCGGTTTTCTTCTTGTTTATGTAAACCTGCTGAAGTATGCTCAGGACATTACTTACCAGCCAGTAGAGCACCAGTCCGGAGGGGAAGCTCAAAAACATAAACGTAAAGATAATGGGCATAAACATCATTACCTTCGCCTGTGTGGGGTCCATCGTGGTAGGCGTCATTCTCTGTTGCATGAACATCGTGCCGCCCATGATAATAGGAAGCACATAGTGCGGGTCCTTGGATGAGAGGTCTGTTATCCAAAGCATAAACGGCGCACCCCTGAGTTCTATGGACACAAGGAGCACCTTGTAGAGGGCAAAAAACACCGGAATCTGCACGAGCATCGGCAGACATCCGCCCATCGGGTTTACCTTGTGTTTTTTGTAAAGCGCCATCAGCTCAGTCTGCATACGCTGGGGGTCTTTCTTGTGTTTCTCTCTGATTTCAGTCATCAGGGGCTGCACCTTCTGGAGTTTCTTCATTGACGACTGCCCCTTGTTTATCAATGGTATAAATGGGATTCTGATGATAAGTGTAAGCAATATGATAGACCATCCGAAGTTGCCGATGTATCTGTTAATAAACATCAACATCCAGAAAATCGGCCTGGCTATGATAGAGAAAAAACCAAAATCTACGATATGCTCTAAGGAGGCGTTGACAGATTTCAAGACCTCGTATTTCTTTGGACCGGCGTAGAACATGAATTCATTTGTGCCGCTTCCCGTTTTAATGGCGCCAATGATTGATTTTTCACCATCATTCCACATCTGCGCGCCTTTGGTCTGGGTCAATGGCGATAAGGCATCGAAAAAGTACTTGTTTTCCTCGGCTATCCACTTGATGTTGCCGTCGTAGAGTTTTATGCCGTCAAGTTTTTTACTCGTATTGAGTTCTATCCTGTCCATATCCCTGAGAATGACAGGGCCTTTATGCGCGCCATAGCTGTCGGCTCCCTCGGAGCTGAAATCGCTGCCGGTAGTGATGTAATAGTCGTCTATGCCGGCGACCTCGTCCTTTAATCCTATCTTATAGCTGTCGCCGTAGAAGGTATAAGTCCTCTTTATATGGATGTCGTTGTAGTCGAAAGCAAAGGCCAGCTGCCGGGTCTCCTGTCCTGTGAGGGTGATGTTGCCTGATGAGGCGGTATTGAAAGCGGCCTTCATAAATGTAAAGTCGGTATTATAACCTGAGGCAAGGGCCGGGATTTTAGCGCTTTTATCTATTAGGTAGACTTCTTTGCCGCCTTTATCTCTATAGTCCTTAAGTTTAAACGACGTAATAACGCCGCCGGTGTGGGAAATTATGGCGGTATATAGTTGTGTGTCAACCTTAACTGTCTTAGGTTCGGACACCACGGTGGGAAGATCTATCGAATGTATAGCCGGCTGGCCGGCTGAAGGTGCAGCGCTCTGCACGGGGGTGGGAATAGTCGGCTCCGCCTTTGACGAGGCAATGGCGGCGGTACTGGTGCGATTGTCATTAGCGGCGGCAAGCTGTGCGGCCTTAGCGGCCTCTTTCATCTTAGGATTGACGTAAAAGTACTGGTACAGCATCAGGATTGAGATAGATAGAACGATTGCAACGAGCGCCCTTTTTTCCATAGTTATGTAATTTACCTTAAGTTCATATTTTTAAAACCTGTAAATGACCTTCTAATAAAAGGACTATTTAACAGGGTCATAACCGCCTTCGCTGAAGGGATGGCACCTTAGCAGCCTCTTAACGGCCATACCAGTACCTTTCATCACCCCATACTTTTCGACGGCAGCCGCTGCATACTCGGAGCACGACGGCGCAAACCGGCAACTCTGCGGCAGGAATGGTGAGACTGCCGCCTTATAGAGCCAAATCGCAAAGATGATTATTCTTTTCATTTCAACGCGTACGATTTTCAGCAACGCTCTGTTTTTGCAATGCCGCATAATGTCTTTCAAGCACACCCCTCAATTCGTTATAAATATCCTTATATGCGGCCAGAGGGGTCTGCGTCCCTGCAAGCAATACAATATCCAAAGACATATCCGAGCTGTTTATCACTGAAAGAGTTCTCATCGCCTCACGAAACCGGCGTTTAACTTTGTTTCTTACGACGGCGTTGCCCACGCGTTTACTTACGACGAGGCCAACCCTTACACCACGCTTCTTACCGGCTGAGATATAAATGCCAAGATGGGCGGCCTTATATCGCCTGCCATTATGAAATACGTTCTTGAATTCAAAACTTTTTTTAAGGCTTTCTAACGTGCTCAGGCGCTTAAGCTCTTGCGTCCCTTTGCCCTCCTGCGATTAATCAGCTTGCGGCCAGCCTTGGTGCTCATGCGATGTAAAAACCCGTGTTTGCGTCTCCTCTTAATCTTATGAGGATGATATGTAGTGTAAGCTCCACCCATAGTTAGTTCCTTTAACTACCGTTATTTTTTGAAACTGAATTATAACTGGTTTATCTGCTTTTGTCAAGGCAAATTTAACTTTTGTTGCTTTTCTCATATTTATTGAGGTATAATAAAGGCATGTCAGCGACACTGCCTATAGAGATATACGATCTGCTCGAGAAAAAGATCGGGAAAGAGGAAGCCCGCGAGGTGGGAAAATCCTGACGGCCTCTCTTGAGACAATCGAAAAAAAGGCCGAAGCCATTGCCGTTCAGAAAAAAACAGAGATCAAAGAGGAACTCGCTAAGGAGCTTGCCACTAAGGCCGATATTGCCGAAATAAAAGGCGAAATCAAGGAACTCAGGGCCGAGATGAAAGGTGAAAGCAACTCAACTCAGAGCAGAAATGAAAGGTGAAAACAGGGCACTGCGACTTGAGCAGAAAATAATTTTTCTCATTCTCGCCTCAATTATTCTCCTGACCAACCCCAGGGCGCTTGAGCTGATAGCCAGGCTCTTTGGACTTGTGAAATAGCCAGCCACAGTCTCACATAAAGTCATTTCCGGATGGACGGCGACGACAGAAGGAAATGGAAAACCACAATGGCCGACATAACAAGTGAATAGATCAATGTGTCATTCCTTATGTGCTGGAGGACAGTATTATGACAGTTAAAGTATGCAGACCAGAAACTAACACTACGAAGCTTGGCGGAGCCTTGCTGGAGGCCGGTGCAATTAATGAAAAGGATCTGAATTCGGCTCTGACTGAGCAAAAACGAACGGGACATAAACTTAGCAAAGTACTTAAAGACCTTGGGCTTACCACGGAAATGGAAATGGTACGTACAATTGCCGATAACATGGGGCTTGAGTATGTAGAACTTCAAAAAAGCACAATCGCGATGCAGAGGCCATTAAGGCAGTGCCGGTTAAACTCGCAGAGAAACACCTTGTGATGCCCATCAATTTTACAGGTAACCGGATAAAGGTGGCAATGTCTGACCCACTTGACCTTAAAGCAATCAGAGACCTGGTGTTTGTCACCGGGAAAAGTGTGACTCCAGTAGTTACGACATTGACAGAAATAAGAAGGGCTATTCAGTCTTATTACTACAAAACAAAACCTATAATGCTGGGAGAGATACTAGTCACAGCTGGAACCATTAAACCGGAGCAGCTTGAAATATGTCTTAAAAAGCAGCAGACGAGCAAAAAAAAGCTTGGCGATATTATCGTGCAGATGAATTTCTCCACAGAGACTGAAATCGCGCGTGCATTGTCTTCACAACTTAATATACCATACATCGATTTGACTTTTGTAGCCATACAAGCTGATGTGGTCAAATTGCTGAATATGGATTGCGCGTTGAAATATGAGGTTGTTCCGTTGAGTGTTACAAATCAGGTAGTGGAAATAGCAATGGCCGATCCGATGGATATCGACACCATAATGGAAATCAAGTATATGCTTAACAAAGACGTTGAAATTGTTATCTCCACACCGACTGAGATAGAGAATGCCATACGCCGGAGTTACGCAGAAATCAGAGTTGACAGGTCAACCGGCACAACGCAAATCGATACGGTTGACAGGCTTAGGGAACTCTTCGACGATCAAGACAGCATAGATGCTAAAATGGACATAAAGACCGAACGTATCGATGTTTATAGTGAGGCAAACAAACTATTAAAAGATAGTGAATCCCCCCCGGTAATTCAACTTGTAAATAAAATAATATTCAGCGCTCTCAAAGCCAGGGCAAGCGACATACATATGGAGCCTAAGGAAAACGCATTCATTATACGATTGCGCGTTGACGGGATAATGTCCGGCCTTACACAGCTTTCAAAGACTTACGCGCCCTCGGTAACCTCGAGGATAAAGGTTATGGCCAAGATGGATATATCCGAAAGACGCATTCCGCAAGACGGGGGGATAAAGATCAAGCTGGAAGGCAAGGGGATTGATCTCAGGGTCTCTACGCTGCCTACACAATTTGGCGAAACAATATCTATCAGGGTGCTTGATCCATCGGCGTCAAATCTGTCGTTAGCCGATATAGGGTTGTCCGGCAAGGATTACCAGATGGTGTTGGAGATGATAGAAAAACCACAGGGACTGGTGCTTGTTACCGGACCCACGGGCAGCGGGAAGAGCACAACCCTCTACTCTTCATTAAATCACCTGATGAACGACAGGAGCAATCTTATTACGATTGAGAACCCCGTAGAATATAATCTTAAGGGCGCTACTCAGGTGAATATAAACGATAAGGCAGGACTTACATTCGCAACTGCCCTGCGCTCCGTGCTGAGACAAGACCCGGACATTATAATGGTTGGAGAGATGCGCGACCCTGAAACGGCTGAGATAGCTATTCAGGCGTCAATTACAGGACATCTTGTGTTAAGCACCCTACACACTACCAATGCCGTTGCGGCAATTACCAGACTCAAGGGTATGAATATCAAATCCCATTTTATAGCATCGTCTCTAAACGGAATAATTGCCCAACGGCTTGTCAGAAAACTTTGCGACAAATGCAAACAGCCTTATACGCCGACGCTGGATGAACTCATCTTGTTGGGGTTGAAAGGAGAGCACCTGGGTATGGACGTACAGTTCTATCATGCGAAGGGATGTGATGACTGCGGCGGGCGCGGCTTCAGTGGCAGGATTGGGATTTATGAAATCCTGCCGGCTAATTCTGCAGTCAGAAAACTCATATACGAGGAAGCCGGAGAGAGCAATATATCCCGCGCCGCTTTTGACTCCGGCATGAGCACTATTATTGAGGATGGACTTAGGAAATCCATGCAGGGTATAACAACCCTCGAAGAGGTAATGAGGGTAACATCGAACATATCAGGCAGGGAGATGATTATATGCCAAAAATGTATGCGGACGTTGAATTCCGATTTCACTTTTTGCCCGTTTTGCGGCCATTCCCTGAAACACAAATGCCCTAAATGCCTCAATACAAGGAATCTTGACTGGAAATTTTGTCCTTTCTGTAATGAAGTATTTAAGGAATAACCGATGAGATAAGAGCCTTACGGGAAACTACTAACCGCCATATTTCGCCAGCGCATCTAAAAGCGCCGCTTTTTTTATAGGTTTAGTAAGATACCCGTCACATCCGGCCTCGCGGCACTTCTCTTCGTGTTCCCTCAGGGCATGGGCAGTGAGTGCGACGATTGTTGTGCTCTGCTTTTTTTGTTCCTCTTCCCACTGCCTTAGCTCCCTTACGGCGGTCAGACCGTCCTTGACCGGCATTTCCATATCCATCAGGACTAAGTCATAGTGGCCGCTTATGAATTTCTCTACCGCGATTTGGCCGTTTTCAGCGGTTTCAACCTTATGCCCGGTCTTTTTCAGATACATAAGGATCAGGTTTCTGTTATCTTCGTTATCCTCTACCAGTAATATAGAAAGCGGTCTTGTCTCAATCTTTCCGGGAGGAGGTGTTTCTTTTCTTTGATTATCTGCCGGCTTTAAATCGTACCTGCACTCGTTGTCAACTTTAAACTTAGCCGTAAACGAAAAGACGCTGCCTTTGCCATATTCACTCTCTGCAAAAATCTGCCCGCCCATCATTTCCACAAACCTTTTGGAGATTGTCAGCCCCAGGCCTGTGCCGCCGTATTTCCTTGTCGTTGAGGAATCAACCTGCGTAAAACGCTCGAAGACAGATGCCAGTTTATCATTTGGGATGCCAATTCCGGTGTCTCGTACCGAAAATTTCAATTCCATGTCAGAAGAGGTTTTGCTCAGGACCTCTGCCATTACGGCAATCTCCCCTTTTTCGGTAAATTTGATAGCGTTGCCGACAAGATTGACAATCACCTGCCTCAGACGCATCGCGTCGCCAATCAGTCCTATAGTCTCAGGAAACTGTGTTATAACCAGCTCAAGCCCCTTAGAATGTGCATGGAACGACATTATCTCGCCGATTTTCGCCAACAGCTCGTTCAGCTCAAAGCACATCGACTCAAGCTCAAGCAGACCGGCCTCTACCTTAGACAGGTCAAGTATGTCGTTGATTATCACAAGCAGGCTGTCACCGGCATGTCTGAAGGTATCGATATATTTAGCCTGCTCTTCTGTTAAATTCGTCTCCGAGAGCAGGTCGGCCATACCGATGATGGCATTGAGCGGGGTACGAATCTCGTGCGACATGCTGGACAGGAATTCCGACTTGGCATTACTAGCCTTCTCGGCCATATCTTTGACCGCTTTCATGCCTTCCGATAAATCCAATAATTCCTTTTCTCTCTTTCTCTCAGCGGTAATATCCCAGTTAACGCCAATCATACGGATGGCCTGATCAGAGGCATCCCTTTGTGTAATTAAGGATGCCCTGATTGTTTTTTCTCCGGTTGAAGTAATAATGCGGAACTCCGTATCGAGATCCTTCTCTCCTCTTAGAGCCGCGTTGAGTTTTGCCTGCGCCGCGGGCAGGTCATCAGGGTGGAGTCTGTCAGACCAATCGGAAGGTGTCCCCTTAAAATTCTCCGGCAATACATCATATAGCCCGAACATTTGTTCATTCCAGATAAGTTTCCCCGTCTTCAGATCCAAATCCCATATCCCAAGTCCACCAGAACGAACGGCCAGGCTCAGGCGTTCGGAAAGACGCGTTAATTCCTTCTCCGCCTCTTTGCGCTTGCTTATATCGACACATAGTCCGACAAATATCTTTTTCTGATTGTCTGACTTTATCTCGCTCACAGATAAATACATTGGAAAGGTGGTTCCATCTTTCCTTAGGGCGCTGACTTCTCTGCCCATGCCGATTACCTTCTTATTACCGGTGGTAATATAGTTTAACAGATACTGGTCATGGGCGCTGCTGTGCGGCTCCGGCATGAGCATCTTAATATTATGGCCCATGACCTCAGCGGCGCCATATCCGAAGGTTTTCTCTGCCGCTATGTTAAACAACTGGACAGTGCCAACATGATCAATAATAATTATCGAGTTAACCGCACCGTCTATAATCGCCCGCATCCTGGTCTCGCTTGCCTCTAACTCCCGTGTCCTTTCGAGCACCTCGGCCTTGATTTGCGAGGTGCGCGCAGATGTGGTTTTATAATAACTGGCAAGCAAAATTATTATGATAAAACTTCCGGCGGCAAATGTAAACGGCCCCCATGTGCGCCTTGTTTGAAAATAAGCCTTGACCGGTGCGGCCCTAAGCTGAAGGGTTCGCCCTGCCACATCAATTTTCTGTTGTATATAGCTCAGTTTCGAAAGCTCACGGGCATCCGTAGGGCCGTGGTGATAGAGCAGTCTCTCTTCAGCGGACAACCCCTCATCCTCTATATCAAAGACCGCGTGCTCGTTTAAATAGCCCTTAACGCAAAAACTCTTCTGAAGTATGTCATTGACACGAAACACCCCGGAAGTAAAACCTTTCAGTCCATGGCGTCTCTCTTCCAATGTCTTGGGCTGCCCGTAATAGACCGGCATGAATACCAAAAAAGCCCTGACGCCGCTTTCACGTTCCTGCACAAGTATAACCGGCTCCGAGGCGGTCAGCTCTCCGGTATCGCGCGCTTTTTCGATTGCCCTGCGTCTCATAGGAGTAGATGCGATGTCAAATCCTATCGCCGCGGCGTTCTGTTCTTTTGGCTCGACATAATAAATAGGAAAGTATTCGTCCCTTGCGGCAACGGGGATGTTCTTATCTCCGGCCTTTTCAAATATATAGAAGTCCGGCAATACCCCCTCTTCTCTGGCCGTGAGTTCGTATCTTGTTTTTTGAGAATATGAAACACGCGGTACCCATTCGAAGGCGTAAACGGAGGGGTGTTCCTCTGGGGCCTTCATTATATAGCTCGAAAATTCCTTGCCATTTATATTTTCTATTGAATGGAAAAGCCTGCCAAGATAGATTACTATCTCAAAGTCATCGTCCAGGTCTCGTTGAATCATCACGGTCTGCTTATCGAATATGCGTTTGAACTGGGCAGAGATTGCCGCATCTTCGCTGAAAGCGGCGGCGTAGTAAACCGCGACGGCGATGGCGGCGCTCAACAGAGTGAGCAGGATAATCCAGAGTTTCGATATTGCTCTTGTCATATGCAGAATTTACTCCGGCTGCATCTTTGGAATCCTTACCGTAAACCTGCTGCCCCTTCCTAATGTGCTCTCAAGCTCAATTGTGCCGCCAAGCATCGTCTCCACAATACGGCGGCATAGATATAGCCCAACGCCAAGCCCCGGCGACGTACCGCTTTTCATATCCACCTTTTCAAACGACTCAAACAGCCGCTTTTGAAATTCGGGCAAAATTCCCGAACCCGTATCGCGGACGAAGAATAAGACATCTTCGACCCTCTCATCAAACCCAATTTCCACCTCGCCAAATTCGGTGAATCTTACCGCATTCTCAATAATCAGACTTAGAACCTGCCGCAGCCTTTTACTATCGATATCGAGGGAATGTTCGCCTTCAGGGATAGTGATAAATAAACGAAGACCCTTTTCATCTGCCGCCTCGCGGTAATCTTCTCTGAGGGATTCCATCAATGTGCGCACATCTGTCTTTTCCCATTGGGGGAGGAGGTCTTTTTTATTCATGGAGGCAACTTCTAAGATATCCCCTATGATTTCATTTAATCGTCTGGCGGCTGCAACGATACGCTTCAAGCCGTCAGACAGCACGTCTTTGTCCAGAGTATCCTCGTTGTTGCGTTTAAGCAGCGCGCTTGAGAGGCCGATTAAGGGAAGCAGCGGGGTGTGCAGCTCGTGGCTTGCCATAGCTATCAGCAGGTTTTTCGATTCCTCGATTTCCGCTTTGGCAACGGCCTCACGCAGCTGCCTCTCGGTTTCTTTTTTTTGGAGCGCCTCACTGACGGCATATTTAAACAGCCGCCGGTTGACGGGCTTCCCTATAAAGTCGTCGGCATTTTCTCTGAATGCCTGAGCGGTCAAATCTCGCGACGTATCGGCTGTCATAAATATAATAACGGAATCAACCTTCCGGTCTTCGCGCAGTTCTATCAACAGGTCAAGGCCGTCGCGCCCGCCGAGATGATGGTCAATTAAAATAACGTCAAAATCCGACGCTCCGATCTGCGTGAGCGCACCCGCCGCGTCAACCGCCTCAAAGACGATATAATCCGGCTCCAGAATATTCCTAATCAACAAACGAATAGCCTCATCGTCATCGATAACCAAAACGGTCTTAGCCGCCCCACCCGCCTTACCTCTCATAATCCTGTCATCGAGTTTATACATAATAGCGAACCCTCCGTTGGCATGTGTATTAAGTATAACATTTATTCACACTATAACAGTTTGATAATGCTTGCACAGATGGTTGATTTTCATTGAATTAGCGCATTTGCCTGTGAATGTCTTGCCGCATATTGACTTCCTCCGATATGTTGAGCTACAATGAAGCTATGCCTACGACATTACCAGTAGAGGTCTATGACCTGATGGAGAGTAAGATTGGCAAATAGGAAGCCCGTGAAATCGGGAAAATCATAACGGCCTCTTTTGACGCAATCGAAAGAAGAGCCGAATCCGTTGTTGTTCAAAAAAAAGCGGAGATTAAAGAGGAATTAACCAAGGAGCTTTCCACTAAAGAAGATTTAGCTAAGTTAGAAGGGCGGCTCACTGAGAAAATTACTGCTGTAAAAGAAGATTTAGCTAAGCTGGAAGGTCGCCTCACTGAGAAAATTACTGTAGTAAAAGAAGATTTAGTAAAGTTGGAAGGTCGGCTCAACGAGAGGATTACCGCCGTTGAGCTGGCCAACAAAGAAGATTTAGCTAAGCTGGAAGGTCGCCTCACTGAGAAAATTACTGTAGTAAAAGAAGATTTAGTAAAGTTGGAAGGTCGGCTCAACGAGAGGATTACCGCCGTTGAGCTGGCCAATAAAGAAGATTTAGCAAAACTGGAAGGTCGTTTGAACGAAAAGATGACTGGCATTGAAGGTCGGCTCAGCGAGAGAATTACCGCAGTTGAAGGCCGCTTAAACGAGAGATTAACAGGTCTGGACGGGAAAATTAAGATATACTTTCTCATCCTTCTTTTTGTCATACTCATAACCAACCCGAAAGCCCTCGACCTCATCGCCAAACTCTTTGGCCTCGTAATAAAGTAGAAAAACAAAAGTAGAATCAATCAGATGAAAATAAAGCAAATCAGCGGGCCAATGTACAACATCCCCCTACCCCGCTTTTACACGCCGGACAAATCCAGCAGTGTCAGCGTCCCGTTGCCGATTGCCCTGGGTGATAATCTATATCTTGTGCAATTATCAGCAGAAAGGTGTTAAACTATTTATAAGAGAGATACTTGAGCGATTAAGTGAGCTGGTGCCGGAGGAAACGCTCCGGGGCAAGTACATAAGGCAGATAGAAGTCCTGTCGCAGTTGATGGATTTACAGGACGAAATATCTAAGGAGGCAGAGGCAATGGCATTAGTATATGACTTAGAGAGAGACATAAGATTCAGGCAGGGTCGTGAGATGGGGATGCTTGTGGGTAAACAGGAAGGCAAACAGGACGGTAAACTTGAAGGGTTACTCGAAGGTTTACTTGAGGGAATTGAGGGGATGCTTGAACTCAAATACGGTTCATCAGGGCTTGAGCTGACGGACAAGGTTAGAGCGGTTGATTCCATAGATAAATTAGAGGAGTTTAAAAGTCTCATCAAGAAAGCCGGTTCATTGGACGCTGAGTGGTTTTTTTGGGGCATAAACGGGGGACATACGATTCAACTGGACTGTGCAGAATCAAAAGACTGGTTTATCCTCTACACCTATCAGTTTTCTAAAACAATCTTCTATATCTTCCTTAAGGGCAGTAGCGTCTTTACCATAATTTTTGTATATATCATACCATTTCGTCGCAGGAATATGACCAGTATCATAATCCCTATCAATATAAGTAAATCTATTAATAGTTTCATGATTTTTATCACAGAACCCCTCTATCTTTGAACATAGAGACGTAGGAAAATATATTTTATTTTCTTCATAATAAAATATAAAATCTTTTATAGTTTCACGCATTACATTGAATTTATTCTCGTCAATGGGGCCACTATTATTGACAAGCGTTATATAATTTTGTACATCAATGTAACTCTTCTGAAGTTTCTTATACACTTGAGCAAAAATATCTGCCCTTTTCTCCTGAAGTTTCAAAAAAACAGTCTGATGCTCAAAAGCCTGAATTTTTAGATCTTCTTTGAACTTCTCAAGCTCTTTAGAAAGTAACTGTTTGATTAATTCTCTTCCAAGATAACCAACTAACAAAACTAAGAGGGCTGAAGTCCCAAGTGTTTTTACAATTGTTCCACTATCCAAACAACCCTCCTTTTATTCATAAAAAAACTAAGGATTACCCCTTCAATCGTCTAATGACCTCGTCCGCAACCTCACTCGTCCCTACTGCCGTTGGGTCGTTTGATGTGGGTTTCATATCGTAGGTAACGTGCTTGCCCTCTTTTATAATTGCGGCAATTGCCGCATCTATGCTTGTCGCTGCTTCGCGCTCTCCTATGTAGTTCAGCATCATTATCGCCGAGAGCATCATCGCCATTGGGTTTACCTTGTTCAGGCCCTTATATTTGGGCGCGCTGCCGTGTGTGGCCTCAAAGACCGCCATCTCACCGCCTATATTTGCCCCCGGGGCAAGCCCTAATCCCCCTATCAGCCCCGCCGCTAAATCTGATACTATGTCGCCGTACAGGTTCGGCAGCACCAGCACATCATATAACTCCGGCTTCTGCACCAGCTGCATACACATGTTGTCGATTATTCTGTCTTCGTAGGCAATGTCGGGATATGACTTTGCCACCGTGTTGGCTACCTCTAAGAACAGCCCGTCTGAGTGCTTCATTATGTTTGCCTTGTGGACTGAGGTTACCTTCTTTCTGCCGTTTTTCCTTGCGTATTCGAATGCAAACCGCACTATCCTCTCCGTGCCAAATACCGAAATAGGCTTAATACTTATACCGGAATCAGGGCGTATCACCTTGTTCGTCTTTGATTTTATGAAATCTATCAGCTCAAGCGTCTCTTCCTTGTCCTTTTGGAACTCTATGCCGGCGTATAAATCCTCTGTGTTTTCCCGCACCACAACGAGGTCAACGCTGGGATAAACGCAGCGCGCCCCCTCGTATGACTTACATGGACGCAGACAGGCATACAAATCCAGCTCTTGGCGCAGCGTTACGTTTACACTCCTGAACCCCGTCCCAACCGGCGTTGTTACCGGGCCTTTAAGCGCAACCTTGTTTTTCTTTATGCTGTCTATGACGCGCGCGGGAAGCGGAACGCCCTCTGCCTCAAACACGTCCGTCCCTGCGTGCTGAACGTCCCAGTTTACCTTCACTCCCGCGCCGTCTATCACCCTCACCACCGCGTCGGTTATCTCCGGCCCTACCCCATCACCCGGTATCAACGTTATATTATGTGTTTTCATAGGCTTATCCTCAATATTTCCCTTGCTTCGTCGGGATGGCTTGCCAGCAGGCGCAGCTCATCGTCGGTCAGCGGTTTTTGTGTGTGGAGATTTGCATACTGAACGATTTCAAGGATTTCTCTGGCCTCGTAGTCGCTGTTGAAATGAATCCCCAGGCCGTCATATACGTGCCTGAACCCCGTGATGCCGCCGTATGCCCCTGTGGTTATTACCCTGCCGGTCTGATGGAGTTCTGGCTCGCCCCGCCCTAATTCCTCATAGTCATATAGTTCATAGTTGCGGCGGTCTTTGAGTGTGCCGTCGGCGTGTATGCCGGACTCATGGGCAAAGGCATTCGCCCCAACTCCTGGCTGGTTAATCGCGATTGGAAGCCCGAAGGCGTAGGAGGCATACCGCGCAATCCTCCATGACATTTTTAGATTGACTTTGTCGTGCGTGATTCCCTTTTTAATGAAATACGGGGAAAACCTGAGCGCCAGAAGTATCGGCACGAGGTCGGCGTTTCCTGCGCGCTCTCCGTAACCGTTTACCGTCGTGTTGATGTACGTGTCTATCCCGCACTCGATTGCCGCGCGCGCCCCGGCTATGGATATCGCCTCTGCCATCCCAAGGTCGTTGTGGCAGTGCATCTCTATGGGAAACTTCGTCCTTTCAGTGAGCGTCTTTATCTTTTCGTACATGGTAATTGGGTCTTCGCTGCCGAGCGTATCGCAATATCTGAACCTCGAGGCGCCGTTTTCTTTGCCGGCTATAATGAATTCCTCCAGTTTATCTATATCGGTGCGCGAGGCATCCTCGGCGTTTACGCCAACCGTCTCAGCCCCAGCCTCTTTTGCCGCCCTCAACGCCTTAACCATCCCGTCAATAACGTCCTTAAACGTCTTTCTGCCCTGAAACTTGCCCTGTATGAGGATTTCGGATGTGGAGGCGGAGATGTTCAGATGCTTCATCTTAGGACAATTCTTAAAGGTAGTCTCGATGTCTTCCACAACTGCCCTGCACCAGCCCTCAAGGTGAATTTGCTTCATAACGCCTTTCTCAAACAGCTTTAGATTTGCGTTGATGTAGCCAACCTCATGTTTTAGTGTCGGAAACCCTACCTCGGACTGAAATATCCCCATATCGTCAAGATAGATGTTGAGCATCGTCTTGGACAGCTTGGGAAGGAGTATGCGGGACGTCTGGACGCCGTCGCGATTCGTTACGTCAATGATGTGTACGGTGTTTGCCATTTCTCTTAACCTCTTTCGTCGGAATTTTAGACAGTAACTATACTATATTTTGTTTTTTATATCAAGTAATTTTTGTTATAATCCAATTTTGAAGGCGAGAGAGTACGATTTATGGAGGACACATCGTGAAAATGACCCAAAAAACGGCATTAATAACCGGAATTCTCGGGCAGGACGGGCCATATCTGGCGCGTCTGCTTCTCGAGAAGGGATACAAGGTCTATGGGCTTATTCGCAGATATTCAAATCCCAACTTCGGCAACACCGACTATCTGGGCGTCACAAATGACATCGAATTCGTTACCGGCGATATGACTGACGAAGAGTCCCTCATGGCAATATTTAAACTTATCACCCCCGATGAGGTATATAATCTTGCCGCCCAGTCCTTTGTCGGCGTCTCATGGGAACAGCCAAAGACTACGACAGAGATAAACGCCCTCGGCGTCCTCTATCTGCTTCACGCAATGCGCGCGTCTGCCCCTTCGGGAAAACTATTTCAGGCCTCAACCGGCGACCTCTTTGGCAATAATAATATTAATGGCATTCAGGACGAGACTGTCCCGTTTAAGCCCCGAAGCCCATATGCCGTTACCAAACTCTACGCGTACTGGATGACCGTAAACTTTCGTGAAAGCTATGGGATGTTCTGCTGCAACGGGCTGCTGTTTAATCACGAATCCCCTATAAGAGGACAGGAGTTCGTCACCAGAAAGATAACCACAGGCGCTGTAAAAATAAAGCTCGGCCTTGCCGATGAGCTGATACTTGGAAACATAGACGGCAGGCGCGACTGGGGATTTGCCGGCGATTATGTGGAGGCAATGTGGCTTATGCTCCAGCACGAAAGGCCTGATGACTACGTAATCGCAACAGGGGAAATTCACTCCATACGCGAGTTTCTCGATGCAGCATTCAGACGTCTTGACGTAAATGACTGGGAACGCTACATCAGGTTCGATTCGAGATTCAGCCGCCCCACAGAGGTACACACTCTATGGGGAAGCCCGGAGAAGGCAAGGAAAACCCTCGGCTGGTCACCTAAGGTTAAGTTTGAGACCATCGTCCACATGATGGTTGACGCCGACTTGGCAAGGCTTTCTGTATGACGAAATATCTGTCCGGCCTGAGGCGCATTTGGGCAGCCTTCAGATACAAGGGCATTCGGTACGCCTATAATTACCTGCATTATCACATATTCTGGTTTGCGCGCCATCCTCTGATAATAAAATTATTGTATCTAATGGACGCCTATCCGCAGTATCTGGAGATTGAGGTGACCACACGCTGCAACCTTCGCTGCATTCAGTGTGAGCATACATATTGGAATGAGCCTGCCATCGATATGTCCTTCGACAATTTTAAACACATAGTTGACCAGTTCCCACGCCTGAAGTGGATTGGCCTGACGGGAATTGGAGAGAGCTTTATGCACAGGGATTTCCTGAATATGCTTGAGTATGTCAAGAAGAAAAGCGCCATCATAGAGCTGTTCGATACATTTTATTTTATCGATGAGAAAGTCGCAAGAAGGCTCATAGAAATCAACATCGAAAACTTCTTTGTCTCACTGGATGCGGCAACGAAGGAGACCTATGAGGCACTGCGCGTAGGGTCAGACTGGAAAAGGGTTACTGAAAACGTAAGGCAATTTTTCAGGATAAAAAAGGAGATGGGGGCGTTTTTTCCCGAGATGAACTTCCACTATATAATCAACAAACTCAACTGCGGCGAGGTCAAAAGATATGTCGGGCTTGTATCTGAACTGTCCGATGGGGCTGACGTAACGATATTCTTTTCGCAGATGCTGCACAGATACAAGGAAACCGAAGATCTTTTTATCAAAGTCCCCGAAGAAATAATTGCCCAAGCGGTTGAGACCGGTAAAAAACACGGGGTAAAAATAACATGGAATCTCGATGTGGCAGCCGACAAGCCGCCTATGAAAAACTGTATCGAGTGGACGATGCCGTTTATATTCGCAACCGGAGACGTTATCCCCTGCTGTTCTGGAAACGAGGCAAACCGGAGGGACTTACAGCGCGATAATTCGCTTGGGAATGTATTCAATCAGCAATTTAAAGAAATCTGGAGAGGACAGCGTTACCGGAATCTTAAAACAATGCTGAAGTCGGGGCAATGTCCGCCCCCCTGCAGTAACTGCTGCATTTATAAATCCCGTGGAGACGCCTGACCGTGCGCGTGCTTATTGCAGCCCCCCAATTGTATATCTACGGCGGTGCGGAGCTGGTCATCGTAGAGCTTCTGAACTATCTGTCACGAAATAAAATCGAACACGCCCTGCTGACCACTGGAGTGATTCCCGAAATCCAAAGAGACATAACGAATAACACAGAGTGCATCACACTGCCGTTTGAGGCATCAAATGACTGGCGCGACTTATTAAAAAACACGTGGCTCTTAAGTAAGGGCATTCGCCGCCACGCTGAAAGGTTCGACGTGATAAATCTGCACAACTGCCCGGCAGAACTTGCGGCGTTCACGGTTTCCAAGCCCGCTGTGTGGCTTTGCAACGAACCGCCGGAGGTGTTCTTAGGCGGCGCCACTGCCAGCGAAAGCGTACAGAAGCGGCTTGCCAAATCTCTGTTTTATGACATAGATAAGTTTATCGTCAGGCGGTTCGTGAGAAACGTCGTAGTAGCGGACGAGTTTAATGCCGCCCGTTTTCAGTCGCTCTACGGGATTACTCCGAAGATAATTCCATATGGGATAAACTACGAATTTTTCTCTAATCCTCCTGAGACGATACCACCCAATGCGGGCCGGTTCACCGTCCTTCAATCCGGCATGTTTAACCCATATAAAAATCAGCTCGAAACTGTCAGGGCAATCAATGCGTTAAGGGATAAAATCCCTGAGATCCGGTTGATACTGGCCGGATTTCAGGGAGGGGCATATTTTGAAGAGGTAAAAAGATATATCGATGAACACGGCCTCAACGACATAGTAGAACTCCCCGGGCATATGAACAGGGAAAAACTCAGGGAACTCTATTATGCCGCCAACATCCTTCTACATCCTGTAAAATCACAGGGCGGCTGGCTCTCTCCGTTTGAGGCGCTCGCGGCAGAAACCCCCGTAGTCGTATCGCCTGAGATGACTGCCGCCCCGATGATAAGCTCCGGGGCACTTGGCACCGTAACCTTAGACTACGCCGGTGCGATCATGGACATATATCTCAACCGGCAAATATATAAAGAAACAGCAAGGCGTGGGAAGCAGTTTGTAAAAGATAACCTTACGTGGGGTCAGTTCTGCGGCAAGATGGTCAATGCCTTTGAAGAGGCGCTCTACCACGCCTGAAAGCCTGAATAATTTTTTTAGGGATTTTCTTGAGTTGGCTCATATTATTATGTTACTATCTCTGTACCAATGACTGCCCCCTTAGCTCAGTAGGATAGAGCACATGATTCCTAATCATGGGGCCGCAAGTTCGAATCTTGCAGGGGGCACTTATAATCCCGCATGGAAAGCCAAACCTCAAGGAATCTTTGGGCAGCCATAACCAGCGAAGCTAAGTTGACTTGAGGCTTATAAAGTCCAGAGGTGTTGGCGTTATGATGGTGGAAGATTGACGTTATTGGAAACTACTTTATGAAGAATTTAAACATTAAGCCCATAGCAGCAATGAGAATTCCGGCTTGTGTTGCCCCAAAAACTATCATCCATTTGATAGTATCTACTTTGGATTGCTCTATTTTGAGTTCAAGTGCAGACTTCACCATTTCAAGGTCTGTTTTAGTCGCCAGCTTAAAACGTTCAAGGTCAGACTTTAAATCTTTTATATCACTTTTAGTGGCAAGGTTCTCAGAACTTGTTTGCTGTGTTACTTTAAAAGCCTCGGATAAACCCCTTGCTTGCTCATCCGAAAAACCGGTTGATTTTAACGATTCTACTACCTTTAAAGTATCAAATAATACTGTTGCCATAGATTCACCTCCATGTCTTCAGTATATCACAACAAATAAAATTACGCAATCCTCTTGACACGCCCCGGCACCCTGCTCCTTAACCATTGCCTATACTACTAATCACATCTGCAGGAAAGGCTTCAGGAGCTTGCCTGCTTTTTTTAAAAAGGCTTCCGCGAAAAAACCATTGACTAAAAACAAAAACTACGGCAATAATACCAATGCTTTCGTATAGATTTCGTCGTGAGGCAACTACTCTATGAGATTTATACTTGAAGCAATACGGGAGTTAGAAATGAAAGAAGAGGATTTAATTTATTTTAAGAGCTGGTTTTCAGATTTTTGCGCTCGCTACTATTTTGACGACATCGATGACCAGAGAAACATTACGCTGAAGGAACAGCACACAAAAAATGTATGCTCAAACATGGTTGAAATCGCGCGCGCTCACTATATTGACCCGAACGATGTATTGCTTGCCGAGGCGGTTGCCCTCTTTCACGACACGGGGAGATTTCCCCAATATGCCAGATGGAAGACCTTCAGAGACGCCGTCTCAGTTAATCACGGACTGTTGGGAGCAGAGACACTGTTAAAGGAACAGGTTCTGGTTGCTTTGCCCGCAGATGAACAAACGCTGATAATCCAGGCGGTCAAATATCACAACGCCTATAAAATCCCGGCCTTTCAGACCGCTGAGACCATTAAATTCCTGAAAATGATACGCGACGCCGATAAGCTTGACATATGGGAAGTCTTCATAGAGCTTTTCTCTTTGCCGCCAGAACTAAGGGCCTCCGCCGCCACGCTCGGGTTCCCTGATACGGATGGCTATTCCGGTGGGCTTATTACATGTATTAAAGACAAAAGAATCGGCAATTTAAAGAACGTTAGGTCTGTAAACGATTATAAGATACTCCTTTTGACCTGGATTTTCGATATTAACTATGAAAAGAGTTTTCGCCTGATAAACGATAGGGACTATATAGCCAGAATATCTGAATATTTACCGCGAAATGATGAGATTGGAGAAATAACGGCGGCATTGACCGCTCATGTCAGAGAGAAGGCCGCAGTGTCATACTAAAATGCAGCCGATGAGACATCTTTATCGAGAATGTCCCGTATCTTCGACAAAAACTCATCGGTCATTATTGGTTTCGCGATGTAGTTCAACCCCTCCTCGAAAACACCCTTTCCATGAATTACGTTATATGTGTGGCCGCTTATGAAGAGCACCTTTATGTTGGGTTTATGTAACTTTATCTCGTTATAGACTGCCTTGCCGTTTTTCTTTGGCATTATGACATCCAGCACGACGATATCTATATCGTCCTTGTGCTCGATGAATTTCTCTACCGCATCCTTGCCGTCAACGGCTTCGACCACCTTGTAGCCCGCTCGTTTGAGCACCTTGACGGTTATTCTCCTTAGTGCTTCATCGTCCTCGGAAAGGAGTATCGTCTCTGAGGCACCCATCTTAGCCGTGGGTTGGCAGAGAGTTTCCTCTTCGCCGATATTCTCCTCAACTGGCAGATATATGGTAAAAACCGAACCCTCTCCTCTTTTACTTTCTGCCTCTATATGACCCTTGTGAAGCCGCACAATCCCATAGACAGTGCTTAGGCCCAGCCCCGTCCCCTTGCCTACTTCTTTTGTCGTAAAGAATGGGTCGAACATCTTTGCCTTTGTATCTTCATTCATACCCATTCCGGTATCGGATATCTTAATATAGACGTATCTGGTGCCGCCGGTGAGGCCGTGAGTTCTCGGAAAGTCAGGGCTGGGAATTCCAAGCTCTACGGTTAAAGCACCGCCTTCCGGCATGGCGTCTCTGGCGTTTGCAGCCAGGTTCATCAGGGCCATTTCGATGTGAGTCTTATCTGCCATTATCATTACACCGGAGTCTCTGATTATCGTCTTAATTTCAATATCTTCGCCTATGAGCCGCGTCAGGAGTTTTTCTATGTTCCTTACAAGTTCGGAAATATTTACAGGTTTTAATTCGTAGATGTGTTTTCTGCTGAAGACAAGCAGGCTTTTAGTTAGACTTGCCGCCCTTTCTATCAGGGCTTGTATGTGAGCGGTATAACCAGCTGCTGCAGTGTCGTCTTTTATCCGCATCTTAAGCAGATATCCATAGTTTGTCATTGCTGACAGGATGTTGTTGAAGTCGTGGGCAATGCCTCCGGCAAGCTGCCCAATGGATTCCATTTTTTGCGATTGCAGGAGTTGATTTTCAAGTTCTTTGTGCCCTGTTGTGTCGATGACCCCTGCTACCGCTCCTTCGTATCTGCCGAGGTCGTCCACTATCGGAGACGTTTCGATTGTCGCGTAAACGGCCTTGCCGTTCTTTTTCAGGAATTCCAGCTCCATCTGGCCTCTTATGCCCTGGGCAAGGCGCTCTATGCTGTGCCGGCATATGTTTATGTATTGAGCGTTAATGAACTGCAGTAATTGCTTTCCCGTCATTTCCTGTGCATCGTATTCAAGCATTTCTGCCATGCGTGGATTTACCAACGTTATTATTCCATTTTTATCTATGACGAGGATACCGGCGTGCGTAAGCTCGAAGAGCTGCCGGTATTTTATTTCGCTCTCTGTCAGGGCGGCCTCAACCTTCTTTCTTTCTGCTATCTCGGCGCGCAGCTCCTCATTTGTCTTTACAAGGTCGTTGGTTCGTTCATTTACGAGGTCCTCAAGGGTATTTTGATATTTCAGCAGCGTCTGCTCAGATCTCTTACGCTCTATTTCCATCAGCTTCTTTTCTGTTATGTCGCGTCCAATGGTAACGAGGCCGCGTCTTCTGCCATCGCGGTGAAACACGGGCGTTTTCAGTATATCAAATGTCGTTACCGTGCCGTCAGGGTGTGTTATTGTTATCTCCTTATTCATGATCGTCCCGGAAGTCCACACCTCCTCGTCCAGCCCGGTGTTTCTCCTGATAGCGTCTTTGTAGTATTCGTTATCAAGCGCTATCTCAGCGTCGGTTTTACCTTTGTATCTCTGTTTATCGATGTTAAAATAATTAAGGACGAAATCATTAGCCTCAAGCCATTTGCCCTGGCCGTCTTTAAAAAACACTATATCTGGCATGGCATTGATTAATCTTGTCAGCTCTTCTTTGGTCGCAACGGCAATAGTTCCTGCCCTCTCAGTTTTGATTGCGCCAAAGAAAAAGATCAATAAGACGGCGCATAGCGTTGATGTAACGGCCAGTCCAAAGACTCTGTGTTGTTCTGAGTTTTTGTTGGACGCGAAAAGTACTATAGACCATCCATAAATATCTATTGGTTCTTCTAAATAGGTAAACGTGCGGTCTTTGAAGGAGATGATATCGCCGTTTCTATGTCTGGCGTTCAATATTGACCTGAAAGATTTATTTCCAAATTGTTTTGAGCGAAGTAAATCCAGCTCTTCCTCTCTGTTCAGCGGCTGGAGGCTTTTACTGGCCAGAGCCGAGTCTCCGGCAATAAAAACAACTCCGTGAGGGTCAACCAGAAAGCAATAGGAGTAGTGCCGAAAGTCATTTTCGAGGACATCGATTTCTTTTTTTATCACGGCTATGCCGATTATAGTTGAGTTGTCATCCCTTACCGGAGAAGATACATAGTAACCCCTCTTGTTCGATGTTACTCCAAGGGCAAAATAACGGCCGACGCCGCCCGATAAAGCCTGTAAATAATATGGCCTGAAGGCAACGGACGTACCTATAAAACTGTCTTCGCTGTTCCGGTTAGAAGACATGATGACCATGCCTTTGAGGTCAAGGATAAAACACACAGTAGATTTAAACGTTTTATTATATCTGTCAAGGACAGAATTGGCCTTTTCAATATCTCCGCCGGATTTCAGAGCGCTTATTATCCACGGCGAGCTGGAAAGGGAGACAACTGACTGCTCATATTTGCTTAACTCCCCTACTATTCTGTTTTTCAGGATTTTAATAGTCGCTGTGCCGCTTTGGCGGTCTTCATACTCGGCGTGTGCAACTAGGTAATAAGTAAACAGCAATCCGGCAGCCACTATTGCCAGAAGTGAGAATATGCCCAGGGCTATGTATTTATTTCTCAGATAACTCAAACTTAACCTCATACCGTCAGTAATATAAGGGCAATGGTTATGACAGCTGTGAGACAGCGCCGGTTCATTAACAGCCCACATATTATATTATATACAAATGGCGCAATGTCAATAGGCCGGATTTGACTACACGGGCATGGATATGTGAATATATTTTGATTACAGATGAGGAACTTGACATATGACTAGCACCGGGTGGTCGGTTGGCGACGTAATCTTAGACCTCTACGAAGTAAGGGAAGTCTTCACAAGTGGGGGCATGGGGCTGGTCTATCGCGTATATCACAGGGGCTGGAACTCGGACATGGCAATGAAATGCCCCCGTCCGGAGTATTTCAGGACAGAGACACAAAAAAGCAGTTTTGAACGGGAGGCCGGGACATGGATGAACCTGGGCCTTCATCCGAATATTGTCAGCTGTTACTATGTTCGGCGCATAGGCGGAGTTCCATGTGTGTTTGCCGAGTACCTCGAAGGCGGCTCCCTGCGCGACTGTATAAAGCAGGGCAAGCTCAAGTCTATGGATGTAATCCTCGACACAGCAATACAATTCGCCACAGGGCTTAACTATGCGCACGAAAAGGGGCTTATTCATCAGGACGTCAAGCCGGCAAACGTGTTGATGACGCTGGATGGGATTGCCAAGGTTACGGATTTCGGACTTGCCCGGGCACAGTCGCTTACCGCCTCAGATGCCCCATCTCCCGCCGCTGTACCTATTGTATCGGGCGAGGTCATGCCGACGAATATGCAGAGCAAAAAGAAGCACCTGTCGAGCTTCGGCGGCATGACGCAGGCATACTGTTCGTGTGAACAGGCAAATAAGGCCCCCCTCACCTTAAAGACAGACATCTGGTCATGGGGGGTTTCCATGTTAGAGATATTCATAGGAAGCGTCACGTGGTTAAGCGGCAATGTGGCCGCCCTCGTGCTGGACGATTACCTGAGAGAAGCTCCGTCGGGAGAAAGAAATATCCCCAAAATGCCGGGGCCGCTGGCAGCGCTCCTCAGACGGTGTTTTTCGCAGGAAGTCGCTCAGCGTCCCGCCAATATGATGGAGATAATAATAGAACTCAGGCAAATATATAAAGACATCACGGGGAAAGACTACCCGCGCGGCGAATTTCTGGCAGCGCGCCTCACCGCCGACAGCCTGAATAATCGTGCCGTTTCGTTCTTAGACCTTGGGCGGGTGGACGAGGCCGCGGGCATGTGGAAGGAATCCCTGCGCGTTGACCCGCATCATATCGAATCTACGTTCAATCTCGCCCTCTACGAATGGAAGTTGTGCGCCATTACGGAGCGGGATATATTTCGCAGATTTGAGGAAGTGATGAGGAATCAAACCCTCAAACACAGGGATTACAATCTGATAGGCAGGATGTATATGTTCTTTGGCGAATATGGAAAGGCGCTCGATACTATGTGGAGGGGATTTAAAGAGGCTACGGCCTCCTCAGACGAAATAAAGGCCCTCGTTGCGGCACTCTGTGCAGAGGGCAGGCATTCCTCGAAAAAAGACGACACCGCCGCCATGGTCATATGGAAAGACGCGGAGAAATATTCGAAGTTCCTGATCGAAGGAGGCTCGAGGGATATACAGATTATCGCCGCCCATGCCATGTCCCTGCTGAAGCAGGGCAGAGCGGATGAGGCTGAGGCATTTTACGATAAAATGAGAAAGGAAATCCCGTCGCTGCCAAATTCGGTCATTGCCGTGTCGCTGGCGTATTTGCCGGGTTACGAGGTAATAAATCAAATGGAGGGGCATAGCGGCCTTGTCAGCATGGTTGTTCTGTCTGCGGACGGCAACACGGCCGTATCTGCCGGTACCGAAGACAGGAGTGTGCGCCTGTGGAAAATGGACACAGGGGTATGCCTTCATGTCCTTGAGGGACACAACGACTGGGTTACGTGCGTGTGTTATAGCCCCGGCGGGGCCGCGGTAATATCGGGAAGCCTTGACGGAACTCTGCGTTTCTGGGATGTAATGCGGGGGAACTGCATCAGGGTCTTCGATGCCCACAAGGACGGCGTAACAGCGGTTGCGGCGACTGCCGATGGCAAATATGCAATAAGCGGAGGGAACGACGGGACAATTCGCCTCTGGAGTTTGTCGGGTTCTGCCAGCCTCGTTCGAACCCTTGAGGGCCACAGCGGCAGGATAACCTCACTATCGACTGGTCAGCGCGGACCTTATGTTATATCGGCAGGCAATGACAAGACTGTCCGCATCTGGAACATAGTAACGGGGAAGTGCCTGATGGTTATGGCCGGGCACGAAGGGGCAGTGAACAACATAGCAAGAGACAGCGGCTCGTCCCTTATCCTCACCTGCAGCGAAGACATGACGATACGGCTCTGGGATACCGCCACGGGTAAACACCTGAAGACATTCAGCGGACACAACGGCGCCGTTACCTCGGCTGCATTTATGCAAAGTGGCAGGAGTTTTATCTCTGGCAGCACTGACAACACCCTCTGCCGCTGGGACATAGAGAGCGGCCAGCGGGAATATGTATTCAAAAGATTTGAGGGGCCGTCGCTGGCCCTGAGCGCTGACGGCAAGACGGCCATATATTCTGTATGGAATGGCCTGCGTGTGGTAAATTGCCTGAACAGGTTTATACTGCCATATGCCTTAGCCGTTCCTGTATCGAGCGAAGAGGCGGGGAAACGAGAGGGCGGCTTTCAAACGATTTTGGACGAGGCCGAAAGGCTTATAAATGAAGGCAGCCTCATGAGCATCCCCGAGCTTATAAAAAAAGGCCGCCAGATAAAGGGTTACGAACGGGACAGGGATGCGCTGAAACTCATAGAGAGACTCTCCCGCGTGTTTCCAAAGCAAAGGGTACAAGGGGCGTGGGAGTTGGGGGCGGTCCAGGGACACGACGGCGCTGTAAATGCCGTTGCCGTGAGCGAAAACGGCAGGTATGTCGTTACCGGCAGCGCTGACTGCTCAGCCGCGCTCTGGGATGCCGCTTCGATGAGCTGTCTGAAAATCTTTAAAGGGCATGAGGGAATGGTTAACGCCGTTGCAATAAGCGGCGACAGCCGGTTTATCATCTCCGGGGGCGAGGACGCCGCGGTACGTCTGTGGGACGTGGAAAATGGTGAATTAAAGTGGATATTCAGCGGCCATTGTGCACCCGTAACGGCAGCCTCATTCAGCCCCTGCGGCAAATATGCGCTAACAGGAAGCCTTGACGGCTCCGTTGTCCTGACAGACTTAAAAAGCAGACTTGAAGTGCGAATTTTTTTCGAGCGCATGAGCCGCGTCACATGTGCCGTGGCCACGCCTGACCTGCGCAGTGTCATAGCCGGATATGAAGATGGAAGCCTTCGCATATGGGACGTTGCCACTGAAGAGTGTCTGGTGTCTATGAAGCCCTATAACAACAGCGTGTCTTCTGCGGCGATAAGCCCCGACCTTAAATATGTAGTCTCTACGGGACAGTTTGACAATACATTTCATATATGGGACATCGGCACGAGAAAACTCTCCCGTTCTTTCAAAGGCCATACTGGTGGAGTGCTTGCCGCTGAGTTCAGCCCCGACGGCAGATTCATAGTATCGGGCAGTCTCGACGGCACGGTGCGCCTGTGGGACGCGGGGACAGGCCGCGTAAGCCGCACGTTTACCGGCCACGGCGGCGGTGTGTGCTCTGTGTGTTTCAGTTGTGACGGCTGGTATGCCTGGTCAGGGAGTGCCGACCACACGCTGAGAGCCTTCTATATCGATTGGGAGATAGAGGCCAGGGATTTTAAAGATTGGGACGACGGGGCCGCAGCATATGCGGAACTATTTATATCGAGGCATACGCCGTTTATAAAAGATTCGTTCACAAGAAGGGGCAGCCCCATATGGGATGAGACTGATGTCGCCTCACTCCTTTCAGAACTCGGCCTGCGGGGCTTTGGATGGCTCAAACCCGACGGAGTACGCGCGAAATTAAACGAACTTCAGCAAGCGGCGCTAACCAGCTGGCGGCTTTCGGAGGAAGGCTTTAAAAGGGCGATAGCACAGGCGAAGGAATTGATGAATGCCGGAAGTTACTCCGCCGCTGTCTCAGAAATAAACAAGGCGCGCTCCATTGACGGTTATAAAAATCATGCAGAGGCCCTCATGCTCACTGAGGAGATGTCAATGACGTTTCCCAGGACACGCCTTGCGGCCTCTCTGAGGCTTTACGTTCTCAGAGGGCACGGCAGCGGGATAACGGCAGCCGCATTCACTCGGTACGAAAAACTTGCCGTCACCGCCTGCAAAGACAATCGTGTGCGAATATGGGACTTATCCAGGGGCAATTTGATAATGACGCTAAGCGGCAGTCCCGTTACGGCACTGCTTACATATGGCAGTGAGCGAGTAATCTCAGGCGGCAGAGACGGGGGTATTGTCCTGTGGGATATAAAAACGGGTGAGGTAAAGAGGGCCTTCAAGGGGCATACGGCAGAGATTAATTCGCTCTGCAGCGCCCGTGGAGGCAGGTTTCTTCTTTCTGGAAGCCTTGACGGCCTGATAATTCTCTGGGATGTCGAAACAGGCGGGCGCGTTAAGGTATATAAATGCCCATCGAACAGTGTTACATGTGCGGCAATAGACGAAGACCTTACCTTTATCGCATCGGGCAGCACTGACAGAAACATCCGCCTATGGGATTGCGTGTCAGGAAATGTCAGAAATGTCCTCGCCGGCCATACGGATACGGTAACGGCAGTTGCGATAAGTCCCGATGGTACGTTTATTGTTTCCGGAGGCGCTGAGAGGAGAGTTCGCCTGTGGGACAGTTTAACGGGAACAAATACCGCTATATTCGAAGGACACAGCGGCGCTGTTACATCCATACAAATAAGTCCTGACGGACGGTTTTTTATTTCAGGGAGCCATGACGGCACAGCGCTTCTCTGGGATAAGACACAACCAGAGGCATCCTCCGCCTTTGGCGGACACAAGGCCCCTGTAACCAGCATAGCGCTTGCCCCATCGGCAGGCATGATGATAACGGGGAGCGAGGACCATACGGCCTTTGTGTGGCATCTCCAGTGGGGTTTTACAATAAGGGATTTTACGGACTGGGTTGACGGGGCGCTTCCTTATGTAAATAGATTTCTCTCAAATCATAGAAAGATAGTAACCGACACGCTGACAACAGTGGGGCCGCCGGTGTTTGAAGCCGGGGACGCGGCCAGACTAAAGACAGAGCTGAGACGAAGGGGGTTTGGCTGGCTGACTGTTGAGGGCGTTAACGCCAAATTCGCTGAACTGAAGGACAAAACCAGCGCTGACTGGCAGGAAAGCGTGGCAAAGTATAAGGGTCTGCTGAAGCTTGGCGTGGACTTTATGAAGGATAAACACTATGCAAAGGCAATAGAAGCCTTATCCCTGGCTCACGCACTCAAGGGTTTCCAGCGGGAAGAGGAACCCCTTCGCCTTCTCGATAAGATGCACAGCGTATTTCCTCAGACGAAACTTGCAGATGTATGGAGGGTGAATTCACTCATAGGCCACCGAGGGAAGATAACCGGTGTGGCAGTATTTTCCGACAACAGGCACGCCATAACGGCAAGTTCCGACAAGACGCTGCGTTTCTGGGATATTATTACCGGCAAGTGTATAAGGGTCTTAGAGGGCCATACGGGCGGCGTAACTGCCCTTGGTCTGGCAATGGACAATCGTTCCATATTCTCGGCGGGTACTGACGGCACAGTCCGGCAGTGGGATGTGTTAAGCGGCGAATGTGTTCGTATCATCGAGGCGCACAAGGATGCAGTGGCGGCTGTGGTTACCGTCCCCGATAACCGCCGCATCCTCTCAGGCGGGGCAGACGGCACGATAAAACTATGGGATTCTTTTACCGGTGAATGCCTCGATACATATATGTCCGGCGGTAAACTGGCCGCTCTGGCAGTCAGCCCCGACGGGATGTATTACTTTACATGCGGGGCAGACGGGGCGGCGGCTCTTTGGGATTTGTCCACAGGGCAGCAGCTGAATAAGTTTAAAGGTCTTGCCGCACACGGCGTTACGAGCCTTGCGGTCACACCAAACGCGAGATTTATCCTGACGGCCGAAGGCGATAAAGCGGCGCGTCTGTGGGATGTGCCAACGGGCGAGACCTTTCGCACGTTTGGATGGCGCATGGGGAAGCCCACCTGCACCGGCATAATGCCTAACGCCAGGTATGCAGCCTTAGGCGGCGACGACGGCAGTCTGCGGTTTTACGACATACTCTCAGGGGAGTTATCAAAGGTGGCCAACTGGCATATGGGCGCGCTAATGGCAGTTGGCATAAGCCCCGACGGCCATTATATTGTAACGGGCGGCGACGATACCGCCGCAGGGGTTTGGTACGCGCACTGGCAGACAGCCATAAAAAAACCCGCGGACTGGGACGACGGCGCACGGCCATTTGTGGAGATATTTTTAGCGCTCAAAACAGCCGGCAAATACCCCGCGGTGAAAAAACCCCAGTGGACTGACAGTGATTTCAAGGAGCTGCAAAGGGAGTTATCTCTGCGCGGATATGGGTGGCTGACAACCGGAGGAATAAAAAATAAACTCGACGAAATAGCGGCAAACTGGAAGACTATCTTATCGGAGAGAAGGTATCTGTTTGAGAAGAGATTCAGGACAGCGCGCTGATACTAAGAGGAACGCATTTTGGTACGACCCGGGTTTTAACCAGCCGGACGCACTTCATCCATTGCCTCATCAATTTACCAGGGAACGAAGTCGGCCTTGCTGACGCCGCATACGGGGCAGAGCCAGCCCGATGGTAAATCCTCAAATGACAGCCCGTCACCAATACCAGTGAATTTATCTCCTGAGGCAGGGTCGTAGATATATCCGCAATCGCGGCACATGTATTTTTTACCTGTCATAAATTAATGCGGCCCACCCCAGCCCACTCATAACGCAGCCCACTACATAATGCAGCCCACTTGGCCGTTTCGGGCGGCAGGACATTTTTAAGAGCCTTCTGGCCTTATTTTGGCAATTAAGTCTTTTACAGGGATGTTATTGTCAACAACGTCCTGATTCTTATCGAGCGTAAAGCCGCCCTTTGAGGCGATGCCGTTTTTAATGGTGTATTTGCCCTGTGCCTGGCCCTCGATTATAAACACCGTGCCGGCAAGTTTGCTCTCTGCTGTCCTGAGAAACAGGATTATCTCCTCGCCCTTGGTAAGGGAGACCGCGTCAGTTAATTTTAACTCAAGGTCGCCTACCTTGCCGCCTTCATACTCGACGATTATATCTTTCTTATCGAGGCGTCCGGCGAGAACCTCTGTTATCTTAACCGTTGCCCTTGTGACAACCGTTCCCTTGCACCAGTGGCAGCTTGCGTTTTCAACCTTACCGGAAACGATAACCTCCGACGACTTAACCAGCTCTCCGGTGCTTAGCCCCTGTGCCGCAAACGCCTTTATAGACAGTATAAACGAGAGACATAAGAGGCTCAGGATTAATACTCTCATGTTTAAAAACCGCTTCATCTTTGTCCCTGACATTGCTATGCCCTCACTATACTAAAATATTTTTTATCCATATAGAGGATTAAACGCTCTGCTCTGATGATATTATATTGTCAGGGCGCCTGTCAATATGTTTTTTATTCGCTAAGAGTGGTAACAACAGGGATGGGGGCACGATTTCGTGTAATATATTTTTTATAGTGTGTCTATTGCGAAAAAGTAAGGAATAATTTTATCATTACATCACAGTTAACTCTTTTGTTGGAAAGTGAGGGCTTAAATTGCATTATTTTAATTACAAGAACAGTGTGCTCCATGCCGAGGACGTTTCAGTGGAAACTCTTGCCGAGACGTATGGCACGCCTCTTTATGTTTACAGTTATAAGACCCTGTTGCGGCATTTTAAGTCATATGACGACTCTTTTAAGGATTTTCCGCACATTATCTGCTATGCGCTGAAGGCAAACTCAAACGCTGCTATATTGAGGACATTCGCTGCCGAGGGCGGCGGGGCGGATATCGTCTCCGGTGGTGAGCTTTATAGGGCGTTGAGGGCCGGCATACCGCCGCAAAAGATTGTCTATGCGGGCGTCGGCAAAAAAGAGGACGAGATAAACTATGCCCTGAACCAGGACATTCTGATGTTCAATGTGGAATCGGAACAGGAACTCATGGCTTTGGACAAGGCTGCCGAGAAGCTCGGCAAGCTCGTCCCTATAGCGCTGCGCATAAACCCGGGTGTTGACCCTGCCACTCACGCGAAAATTACTACGGGCAGCAAAAAAAATAAATTTGGGATACCCTTCGAGGGTGCCCTGGAGTTTTATAAACTTGCCCAAAAATTAAAACACGTTAAGATTGTCGGCATTCATGAGCATATCGGCTCTCAGATTATCAGCTTAAAGCCGTTTCTCATTGCTCTTCAGCGCCTTGTATCGCTCATAGACGAACTCAACGCCGAGGGAATAGAAATAAAATACCTGGACATCGGCGGCGGCCTTGGAATCCAATATCTCGATGAAATCCCGCCCCATCCAGCCGATCTGGCCGAGCAGATAAAACCCATTCTTCAGGGCAGGAACCTGACAATTGTCATGGAACCGGGCAGGACACTCGTCGGCAATGCAGGGCTTTTAGTCACAAAGGTCCTCTATACGAAAAAAGGGCACGACAGGGACTTCATAATAGTTGACGCCGGAATGAACGACATGATAAGGCCGGCTATGTATGACGCCTATCACCACATAATGCCCGTGTATAAGAAGAACAGAAAGGATGTGTTTGCGGACATCGTCGGCCCCATCTGCGAATCCAGCGATTATCTGGGCAAAGACAGAGACCTGCCAGCAATGCAGCAAGGGGAATATGCCGTCGTCATGAGTGCCGGGGCCTATGGATACTCGATGAGTTCCAACTACAACAGCAGGCCGCGCGCGGCGGAGGTGCTTGTACACGGAGCCGAACACTTCCTGATTCGTAAAAGAGAGACGTACGACGACCTCGTCAGAAATGAACTTGTCCCTGAATTTATGAAATGAAGATTGCTTTCACAAAGATGCACGGCATCGGCAATGATTTCATTTTAGTCGATTGCATAACCAACGCCGCGCTGCAGGATATTTCCTACAAGACATGGAGCGGCTATGCGATTACACTCTGTAACCGCCGCTATGGAATTGGGGCAGACCAACTGCTACTGCTTTTACCGTCAAAAACCGCCAATGTTGGCATGAGAATCTTTAACGCCGACGGCTCTGAGGTACAGATGTGCGGAAACGGTATTCGGTGCCTCGCCGTGTATGCCTGGGACAACGGCGTAGCCACGGAGGTCAAATTAGACGTGGAAACCCCTGCGGGAAATAAATCTATTACCAGAGTAAACAATATGGTGCGCGTAAACATGGGAAGGCCGCAGGCCATGGGAAGGAAAATCCCCGTCGATGCCGATGGGCAGATAATAGATTATCCTATTAAAATTGGACATAAAGAGATTAAAGTCACATGCGTTTCTATGGGCAACCCGCACGCCGTTGTCTTCGTGGATGATGTGGACAGCTATCAGGTTGACGCAGATGGCCCTTTGCTTGAGACAAATTCATTTTTTCCTGAGAGGACAAATGTGGAGTTCGTTCAGGTAATAAACCGTAGAGAGATAAGGATGCGCGTATGGGAGCGTGGAGCCGGTGAGACGCTTGCCTGCGGGACAGGGGCATGTGCCGCCGTGGTTGCCGCTAGCATGAAGGAACTTATCGATACGCTAGTGACGACTGTCCACCTAAAAGGCGGCGACCTTGAAATACGAATAGAAACAGACGGCAATGTATATATGACAGGCCCTGCGGCATACGTATTTACAGGTACTATTGAAATATAACATACAGGAGGAGAATATCAATGTTTAAAGGCTCGATGGTGGCACTTGTAACACCCTTTAATAACGGACGTTTCGACGAAAAGACCTATTCGGAGCTGATAGAGTGGCATATCCAGTCCGGGACAAGCGCAATCATCCCGTGCGGCACTACCGGCGAGTCGGCCACGCTGGAATATGATGAGCATTACCGCGTCATCGAAACCGCGGTGAAGACCGCCAACGGCAGGATTCCGATAATAGCCGGCACTGGTGCAAATTCGACGGAAGAGACAATACGGATGACCAGAGAGGCAAAAAAGATTGGCGCAGACGCCTCACTGCTTGTCTGCCCATACTATAATAAACCCACACAGGAGGGCATCTACCGGCATTACAAGGCCGTTGCGGAGGCTGTCGATATACCGATTGTGCTTTATAACGTGCCTGGGCGCACGGCACTTAATATATTGCCGTCAACCGTTGCCCGCCTCTCGGCTATCAAGTCAATTGTCGCTATAAAAGAGGCGACCGGCGATATGAAACAGACAAGCGAGATAATAAGACTCTGCGGCGATGCTATAACGGTGCTCTCAGGGGATGATTTCACTACGTTTCCACAGATGCTGCTTGGCGGCAAGGGTGCCATCAGCGTAACGGCAAACGTCATGCCAAAGGAATCGGCGCAAATGTGCACAGCTCTGCTGCAGGGCAATATTGACGAGGCCAGAAGGCTTCACTTCTACCTTGACCCCTTGAATGTGGCAATGTTTATCGAGACCAACCCTATACCTGTAAAGACAGCCCTTGCCATGATGGGCAGGGTAAAGGAGGAGTTTCGCCTGCCGCTTTGTGAGATGTCCGAATCCAACAGAGGCAAACTCAAAGACGTATTAAGTTCTTATAAGTTGATATAAGAAGTTAGTGTAAGCGAGCCTGGGCAGTTCACGCCGTCCCTAAGGGGACGGCCAGGCAATTTGTTTTTATACAAAGTCCAAATGTTCGAGATCGGCGTTTAAATACTCGATAATAAGTCTGTTATTTTCGTTTGAAACGCAGTGATGATTACAATGGATAGATGGATTAATACGAAAGAACTTCCATTTATCCGAAAACCATAGCTCTTTAAATCCCATATTTTTCACAGACCCTATCAGTCCTTCCTCAAGATTATACGCCTTATCCTGACACGAATATACGTTTAAATCGGCGCCGATTATCGGTAATATCTGAATATATGGACACCATGTGTAATCTTTATCGAACTTATTGTGTAGTTCATGATAGGCGTCGAATATCTCAAACGCCGAATCGACGAAATCTCTGCGCGCCCTTATAGTCTGCTCTTTCACAGATTGGAATATATCGCGGTGATAAAGATTATTTTCGACGCCTGTGTTGCTGACAATACAGGGAGAGATTTTAACGCTGTCAACGCCGGTATCCTTTAGTCTTTTTATAAAATCATACACATGGGGGGCATTTTTCTTGTCCACAACAATAACAACGCCTAAAAAACACCGCCCCGGGAGCTTCTTAAACATCCCGATATTATTCATAACCCTGGTAAATTCCCCATGTTTCACGGCCCTGTACGCCGAGTAGCTTTCGTCGTCCCATCCGTCGATGGAGATTCTAAGCCATGTGGCCTTGGCGGCAAAGATTTCTGCTATCTCACCGTTTAAATTTGCCCCGTTTGTCAGGGATGCGAATTTAACCGGACTGTTTGATAGTTTTGTGACGGTGTCTATCAAGAATGGGTAGCAAAACGGGTCGCCACCGCCGCTGAAGGTCACGCTTCTTACGCCCATGTCGATTATATCGTCTATCAGTTCCAGCATCTTGTCTTTTGGGATTGAGTCGGCAAGGTTCATGTCCTTCCCAATCTGCAAATTCTTAGCCCTATACGCGCAGTAACGGCAGTTGTGCCCGCAGCGGTTCGTGGGTTTTATTCTGATTTGAACGGGAGGAAGAATCTTATCGACACCAGGGGCAAGGGAGTCGATCTTGTCCTTGAAGTGAAATATCTTCATTTTAGAATACAATAGTCCCATAGCTATGCCACCCCAATTCAATCAATATAGCTGAGCAACGCCCCACTTTATGTTTTATGATAGTAATTTGTTGAGATTTTGTCAAGATATCAGACGCGGGTGTTCGCAAAGAGAGGTTTATAAAAGCTGTATAGTTAGTTTATACTTCATCTTACCCGGAGAATGGGTCGTGAAGCAGCTCATCCGGGAAAATGGTCATTCAATAAGGAGGCAGCGATGAAAAAGGAACTGATAGCTGTAGTAATTAGCTGTGTGCTTGCAATACCGGCATACGCAATAGGCGGCACGGTCACACAGCAGGGGGGAGCCCCACAGGAGCAAGTTCAGCAGGGAGGTCAGGGCCAGGGGCCGGATATTGAGAAGAAAAAGGCTGAAATCCTTCAAAATATCGATGGCAGGATTTCCCGCCTACAGTCAATGAAGTCATGCGTACAGGCGGCCAAAGTACACGGCGACCTCAAGGCGTGCCATGAAAAATACGGCCCCAACAATAACGGTCATGGCAACGGCCCCGGCAATCGCAACAACCATCAAGGCGGAAATCAATAACCCACCGAAAGGCCTGTGTATAAACAACGGCATTGTTGCCGGTGCCGCCGCCAATAGATAAAAAAAATGTTTATACACAGGCAGTAACTAAAGGTAAATAATTCTTTAATAAAACCACCTGCCTGAACCTGTCGAAGAATTCTTTTGGATAACAGTCTTATATAACGAAATCAGGAAGTTAAACATCCCATTTTCCCCAATAAAATAACGGGTGCCTTTATGAATTAATTTTATAGCAGCGTTACCTTTACGTTACATGTTACCTAAGAGTAACAATATGGCGTAACGCGCCTCGTAACGTTATGATATATCGCTATATTAATAATAATTATTATTGACAATTGAAATGATTATGTGTATAATATAAGCATAGGTTGTTAGAATGCATTGTGGATTAGTCAGTGTCTGATGACTGCGGAGTGGTCTGCATATCTGTGGTTGACTGGTTAGCAGTGTTGGAAAAGGAGATTGTGATGGACAGAGGAAATGAGTTAGAGCGAGTTGTACACCAAATAGAGGACATGCTGGTATCAGCAGTAGATGATAGATCAATTTCTGATTACGACCTGCGTCAACTACTTAGATTTATAGCGAAGGTCGTTCAGATTGTTGAGCAAGCATTTCAAGATGTATTTTCTGTTCTTATCGACTTTAAATATTTGTCAGTAGAAGATTTTCATTCTCGCAGGTTGGTTGAATTGCGTAAAAATCTTGATCTTTTATTAGCAAGAAGTCGATATCGGGACGCAGAAGAAATCTGTAGCCGCTTGCACCACTTAAGAGAACAATTTAATACGCAAATAGAACCGTTGGTAGCGCATCTACAAAGATATAAAGAATGGCAGAATCTTTTCTGGCTTATTGAAGAACGCGAAGGTAGGATTATAAGAATGGTTGAAAGAACGGTTTATGATATAAGCAATATGGCTGGAGTTCTTACAGAATCAAATATATCAGAAATAAATGAAGAAGCAGGTATGATGGCCAATAATATCAAGCTACCTCTTGACGAGCTTCGTTTTCTTACGAATCAAATTATGGGTTTTTCTGGTCGGCCTGGACTTTTAGAACTCACTTCAGATGGAAGTAGAAGTACTTTAAGTGAACAAGCAAATTCGATAATGATAAATAGGGGGACGGTTAACGTGACAAGAGATACATATAATGCAGGTCAGGCATTTCAAATGGGACATAATAACCATGCCAAAGATATTACATTTCATCAGATATGGAATCAACAAAACGGTCAAATTGATCTTTCTGCTTTAGCAATGGAACTACCTTTATTAAGATCAGCTATGCGTAAAGAGGCAACAAATCCAGAGCATGATATTTCTATTGGAGATATCGCCTCTGCTGAAACATCGGCCATAAAAAAGGATGGTCCATCTACACTGCAGCATCTTAAAAGTGCTGGGAAATGGGCGTTAGATGTTGCTACCAAAGTCGGAACAGGAGTTGCTACATATGCCATAAAAACAGCTCTCGGTCTATAGAGATACCGACATGAGTAAAATGCACATTTAGTGGAAACCAAACATATAAGCCCACAGAGAGTTACCATATACAAGGGAATTAAGCGCTCAAACTTACCGCTTGCAAAGCACCCCGCTGAATGATATACTATAATTATGGACGAGCAACTCAATGACGGCGGTAAACTAAGCGAAATAGAGCGGCTCTATCGCACGGCCTTTGAAGAGTACGGCGCTATTGCCTTGTGGAGCAGCCGCCCTGTGCCGCACCCTACCCCAGCTGATGCCTTAGCTATCACATGGAGCCTGAGGGTCGAAGGCGGCATGGCAGCACGACGGCTTGCAGAGCAGATAGAGGCGGCTTGCCGTGCCGCTGTCTAAAATTCAGACCGCGATTTTGTGCCTTCTGGCTGCTCACCGCGACCCCGAAAGTTACGTTGCCGGAAGCGCTCCTCTAAACAGGAATGCCCCGCGCTATTCTGAAGATATCGACATCTTCCATGACCGAGAAGAACGAGTGGCGCAGGCGGTGCAGGTGGACAGCGCAATGTTGCAGGCCAATGGGTATGCCCTCCAATGGCAGCGGCGTGAGCCGGCCTTTTACTCCATACTGGCCTCGAAGGAGGATGCGACAACAAAGCTGGAGTGGGTGGTTGACAGCGACTTCCGGTTTTTCCCGACTGTGCGGGATGACACGTTCGGCTTCGTCCTTCATCCCCTTGATCTTGCCATGAATAAGGTTATGGCCGCAGCCGGGCGGCGAGAGCCGCGCGATGTGGTTGACATAATAACGATCAACGACCGGATTTTACCGATAGGTGCCGTTGTCCTGGCCGCAGTCGAGAAGTCTCCAGGGTTCACGCCCGAAGGGCTTATCAACGAAATCCGCCGTCTTGCCTGTTATACGGAGGCCGACTTTCGGCGCGTTACCAGCGACCCGCCTGTAGATGCCGCCAATGTTTTGACGCTTCTGAGGCAGGTTCTGAATGCCGCCGAGACCTTTGTCTCCCGAATGCCCACTGATAAAGTCGGGCTGCTATTCCTAAAGGATGGAAAAGTGGTACAGCCTGACCCTGACCGATTGGGAGACTATCAAACCCATGCGGGGCAGAGGCGTGGTCAATGGCCGTCATCCCCTGAAATCTTAACGGCTATGCTGGAAAAGTACACGCCAACTAAGCCATGAGGAAGTAGAAAACGCGCACAGAAATTGCAGTTTTTGCAAACCATCTGTGACACTAAACATTTTCCTGCTTGCTTTTTTTTTCAAAGAGGGGTTAATATTTGTCTTATAGACATAAAGGGTTAAATCAGGGTTAACACAGTTCAGTTTACAGACATAGATTCAATTGCCGACTGAGGGTATAAAATGAATCGGGTACCGGATATTCTCATAACTCTGTTGTTATTTGCTATAATTCTTTTCGCAACAAATCAGACGGCCTCCGCATTGGTAGTGGGCGGTTTTAATGCTGTTGGCAATGCAAATAACTCCCGCGAATCCAACACAATCACGCTGTTAAACAACGGCAAGGTGCTTATTGTCGGAGGTATGTTGTCTACTCAAACAGCCGAACTTTATGACCCGTCAACAGGGACGTTTACTACTACTACAGGTGCCCCTACACAGCAACGTTACTATCACACAGCAACGCTCTTACCCAACGGTAAGGTGCTCATCGTAGGAAGTGGGGTCTCCTCGGCTACCGGTCAGACAGCTGAACTTTATGACCCATCGACAGGGACGTTTACCGCTACTTCCGGCACTAATGGCACTCCTGTTCAACCGCGTGCAAATCACACCGCCACGCTGTTATCCAACGGTCAGGTGCTTATCGTCGGCAGCAGCTACGCTGGCAGCGAGCAGACAGCTGAACTTTATGACCCGTCAGCAGGAACGTTTACCGCTACTAACGGCACTCCTAAACAACAGCGTTCCTATCACACCGCAACTCTCTTATCAAACGGCAAGGTGCTTATCGTTGGGGGTACGGGTTCTCTTCAAACGGCTGAACTTTACGACAATACTACCGGGACTTTTTCCTATACTTCCGGCAACCCGGTTCATCAGCGATACTATCACTCAGCAACGCTGTTAGAAACCGGTAACGGTAAGGTGCTTATTGTCGGGGGTAACTCATCTGCCGGAACAGCTGAACTTTTCGACCCAACCGCGGGTACATTCGCCGCTACCGGCAGTCCGGTTCTGAACCGTTACCTCCACACGGCAACACTGCTGCCTAATGGTAAGGTCCTTATTGTCGGGGGCGGCACCTCTGGTCAAACAGCTGAACTTTACGACCCTACTGCGACTACTTTTGCCCGCACTGTCGGGGACCCCGTTCAATCACGTTGTTACCACACAGCAACATTGTTAGCAGGCGGTCAGGTGCTCATTGTCGGTACTAACTCTTCGGGTAACCAAAAGACTGCGGAAGTGTTCACCCCATCGGCAGGGTCATATTCCGCCACCGCCTACAATCTTACTTATCAGCGTTGGAATCACACATCCACGTTGTTAGCAAACGGTAAGGTGCTTATTGTCGGCAGCGACAATACCACATATGCTCAAACAGCGGAACTGTACGACCCATCTGTGGCAGGGATAGGGATGTTCAGCAATACTACCGGCAATCCAAATCAACAGCGTTACTATCACACGACCACGCTGTTACCCAGCGGTAAGGTGCTTGTTGTCGGCAGCGGTCTTTCTGGTGCTGCTCAAACAGCGGAACTCTATGACCCAACACCAGGGACTTTTGCCACTACCGGCACACCTGTTCAACCGCGCAGCTGGCATACTGCCACTCTGTTACCTAACGGTAAGGTACTTATTGTCGGCAGCTGGTCAACGACTGCTGCTGAACAAACTGCAGAACTGTATGACCCAACAGCAGGGACTTTTGCCGCTACCAGCACACCGAAACAGCCACGAGACATGCACACCGCCACGCTGTTAACAAACGGAAAAGTGCTTATTACCGGCAGCGGCATCACTGGTTCTCAACAAACAGCAGAACTTTATGACCCATCGGCAGGAACATTTACCGCTACCGGCAATCCTGTTCAACAGCGTTACTATCACACAGCTACGCTGTTACCCAACGGTAAGGTGCTCATTGTCGGAGGCTCCCCTTCTCAACAAACAGCAGAATTGTATGATTCAACGGCAGGGACATTTACTGCTACAGGCAATCCTGTTCAACAACGTTATCTACATTCAGCCACGCTGTTACCCTGCGGTCAGGTGCTTATTGTCGGGGGGTACTCTTCTAATCAAACAGCAGAACTCTATGACCCAACAACAGGGACATTTACTGCTACCGACAATCCTAATCAACAGCGTCTCTACCACACATCTACTCTGTTACCAAATGGTAAGGTGCTTATTGCCGGGGGGTTCTACTCTACTCAGACAGCGGAAGTATTCGACCCATTCGCTGGCCTGATAACCGGTAGCCGCCGTCCTGACGTAAGTTCAATATCTTATGCCGGAACCAATATAACTATAGCTGGCACTAAGTTCAAGGGTGATTCTGAAGCAAGCGGAGGCGCTACCAACAACTCATCCACCAACTATCCTATTTTACAGATGATGCGGATTGACAACGGGCAGTCATATTATGTCCCTTTCGACAGCACTACAAATTGGAGCGCTACTGCCTTTCAATCAACCTCTATCTCTTCTTACCCGGGCGGTCATTATATCGCCTCAATAATCACAAATGCCCTTCAGAGCACATTCAGCGGGAGCGAGACCGGCGTAAAACTGCTAAAGATGTCGCCGTCGATTTCATGCTCTACATCTGGAACGCCCTCGACATACGGCAATTCGGTAACATTTACGGCTTCAGTGTCAGGTGGTAATTCTCCTGGCGGTAGCGTTACATTTTCCGATAGTATAGGCGGGACAATTTGCTCCTCGGTTACACTCAGCTCGACTTCAGCCTCCTGCTCAACATCGTCACTTTCTGCATCCACCCACACAATAACGGCGGCTTACGGCGGGGACACAAACAATGCGTCAACTTCGTGTACTGTTACACAGGTTGTGAATGCCACAACATCGACAACAACAACCGTCAGCTCGTCCCTGAAACCATCAAACGACGGCGACACTGTAACCTTCACAGCCTCAGTAACCGGCAGCTCGCCAACAGGAACAGTTACATTTAAGGACGGCACGACTACTCTTGCCGCTGCTTCACTCAATGCAAACAGACAAGCCGCATATTCAACGTCTTCCCTTTCTGCCGGAACTCACACAATAACGGCGGCCTACGGCGGGGACTCAAACAATTCGTCTTCCACATCATCGGTACTCAATCAGGTTGTTAATTCAGTAACCCCAACACCCACTCCAACGCCAACTCCGGCAACTACAACGACAACTATTACGTCATCCCAGAATCCTTCAACCTACGGCGCGGCGGTAACTTTCACGGCTGCCGTGACCAGCAGCGCTCAAACCGGCCCCCCTCCATCAGGCACTATTACTTTTTCTGACGGCTCTACAACACTTGGTACCGCTTCACCTTACTACGGGCAAGCCTCATTTTCCACGTCCACTCTTTCTGCCGGCACTCATTCAATCACGGCGGCCTACGGCGGGGATACTAATAATTCATCTTCCACATCGGGTGCGCTTAGTCAGGTCGTAAATCCGATAACTACAACGACATCCATAACATCGTCCATGAATCCAGCAAAATACGGCTCGGCTGTTACTTTCACAGCCACAGTTCCCGGCACATCCCCAACGGGCACCGTTACGTTTAAGGACGGATCGACTACACTTGGCACCGCTTCACTTGCAAATGGACAGGCCGCATATTCTACATCGTCACTTTCTGTCGGCACTCATTCAATTACCGCTGTTTATAGCGGGGATACAATAAACGCTGCTTCCACATCCGGGGCGTTAAGTCAGGTCGTAAGTTCAATGTCGTCGGCAACATCTCTCACATCGTCCAGGAATCCCGCGACATTTGGCGTGTCGGTAACGTTCACAGCCACCGTCAACGGCAGCGCGCCGACAGGTACCGTTACGTTTAAAGACGGCTCAGGCATCCTTGCTGCCGTTTCCATTTCAAACGGACAGGCCGCCTATACGACAGCGTCACTCTCTGCCGGTTCTCATTCAATTACCGCTGTTTATAGCGGGGATACTAATAACTCTGCTTCCACATCAAATGCACTCAGTCAGGTTGTAACTTCTGTAATCGTTACATCGTCGATGAATCCGGCAAACTACGGCGTCCCGGTAACCTTCACGGCGGCGGTTATGGGGAATTCTCCAACCGGCACCATTACATTTATGTCCGGCACAACACGTTTGTCAACCGTCACACTCGACAGCGGCGGACAGGCAGCTCTGACCGTTTCATCGATGGCCGCCGGTACGTATTCGATTACGGCGGCCTACAGCGGAGACGCGAATAATCCGGCTGCGACATCGGCGGTACTCACCCAAATCATTGCGTCCGTTACAGTCACGTCATCTATAAATCCCGCACTTTACGGCACTTTGGTAACCTTCACGGCGGCGGTTACCGGCAATTACCCCACCGGCACCGTTACATTTATGGACAACATGACTATCGACAACACAACCGGCAACACGACCTTTGATAACATAACCACCCTCAAGGCAGTTTCTCTCTTTGATGGAACCGCTTCCATGGCAACCGATGCACTGCCCGTGGGTACTCATTTTATAACGGCAAACTATAGCGGCGACGCGGACAATCCAGCCTCTAAGTCAGCACCAATTAAACAGCAAATAACCAATAACACAATTCAAACCGTTACCTTTACAATCTCCGGAAACGGCTCGGTGCTTGTCTATGACGACAGCTTTAACCCGCAAGCGGCACTGAAAAAAGACAGCAACATATCCGTACCTTCGGGTTCGACGAGAATATTCTATTTCATGCCGGGTGCCGGCAGTACGCTGACGCAAATACTGGTCAACGGGGTGGCGATGCCGCCGGTCAGCGTCATCCGGGCCATCATGGTTGAGGATTACGCCGTTACCGCCGTTTATTCCCCATGAACGAGTGGGAGTTTTTGAGAAATAAAAGAGGGAAGGCTTAGGCCTTCCCTCTTTTATTTTATTATAAGGTCTGCAGGGTTCAGCTCTTTTTTATGTACAGCTCCCAGTAACCCTTATCTTCTACCTTGACTGAATCGAAGCCCCAACCCTCTTTCTGTGCGTACTTAGGGATTGAGTCTTCGGCTGAGGCAGGCGCGTCACACAGGACTTTCAACAGTGTGCCGCCGTCCATCTTTTGAAGTTTTTTCTTCGTTAAAACCAGGGGATATGGGCATACCCTCCCCAGCACGTCCAGAACCTCCGTAGGTTCCTGAGATCTTAGTTCGGCCATCAGTTCCTCCTTGTCATATATATTTATTAACTAATTTATGTGTCTTAGGTATTAGAAAAACAGGATATGGTCTGCCGATTCCATTTCGCTCATTATCTGGGAAAACGGCACCAGCTCGCTTGTCACATCGGCACCTATGTCCTCGGCGTCCATGATTATCTGAGCCTCTGTCAGGCCGAACTTCTTTACGTCTTCTTCGCAAATAAGCAGCTTTATGTCCGTAAGTAAGGCATTTTTAATGTGAGACTCCAGCGTCGATACACCATATGCCTCATCGGCCTTCTGATGTTTCAAACAATTCAACACACCATCGCCGATAAATGCAATTACTGGTTCGACGTTATCCCCGTCATCGAGGTGAATCTCCACCGTCTGGCTCGCTATCGCGTGCGTCAGGGCCAGGCGTGATGTCTCGGATTTGTACGGCAGTTTATTCACTATAAAGGCCATTTTCTTTATCGCCATTACTCACCTCCTATTTGAAGAACCCTGTCGGCAGCGAAACAACTGGCAAGAAACCAGTCAGCGCTCTTTATGCCAATCCCGCTTATCAGGTCTTCCTTATGAATTCCACGCGCCTCGGCACATGCCTCACACGCGGTCACGTTTGCGCCGCCTTCGACCAGCTCAGTGATAGTCTTTTCAAGCGCCGAATAGTCCTTAAATGAACGCTGCCCCTTCTTCGACAACATCGTGCCGTTTCCAGAAAGCCACACGTCAACATCATGGCCTTTCTTTCTTGCCGCCTCCGCAAGCTTCACCGCAAAGTCCAGCGTCATTGACCCGACAAGCGATGAAAAGCATCCGATGGTTAATTTGCCCATTTTATTGCCTCCTATAGCCAGATTGTTTTCCCGAATTCATTGAAGATAAGATCGACAAGTCCGTCATAATTCACGACTGTCACACTTTTATCGACTTGTGAAGGCTCTATGCCGCGCGAAACTATGTCCTCCGACAGCGCATATACCTTCGAACCTCTACCGAGAACCGGCGACTTCTGCCCGTTTTCTTTGATTGCGGCAGAGTACACACCGTTTTGTACCAGTACCAGATCAAACGAACCTTCTCTAAGCCTGTCCAGGGTATCGTTTGACTTTGTGTGCTCGCTTAGAAATACCCCTACTTTCATAAGTACACCCCCTTAATTTACTTGATTTTATTTATTCTCCTAACTCCTGCTCTGCATTAACACCAATTTATAACAATTATGAGATAAAATTGTCAAGACTAGGATATAATATTTATGAGGCAGACGGGAAATGGACACGGAGAAGGATAAGAAATTTTATCCCGACTATTTAGTCGAGGTACTCTTTGTTGTCCTCGCTATTGCCATGGCAACGGCCATCCTTGCCATGTCGTTTCCTAAGGAAATGGGGCGGAGGATAAGTTTCTCCGCGGCCTTCAGGCCGAGGCCGGAGTGGTTTTTCCTCTGGTTTTTCGAGATACTGAGATATTTCCCCGGTAATTTCGCATTCATTGGGGCAGTTGTGCTTCCAATCATATTTATCGTTACCTTAGCAATGATTCCATTCATAGACGACGGCAAAAATGGAAGAATAAAGGCAGCCGCCGCAATTGGCTTTATTTATTTCGTCTTTATATTGTTTACAATTCTGCCGGCGCTCGACTATTGACATGTCTGGCCGCATACACGTATATACGGGAGACGGCAAGGGCAAGACTACAGCGGCCGTCGGTCTTTCGGTAAGGGCATTGGGCGCTGGTCTCCGGGTGTTTTTCGCTCAGTTCATCAAGGCGGCGGAGTCCTCAGAGTTTGCGGCGCTTGAGGCATTTGGAGGGCGTTTTTGCCTGAGGCGCTTTGGGATGGGATTTATCAGGTCAGCCCCATCACAAGCAGATATAGACGCGGCTCGTGCAGGTTTAACTGAGACGAGAGATGCGATGCTTTCTCATTCGTATGATATAGTTGTCCTCGATGAGATAAATGTCGCCGTAAGCCTCGGCCTGATTTCATCGGGGGCAATTGCCGGACTTATCAAAGACCGTCCCGAAGACATCGAGTTGGTTTTGACCGGCAGAGGTGCCTCCGAAGAGATAATTGCCGCCGCCGACCTTGTGACTGAGTTAAAGGAAATTAAACACTATTACCGAAATGGGACAAAGGCCAGAAAGGGCATTGAATACTGAGAACTGCCATGTCTCCTCAGCGTGAGATATTAATTATCCGCATTTTATTATAATTACATGACACGTTTAAGCAAAATACTGTACAATAAAGGAAGAGGAGACATCTGACGGTCAATAACCTATGGAACAAGATCTTTACGATATGATAGCTGATTATATGGAGAAAGGTTTTTTGGACAACATCATAGATATGTTCAAGTATGAGCCTGACATATATCCGGTGGCGCCAAGGCTGATAAGCGACGAGCGTATGCGCGTACGGCTTGGGGCAATAGCCCTGCTTGAGTCGCTGGCCGAGATAAACTTTGGCCATCTTGAAGAGATTGCCGACGCCATAGCGCCGCTCCTGAAATCAGAATCTACACTTATCAGGGGTGATGCGGCCTATGGTCTGGGCATAATAGGCGTCAACAGGCATATACCGCAACTGCAGAACCTGTTAAATGACGAAATTCCCGATATAGCCGAATCAGCCTTGGATTCAATCGAGGCAATAAGGCAAAGGAACCACATCCCCGCGGCATGATGCTTAACATTATTATAATAAGGGGCAGTAGGCTTGGATAAAATAACTGAACCATTGGTTGTCATAGCAGCGCTGGTGTTGTTTGCCGCCGCGGCAGCAATTATATATATATATCTGAAGAAAAAGGAAAAACAAGAGGCATTCGATGACATCGTCAAAAATGCCGGCAAGCTATTCGAAGAAAGCAAATCTTCGAAGGCGCTGCAGGGGCATCAAAACATTCTGGAAAAGATAAACAAAAAGACCAACCCGCTGCTCTACGCCCAGTCAAACCATCGAATTGGAATCTGCTACAGAAGGCTCGCCGAAGAAAGAGATAACGAAAAGAATCTGACACTGGCTATAGAGGCATACGAAGAGGCCCTGTCGGTTTACACAGGCACTACGGCAGGGAATATGCTCAACGGCGTCGGCTCGCCCGACGAATATGCCATGATATGGTTCGACATAGGAAATGCCCTATGGGCGCTTTCAGAGCTGAAAGATGAGCAGGTCAACATCAAAAAGGCCGTCAACGCTTATGAACATGTGTTAAAGATTTATAACATGGAAAATAATCCCGTAAAATACGGCACTGTGCAGAACAGCCTCGGCCTCGCATTCTGGGAACTGTCCGTACTGAGCGAAAAAGAGGAAAATCTGTCAAAAGCGGCAACGGCCTACGAAGAGGCCCTAAAAAGCGGGACATTCGATAAATACCCTGATGACTTCGCCGAGATTAACCACAACATAGGTCTCGTACTTTGGGAACTTTCAGCGTTCAAAGACAAAGGAGAAAATCTGGTAAAGGCAGCCGCCTTCATCGAAGCGGCCATAAGGCTGCTCCCCTTGGACAAAGACCCTGTCCAATATGCCATAGCACAAGACCACCTTGCTGGCATTTATGACAACTTGTCGGAGATAACGGACAAGACAGAAAACCTGTTAAAGGCCGCCGCCGCCTATGAAGAAGCCCTGAAGGTACGCACCCCGGCCGAATATCCGGTTGAATACGCAGCTCTGAAAAACAACATTGGAAGCACTTACGGGGCATTGACTGACAGCGGTGGCAGCGAAGTCTATATGATGAAGGCTATCTCGGCATTTAAAGACGCCCTTAAAATATACACGCCCGAAGACTTCCCGAAAGACTACTCCATGACGATGAATAACCTTGGCAATGCCTATGCCGTCCTGTCAGAGAAACAGGAGGCCGAGGGGAATCTTAAACTTGCCGTATATGCGTTTAAGGAGGCACTGAAGATATACTCGCCGGAGGAATTTCCATTAGAATACTACCTTACGCAGTGCAACATCGGAAACGCGTTCCTGACCCTTTCAGAGGTATGCGACAAAGAGGAAAATCTGATGAAGGCAGCGCGCTCATTCGAAAAGGCATTGAAAATCGATGTCACAAGTCAGTTCCCGCTTAAATATGCCCAGACACAGTATAATCTCGGCGTTGCCTGCTATATGATGTCGAATATTCAAAATAAAAAGGAAAACCTCAACAAAGCGGCATACGCATTTGAAAAGGCAATGAACATCTACAACCCCCAGGAACATCACATGAGATACTCGGAAATAAAAAATAAACTTGACACCATCCTTCAAAGCCTCGCCCTGATAGAGTAGTGGCAAGCTCCGCACACGGCGGATTGGCCTTGTACTAATACTGAGTTGCAACCACAGAAGAAACAATTATATAAAAGTAACAATTACATAGATATAACAATTATTCTGTTAAAAGAATCATCCTGAGCCTGTCGAAGGATGCCCGATTTATAGGGAAATACGAAATAAAGGAACATCCTTCGACAAGCTCAGGATGATTCAAATCTTCTTACTTCTATAAACGCATTTGGGATAAGCTACTTCCTGAACATTAGACAAATAGGATTCTCTTGTCTGATGATTCAAATCTTCTTACTTCTATAAACGCATTTGGGATAAGCTACTTCCTGAACATTAGACAAATAGGATTCTCTTGTCTGATGATTCAAATCTTCTTACTTCTATAAACGCATTTGGGGTAAGCTACTTCCTGAACATTAGACAAATAGGATTCTCTTGTCTAATGTTTGGTAAATTATCTATTTGTCCGCTACTCACCATAATTACTATAATAGGCCTACCAGAGTTACGCGACATGCTAAAATAGTCTGACGATGACCTCATCTCCTTTGTCGAGACCACGTTTGTCCGCCGGAATTTCTATTACGCCGTCAGCCTTTACAAGTGACGCGATGAGGCCGGATTTGCTCAAAACAGGCTGAGCGTATAACTCCCCGTCTTTGTTGAGTATTTTGACCCAGATAAAATCAGTCCTTGCTGGCTGCGACGAAATATTTGACGTGAGCCTTGCCTTAATAATATTTTTGCATGTACCAGATTCGCCCTGCAATTCACCTGTAAGCCGCCTTAGAACTTCTTTAATGAATACCTCGAAACTTACGGTAACAGCCGCAGGATGCCCTGGGAGGCCGAAGACCGGGGTTCCATCGACGCAGCCCGCGATGAGGGGTTTGCCGGGCTTTACGGCAACTCCGTGGAATATGACGCCGGGACGCCCAAGTCTGTCAATAATCTTCCCCGTCATATCCAGGGTGCCCACACTGCTGCCACCGGTGATTAAGACCATCTGAGACGTTTTAACGGCCTCGGTGACGATGCTATAAATGGTATTGAAGTCGTCCCTATAAATCCCTTTTCGGGAAGGCATGGCGCCGTTATTAAGCAGCAGGCCGCTTAGGTTATATGAGTTAATATCCCTGACCTCTGCGCCGTTAAGCGGCCTTCCCGGCGGGATAATCTCGTCGCCTGTTGAGATAATGGAAACCACGGGCTTTTTATATACCAATACATTGCAGATGCCTATTGCGGCGAGCGCACCCATGTCCTGGGGCCTGAGCTTATGGCCGCGAAAGAGCAGCGCCGCACCCTTAGAGATGTCCTGTCCTTTATGGATGACATTGTCGCCTGGGGCAAGTGCCTTTAATACCTCGATATCATGACCGCCGAATGGCTGTGAGTGCTCAAACATTAAGACCGCGTCTGCGCCTGCCGGAAGCATCCCTCCTGTTGGAATTTTGGCCGCTTCACCACGGGCGATATGAAAACTCGGAGTCTTACCCATAGATACTTCATCTATTACTTTAACATATGCAGGCAAAGTCTCTGTTACTCCAAATGTATCCTCTGCCTTTAGCGCGTATCCATCCATCGTAGAGCGGGAGAAATGAGGCAGGTCCTCATCTGAAGAGATTGCTTCGGCAAGAATCCTCCCGCAGATGTCCTCTAAGGGTATTCTTTCTATTTCTGGCTTGGTGAACGTAGTATTATCGAGGAGTTCGAGTGCCCTGTTTAACGGGATGGCGTCTCCCCTGCCGAGCATATCAACCATAGTTACAATTCGTCGGGAGAGTCGTGTTGTTGGAAGAGTGTGTTATAAATTACGCCGTGAACTATTTTACCAGCCGGTCTGAATTTCGTAACCGAAGAGTTTCTCCCGTTTATTATGACGTCAACTATACGTTGAAGGGATGTGTCCGTCAGGTCTTTGATGGCCTCTGTTGCGGGGCTGCAACTCAATAAGAATGATTTCTCAAACAGATTGACAAATGAAGCCGATGTAAATAATGACATAAAGACAAGGCTCTTGAAGATCCTCTTATTGGCCTTGTATGAGAAAAAGGTATTGCATATGGAATTTTCGAGGAATTCGTCGTTGCGTTTCTGCACACTTCGTTTAATTGCTACAGCCTGGAGCCAATATTTTTTGTTTATAAGGCTGTCGGCCTTAATTTCATACATTGTGTGTTCAATGTTCTTTTTTTCCTTCGTGAGGATTTCATGGGAGACCGTATCGGCGGCGAGGTGGCAGAGATAGCCGTAGCTGAAGGCCTTTTGCTGGTTATTTCGGGCGTTGTCTAAGATAGCGAAGCCAAATTCCCATGAGTGGGAGCTGCCGTTTTGCGGGAGATACTTCTTACCTAGTACAATGTCAGCTATTATGTTTCCATAGAGGAAATCCTCTTTGAATTTTTTTATAATAACGTATATGGCCGGAGGAAGGAGATATGGCAGGGACAGCACTTCATTGCCCAAATACATATGAGTAAGAGGCCCCCACGCATAGCCCGTCGCCGGTATAGCTAGAAATCCCAGAACGACAACAGTGAACAGCAGCATTGTAGTTATATTTTATAATATTCCGACTTAAAATTGTATAAGAATATTTTAATACGGCAAAATAATTAAGGAGACGCTCTCAGGACTTGTTGCCTTTCCCGGTGATTAGTGCTGTAATAGCGTCCAGCAATTCATCGAAGTTGTATGGCTTGGCCAGAGTACCGCAGAATCCGAATTCTTCATAGTTGTCGAGTATGTAGTCGTTTGAATACCCGCTGGCCACCAGCGCCTTAACCGAGGGGTTTAATGAATGCAATCTGGTAATGGTATCCTTTGCCCCTAAACCGCGCGGTACAACCAAGTCCAGGATAACGACATCGAAGACGGCATTTTCGGCAATGGATTTTTCATAAATGGAAATTGCCTGCGAACCCTCTTCAGCCAGCGTAACCGTAAACCCATACTGCTGAAGAAGCTCAGAAGTAGCCTCCCTTATGTCGCCGTCATCGTCCATGAAAAGTATATTTCCACGAGACGCAAAACCCGGAGACGCAACTCCCGGTATGTCCATCAGATTACCACTCCCCGACAAATGTAATCAGTACTAAAAGACATCGATTCAAAGCGCACCCAAATTACCGCCTGATATAGTGTAACAATATTTCAATATTATTGCAAGAAAAAATATTGCAGAATGAAACAGGCAGATAAAAAAGAACGATAAAATAAGCTGGTTCTTAGTGTAGAATACGATAGATAAAACACCAGTGAGGAAAGTTAGATGAGAGACGGCAAAATTATTAAAGTAACTCTTTGTTTATTCATAGGTATAACACTGATTCATATAGCAGTTAGCATGATAATACCTGCGGCACGCTTTTATTCTGGTTTTAGTTATTCGACACTCACAGAGACTGGTTTGCCAGATGACAAAGACGCCGTCATACCCTTTCCCCCGGCGGTGTATGTGAAGGACGAGAGCATTGGCACACCCGTCAATCTAAGGATATTTTCGTTTATCGAGGGCCAGCCCGAAGAGACATTTTCTCATTGGTATGTTGCCAGCGGCGATTTTGATATAATGCTCGGAGGGTTTCCTTTTTTAGAAGGCAATACCTTGCAGGTTGAGGTTCAGTCGAAAAGTTCCATGCGTGAAAGGTTTGATTTGACAGACAAGGTAAATCCACGAAATGTGATGGTACTGAGAAAGATAACTTTAAACAATAAACGAGGCCCTTACAGGGTCCGCATAGTTGGAAGACATGGCGCTTCTGGTGTTAATTCGTGGTTTTCTGTGTCCGAACCGTTTATTGTTACGGGGAAAACAGGCGAGTTGATGTCCATAGTGAGGATAATGCTTTCTATTTTTGCCGCCGTGACATTAATCATTGGACCGGGGCTTGCCCTCAGAACATTTTTGAAAAAGGGGTCCGTTTTGAGGACGGCCGCATTTATTCCGGTTCCCGGGGTGCTTATTTTATCTGTCTGCGGCCTGATATGCTGGAAGGCGGCACCAGCTGCAAATCTTCAGCTTATTTCGACGCTGACAAGCCTGTTGAGCTTATTTCTCTGCATTTGTGTTCTGGTTATGAGAAAAGCCCACGAGTTAGTCTATCGGGCAGAGTGGAAGGTCATCGGCATTGTATTTATCGTTATACTGATAGCGGCGGCGAAGGGTGGTTATTCTGTCGGCCCGTTTGAGGAACTTTATGGACACACCATATTGAGGACGCTGGATGCCGGGGGACGTCCTGACAGCAGGATTCAATACCATGTGGTACAGCTGGTTGGAAACGGACTATACCCATATAGCAATGCCGGCAGCAAGTACTTCCATCCCTGGTCGTTTGCGTCCCGCACGCCTATGGGCGGGCTTACAGCGGCCCCTCTGGTCTTTTTAGCCGGTGGAAAACCTCCGCCCGGTATGCCTGTTCAGGCATGGAGACCTTTTGATAACGAGGGATTTGCCGTATATCGAATTGCTATGATAGTGTTGTCGGCGTCGTGTCTTTTTGGCTTATTTAGTGTCGCGTCGGCGCTTAGAGGCAAAAGGGCAGGGCACTTTAGTGTATTGCTGACGGCCATGACGCCTTTTTTTATTCACGAGGTCTATTATTCATGGTCTAAACTTGCGACGGCAGGTCTTGTGATGACTGCCTTATATTTGGTCATTGTTAAACGCCCCCGGTTGTCCGGCCTTTTCCTTGGATTGGGGTACTTGTTTCATCCAATGGCGTTATTGTCACTTCCAGTTATATTATTCGTTTGGATAGCGGTGGAGGCGGATGGCTCACTCAGGGATTTGATATTTGTGAAATATAAGAAAATATTGCTTGACGGCTGTCTTATCTTTATAATCTGCGGGTTATTTCTTCTGCTTTGGAAAGCCGTGAACGGATTTTCTGACCATCAGGAGTTTTTTCTAAAGTATATATTAATGTCCAATGAAAAATTTGGCGCAGGGACGTCGGCATGGCTGATTTCACGTCTGCAGTCGTTTGCCAATACGGTTATACCTCTCTATCTGTATGTTTTCACGGGAGGAGCGCAGGGGGTGACTTCTGTGTATGGCAGGGTGCCTGAAATAATACCTTTTATATTTCAGTATTGGAACACGGTACCGTTTGGTTTTGGGTTTACGGCGCATATATTGCTAATAGAAAAGACATATGGCGGCGCACGAGAGCATCCAATGGTATTTACGGCGGTTGTGGCGGTTCCTTTTTTTGGTTTTGCGGTATATTGGGGTTTTAATATAACGGGTTTGATGCCGGAGGGGCTTCACGTATGGGTTATGAGTGTGATTTTATTTATGGTTTGGGCGTGGAGGCCGTTGGTTGTGACAAGGACACAGACCGCAATATTGTCGCTGCGAGGGGTTGAGGTACTGATAATGCTTATTGCGCCGGTGTGGTTTTCCATGGATAAGCGTCTGGACGAGATATATTATATCAACGATATTATTATGCTTGCCGTGATGTTTGGCGGGACGGCTATTCTCGTTAAAAAAACATTGGATATCAGGGCTGTTTGACCTTGACGTTATTGACCTTGAAGTTATTCGTGGCGGCTTCTTTGAAGTCCTCAAGCAGTTTGGGGTCGAGTTGGTCTTGTAAGGACATAAGAGTTGCGATGGCCTCTGCTGTGGTCTTTGGCTGCCTGTACACCGTTTTTGTCGTGATGGCACAGTATGTCTCAATGATGGCTGCCAGCCGCCCCCCCGTGCTTATTTTCTCTGCCTTTATGCCATAGTAACCGCTTCCATCCAGTCTTTCATGGTGGTAGAGACAGATATCTTTTACCACCTGTGGTAAGTCGGGTGTTTTGTCCATGATTTCTATGCCGTATTGTACGTGCGCTTTTATTTCGATGTATTCGTTGATGTCGAGTTTTCCGGGCTTGAAGAGGATATTATTAGGTATCTTAGCACTCCCGATGTCGTGGAGAAGTCCACCCATGGCCAGCTCTATACAAGAGTCTTTGGCGTATCTTTTATATCTGGTAAACAGCATCATATATACACACGTCAGGAGCGAGTGCAGAAACATCGTAGTATTGTATCCCTCGACGGCCTTAAGGATGGCATCGGCACCTTCGGATTCGATTGTTAAATATAATATTTCGCACGCGTACCTGATTAACGAAGCAGACAGGGGTGTCGATTTCCTGACATTCTCGAATGCCTCTTCTATCATTACTTTCAATAAACGAAGTATCTTTGCTTGCTCGTGCGATAGGCCGTGCCATTGAGTCTCCATTTCGGAGTTTTGCCAGCCGATGATTTTGGCAAAAAGCACACCTATATCAAAGGGCGTTACGACATAGTCGTTGGCTCCGCTTTTGATTGAGTTTATAATGTTTGACTTGTCGGCACTGCGAGATAGCATTATCACGGGAGTATCCTTAAATTCGCTATAAGAGCGAAGTTCCTTCAAGACATCGAGACCTTTTAGTGTCTGCATTTCATCATTGAGAAGCACCAGGTCCGGGATAAACTTAATGGCCTTGTTTATTGCCGTAGCACCGCGTGTTGTGGCCACTTCGCAGCCTATTTGCCTCAGTTTGAGACTAAACAGTTCCTTTATTGATTCGCTGTCATCGACTAATAGTACTTTATAGATGGATGCCTCCTCCTGTAATGTGCTGTCCAGCCCTTTAGTTCAACGGCACCGAGCCGTCATTTTAAGGATACGGACTCCGGTCTTCACCAGGATTTAAAACTCACCCTTTTGTTTTCATCCCCGAATCAGATGAATTATAACATGAACGATATTTTGAGTCAATCGGTAAAAATATAGCTTCTATGTAGGATTATTTAGAATATACATAGGGAAATTACCTATGTGAAAATCCACTTACTTTTCTGATTGCAGTATATTACAACAGATTGGACTTGAAGTCATTCATGGCGGCCTCTTTGAATGCCTCAAGCAGTTTGGGGTCGAGCTGGTTTTGAAAGGACATCAGCGTGGGAATGGCCTCCGCTGCGGTTTTTGAGTCGCTGTCCCCGGTTTTTGCAGTGATGGCGCAGTATGTCTCGACGATGGCGGCGATGCGTGCCTCTGTGCATATTCCCTCCGCCTTTATGCCCCCGAAACCGCTTCCATCGATTCTTTCGTGGTGGCAGCGGCAGATATTTTTTACTGCCTGAGGCAAGTCCGGCGTCTTGTCCATGATTTCGATGCCGTATTTTACGTGCAATCCGCTATCGTTGTATTCGCTGATGTTGAACTTACCGGGCTTGAAGAGGATATTATTTGGTACCTTAACACTCCCGATGTCGTGGAGAAGTCCCCCCATTGCCATATCTATACAATCGTCTTTGGCGTATCCTTTATATCTTGTAAACATCATAATATATACACACATCAGGAGCGAGTGCAGAAACAGCGTAGTGTTGTATCCGGCGACGGCCTTAACAATTGCGCCGGCACCTTCAGCTTCGATTGTAAGATATAATAGTTCACATGCGTTTCTTACTGACGCGGCAGACAGGGGGGCTGATTTTCTAAGGTTCTCAAAAGACTCGTCCATTATTACTTTTAGTAAACGAAGCGCCTTCCCCTGATTGTGCGTAATCCCTGTCCAGTTTGTCTCCATCTCCAGATTTTGCCATCCGATGATCTTGCTAAACAACAAGCCTGTATTGACCGGCTTTAAGATGTAGTCGTCCGCCCCGCCGGTAAATGCGCTCATGATGGTTGTCTTGTCGGCGCGGGAGGATAAGATTATCACAGGGGTATTTTTAAATTCGTCATGGGAGCGAAGTTCCCTGATGAGGTCAAGTACGCTTACCGCCGTAATCTCAATATCGAGAAGCACCATGTCAGGGATAAACTTAACGGCCATGCTTATCGCTGTCGAGCCAACTGCCGGTGCCGCTTCGCAATCCAGTTGTCTTAGCTGAAAACTAAGGAATTCCTTTACCGGTTCGCTGTCATCGACTATAAGTATCTTGTACACGGATGAGTTCCCCCTATCGCTTGTAATCGAATCCTATCACAATGGCTTGATTTATGTAAAGAGTATCCCCACATTTAAGAATTAAACGGCCAATTTGCAGGTACCTTTAAAATACCGTAAAAATGGCTTGATATAATAATTGTATAAAGGTTATCATATGGACTATAAAAAATTTGGAGGTATTAATTAATGTTTGAAACTTTTGCATGGGCAATGGGTTCGACGCCGCCATCAGGCCAGGCGGCAGGTGCCCCTGATATGTTTATGAGTTTTTTCCCGCTGATCGTTATTTTCGCGATTTTCTATCTGCTCCTTATCCGGCCGCAGCAAAAAAAGGCAAAGGAACATAAGGAAATGCTAAGCAACATCAAAAAAGGCGATAAGGTCATCACAACCGGCGGCGTTTATGGCCTTGTTGAAAGCGTAGGAGACAATACTGTAGTCCTGAAGATTGCTGAAAATGTGAAAGTCAAATTCGGCAAATCCTTTGTAGCCGCCGTAAGGGTTAATCAGGAAGAAGACTGACTTACGATCGCGGGCCGGGTTGAACATATTGGCCGGGCACAGGAATAATTTCATTTTCGGTTGAAGGAGGATAGTTGTGAAAAAGAACATAAAGTGGCGCTTCTCTCTTATTGCCCTGGCGCTTGCGGCGTCATTTATAGCCCTGCTCCCTAATACTCCTGTTTATAAGTTGATGCATAAGACGTACAGGGATTATATGCCTGATAAGGGGATTATTCTTGGTCTTGATCTTCAGGGCGGTATTTATCTCGTTTTTGAAGTAGAAGGTGACAAGGCCGTCCAGTTGAACGCAAAAAGGATTGCCGGCAGTATTAATAAACTCCTGTCGAAGAAAGAAACCAAGGCGGAGGCCACGGCAAACGGCTCTGAAATAACTATCGCCCCCGCCTCTTCCGAGACAAGAAAGGCCGTTGAGGCCGCGTTTCCCACACTCACTGCTAAAGAGGCCGATGGCCGTTTAGTCTATTCGCTTTCCGAAAAAGAGATTAAATCCATTAAGGAAAACGCGATAGACCAGGCCCTCGAGACCATACGCAACCGCATAGACCAGTTCGGCGTTGCAGAGCCGGTTATCCAGCGGCAGGGAGAAGGAGAAATCGTCGTTCAGCTTCCGGGCGTAAAAGACCCTAAAAGGGCTATTGATTTAATCGGTAAAACAGCACAGCTGGAGTTCAAACTTGTCGATGACGAAGCCGCATTGGCCGCCGAAATTCCCGCCTCCGTTAAACCGGTGGACGAGGAGGAATTCATTGCGAAAATGAAGGAAAAAATCCCCGAAGGCGGTGAGATACTCTTTGAAAGACACGTGAACAGGGAGACTGGCGAGGTTACTAAACACCCATATCTGCTCAAAAAAGATGCCCTTTTCACAGGTGAATTCCTCTCGGAGGCCAGAGTGGCCATAGATTCACGTTTTAATTCGCCGTATATCTCCGTAACTTTTAATCCTGAGGGGGCTAAGCTCTTCGAGGAGCTGACCGGCAAGTATGTAAAAAAGCGTCTGGCCATTATACTTGACGGCAACGTCTATTCCGCCCCTGTGATACAGGAAAAAATCGCCGGTGGAAGCGCCCAAATCTCCGGCTCATACTCTATGGAAGAGGCCAAAGACCTTGCCATAGTTCTGAGGGCAGGCTCTCTGCCTGCACCGGTCAATCTGCTTCAGAATATCACCGTAGGGCCGTCGCTTGGGTCGGATTCTATCGAGGCCGGCAAACGTGCCGCTCTGGTGGCGTTTATCATGGTGGCCGTGTTCATGGGCATATACTACCGCCTCGCCGGTGTCATAGCCGATTTCGCACTTATTCTTAATATAGTGTTTCTGCTTGGCGCTATGGCGGCAATGAACGCAACACTGACAATGCCCGGCATAGCCGGTATCGTCCTCGCCATAGGTATGGCGGTCGATACTAACGTCCTTATGTTTGAGCGTATGAGAGACGAAATAAAACTTGGGAAGACCCCCCGCGCGGCGGTCGACTCAGGATATGATAAGGCGTTCCTCACGATTGTCGACTCACACGTAACCACACTCATAACGGCAGCAGTGCTGTTTCAGTTCGGCACCGGCCCGATAAAAGGGTTTGCCGTCACATTGAGCATCGGTATAGCAATCAACCTTTTTACTTCTCTTATAGGTACGAAGGCCGTCTTTGACTACTTAAATTCATCCAAGGAGGTTAAGCATCTCAGCATATGATTGAAATTATTAAGCGAACCAATATAGATTTTATGGGAAAGCGCTACATAGCCTTTATAGTATCGGGGGTGTTGTCTCTGATTGGCATTCTGGGCGTTGTGGCGATAGCGCGCGGGACGGCAAATCTGGGAATAGATTTCGCCGGCGGCACTGCCGTTCAGGTAAAGTTCGATAAGGTGGTTACCCTTCATCAGGTCAGGACAGCCCTTGAGAGTAATGGGATAAAAGGGGCAGACCTGCAGGATTTCCCATCGGCAAAAAAAGTCCTTATCGTGTTAAAAAAGGCGGGCGAACACACATCCACCACGTCAGCACCGGCATCGATAGACAAGGGGCTTTCGGATAAGGTCATCGAGGCCCTTACGAAGGGTTTTCCCGATAACAGGATAACCGTGGACTCAATCTCCGAGATAGGGCCGAAGGTTGGTAAGAGGCTAAGGGTTGACGCCCTGTGGGCTGTGATTGCCTCCACTGTTGGGATTATCATATATGTCGGATGGCGCTTTCAGTTAAGTTTTAGTTTAGGGGCTGCCGTGGCCACGTTTCACGATGTCCTTGCCGTCCTTGGGTTTTTCTACATTACAGGGCTTGAGATAAATCTCATCCTTCTGACCGCGCTCCTAACCATCGCCGGTTATTCACTAACAGATACGGTCGTCGTATTTGACAGAATCAGGGAAAACATGAGGGTGTTACTAAAGGAATCCATTGACAGCCTCATAAACAGGAGTATTAACGAGGTGCTCTCGAGGACATTGATAACGTCTATGACGGTGCTTCTGGCCTCGATAGCGCTGTTCATCTTTGGCGGCGAGGTGCTGCATGACTTCGCCCTCGCAATGATTCTCGGCGTCCTTGTAGGGACATATTCGTCCGTTTTCGTAGCCAGCCCTGTCGTGCTGCTGTGGTCAGGGAATAAGCCGTTGATGAAAAAACATTGACGCCATGCCTTCGATAGAAAAGCGATGGCTGCTGAAAAGGACTAATCAGGATTTCTTAGAGTACTTTGCAAGGGAGCTGGACATATCTCCGTTGGCCGCTCAGGTGTTGGTCAACCGCGACATCAGGACACCGGAGAAGGCAAAGGACTTTCTACTGTCCACTATAGATTCCATTGGGGATCCGTTTGGGCTTCATGGCATGGAAAGGGCGGTTAGTGAGATAGCAGGGGCGGTTGCTCGTTCAGAAAAGATATTTATCAGCGGTGACTATGATGCCGATGGCACAACAGCGGCCGCTATCATAACAGAAACGCTTCTCGGCATGGGTGCCTCTGTGGAGTGCTTTATCCCAAGCAGGTTTAAACACGGCTATGGCTTTCATATTCAGGCCGTCGAGAGGGCCAGGGAGCTGGGCTGTTCTCTGATTGTAACGGTTGACTGTGGAATAAGCTCCGTTGACGCCGTTGAGGCGGCGCGGCAATATGGAATAGGCGTGATTATTACCGACCATCACGAGCCGTATGTCGAAGGCGGAGGAAATCTTCTGCCCCAGGCCATTAGTATAATAAATCCTAAGATTGACGCTAATAACTCACCGTTTCCAAATCTCACCGGAGCTGGAATTGCCCTTATGCTCAGCCGCGCCCTGCTTGGCAGTATGGACAGAGGTCTCCTGGATATGGCGGCCATTGGAACCATAGCCGACGTAGCGCCTCTGACCGGTGAAAACAGGTTAATCGTAAAGGACGGTCTTAAGGTATTGCGTGAGACGCGAAGGCCGGGCCTTAAGGCGCTCATAAAATGCTCAGGCATCAACGGCCGCACTCTGGAGCCGGACATCCTTTCCTACATGCTGATACCTAAAATCAACGCCGCGGGCAGAATGGACGACGCCGCTAACGTAGTGCGCCTCCTGTTGACAACAGACCCCGATGAGGCGCAGGCACTGGCCGAATACCTTACAAAATTGAATCAGGAAAGGCAAAAAGTCGAGGAAGAGGTTTTCAAAAGCGCGTTAAAAAAATTAGATATTGAGAAACCTCAGGGCCGCGTCATAGTGGTCGCAGACGAAAACTGGCACGAAGGGGTCATCGGAATAGTGGCCTCGAAGCTCGTGGACAAATTTAATCTCCCCAGCATTGTGTTTTCCATAAAGGACGGTATTGCGAGGGGCTCCGCCAGAAGCATTCTGGAAGTAGATATATGCAAGGCTATCTCCTTGTGCCATGAGCACATAATTCAATTCGGAGGGCATAAGCAAGCGGCGGGGGTGAAATTAAAGGCCGCCGCCATACCCTTGTTTGAAAAGGCCATCAATAACTATGTAGAGGCGGAGTTTAATGAAGCCAACTCGGCGGCAACCCTGACAATAGATGTGGGCTGTTATATAAAAGATGTGAATATGAAATTAATGTCTGATCTTGCGAGACTTGCCCCATATGGTTATGGAAATCCCGACCCGATCTTCGGGGCGCGCGGCCTTCTGGCGATAAAACCCCGCATAGTAGGGAAAAACCACCTAAAGCTGAAACTCAGCCACAACGGCTTTGTCATTGACGCAATCGGATATGACATGGGAGGGTTTTTAAATGATATTGACAATTCCGAATGTATTGACGCCGCGTTTACTCCCATTATAAACGAGTGGAACGGAAGCCGTACTGTTCAGTTAAACATCAAGGCACTTAGGGCCAGCGAATGAAATCTGGCAGATAGCCGGATTAAGTCTTGCAGAAGGCCGGATATCGGGGATTATACCAAGTTGTAATCATATGAGTAAAAATAATCCTGTTAAATAATCCTGTTAATAGAATCATCCTGAGCTTGTCGAAGGATTTCCGATTTATGTGGAAATGAGACTTAAAGGAGCATCCTTCGAAAGGCTCAGGATGATTCAAGTTTTCTTACTTCTATGAACGCAACTTGGTATTAATCGAAAAGTCTGCCTTTTCGCCTTTTGTATTCATCGAGCAGCATGACAACGGCCTCTTCTATCAACTCGTTGAGCTTTTTACCTTCCTCAACGGCAAGATATCTCAACTTTTTCAGGAGTTCCGGGTTTAGCCGTGTTGAGAACGTCTCCCTCTGAATGCTGTCTTTTTCGCGAGCCATGATTATAAAGTATATCAGAAAGAATGTTTTATTTTCAAGAAATAATTATATCATGAAAAAATGCTTGACTTTTAAAAAATAATGATTGTAAGATATTCACATGGGATTGTAATATATCTTACTTCTCTGAAAGCATGTCTTCATTAAGGAGGTAGATATGGATACCCGGGATGGACAAGAAGATGCCGACGCCCGGCAGGATGGGCTACCAGATGGGCTGCAGGGCAGGTTCGGGCAGGAAAGGCCAGACGTTCCTGCCGGTGTGCGTGGCAGCAACAGTATGGACGACCTATATGAAGAAGGTACTTTCAGGGACGCATCGTCGGTGTTCGATGCCTTGCAGCGTCTGTCTGGAAGGGGGGTTGCCGAGGATGCTATCGACCATTCGCTGAACTGGCTTATCCTTTCGGCGTGGAGCAAACTTGACAAGATGAAAGAGCTTCAGGACAATATGGTAGACAGGCTTCAGAAGATAAAAGAGGCCACGGGGATAATAAACTAATTAAAACACAAGGAGAGAATCGGATGTTGAAAAAGATGCCAGTGCTTTTGAGTGTGCTTATAAGTGTATTGATATGCGTTATGTATGTCCAGACAGTGTGTGCTGACCCGGTGGAGGATAAGATAAAGGAGATCTTCCCCGATGTAAAGCCGGATAGTGTTCAGGAGAGTCCCGTAAAAGGGCTTTACGAGATAGTTAAAGGTAGTGAGATTGTTTATTTAGATCCAGTAACCGGATACTTGATCTTCGGAGAGATAGTTTCACCCAAGGAAAAGAAGAGTCTTACTGCTGACAGAAAGCGCCAGTTAAGGGAGGCTAAACTCAAAAATATGCCTCTCGATAAGGCGATAAAGATTGGAGACGGCAAGAAGACTGTAATTGAGTTCACCGACCCTGACTGCCCATTTTGCAGGAAGGCCGGGGTTTATCTTGCCTCCAGAAGCGATATTACGAGGTATGTCTTTTTGTTTCCAATAGCGCAGCTTCATCCTAAAGCCGCTGAAAAGGCCAAGTATATACTCTGTTCCGGGGATAGGAAAAAGGCTCTCGAGGATGTGATGGCCGGCAAACATGACAACGACACCCTTGAGCTTTGCAACGATCCAAAGGTAGATGAGCTGCTCAACGACCACAAGGCCGCCGGCGACAGCGCCGGAGTAACCGGTACGCCGCTTTTGATTATCAATGGAACGTTTGTCGACGGGGCTAACATGCCGGTTATCGAAAAACTGCTTTCCGACGAGAATGCCACCAACCCGCATGACGCACAACCCAAAAAATAAAGCTCCCAACCCATAGCCTGCGCAGGCGACTCTCTGGACACTGCACCCTAAGCGGTGTCCAGACACCCCCTCTCGAAGACCTTTGCATGGCATAGACAAACCCGTTAGATTAAGGATAGAATATAATCATGGAAACGCTTACTCTTGAACGAGACTTAGACTTAACGGAGATAATTAACGGGGAGGAAGTTGTGTCGCCAAGTCCTTTTAGTAAACATCAGAGTATTGTTTTAAATTTAACTGATATTATACGCCGCCACGTCAAAACGAACAAATTAGGGAAAGTCCATATATCGCCACTTGACGTAATCTTAGAGGAAGGGATTAACCGCCTTCAACCGGATATACTGTTTATCCGAAAAGAAAACGCGGCTATAGAGCAGGATTGGATACGCGGCGTACCGGATATGGTCTGTGAGGTTGTATCTCCGGGCAGTTACGAATATGATACTGAAGTTAAAAAGGCTATCTACGAGAAATACGGAGTGCCGGAGTATTGGATAGTCATGCCGGAAGTAAAGACGACTGAGATATTCACCCTTGATGCTGCCAAGTATAAACTGCTCACAGTTGCGGCGTTTGAAGGGGTGGTTACATCTAAGGTCATCGAGGGACTGCAAGTCAATATCGAAGACATTTTCGAGGTCTGAAATCCTGTCCCTTTACACAAGCTGACTTGTACAGATCTGAGTGGATAATAGTATAATATCTGTGAAGCGGTTTAATGATGGAATATGAAAACGAAGGGGGGCGGCGTTTATGAATCTCGTAAGAAACCTGCAAGGATTAAAATACCATCTACGTAAACTAAAGAGGCGGCTTAGCCTCCCAATTTTCTTGATGCAAAATTATAATGAGGAGAAATTCACGTGTCCAATCTGCTTATATACAGGGCCTTTTAAAGGTATCAAATCGGCCTTGTCTGGTTTACATAGAAAATTCGTGGAATGTCCGGTATGTGGCGCTTTTGAAAGGCACAGGCTTCAATACCTGGTTGTGAACAACGTGTTGGAGACTATACATCCTTCAGGGCTGAAGATGCTTCATTTTGCTCCAGAACCTTTTTTTAGGGAGTTTTTTTCTAAGCGTTTTGGTAAATATGAGACCGCTGACTTAAGCATGTCTCACGTGGATCATAATGTTGATTTACAAAAACTTCCGTTTGATGATCAAACATATGATTTTGTGTTTGCTTCACATGTATTAGAGCATATCCCCAACGACGGAAAGGCACTCTCAGAAATCCGGCGAATTCTGAAGCCCAAAGGTATTGCAGTCCTTCCCGTCCCCATAGTAGCTGAGAAAACTATTGAATATCCGGAACCTAACCCAAATGAAGAATATCATGTGAGGGCACCCGGACTTGATTATTATGACAGGTACGATAGATATTTCTCAAAAGTCGATAAAATTAGTTCAGATATGCTGCCGGGCAAATATCAATTATATACTTATGAAGACAGAAGTCAATGGCCGACAGAAAAATGCCCTTTACGGCTTTCCATGCCAGGCGAAAAACACATCGATATTGTTCCCGTGTGTTACGTATGAGCAACTCTCTGTAGAAATTAGAAATAATAGGGACAGCGCCCATTTACGGCGATTAAGATGTTTCTTGAACATTAGACAAAAATAATTCAACTGTCTAATGTTTCAAGGGTTTCTGGTTCAGGTTATGGTAATAGCTTCTATCCTGATATGCCTGATTGTATGGAAAGTAAGTCATATGAATGAAGACAAGAAGATAATTATTATTGCCGGCCCCAACGGCGG